>NZ_KV821183.1:111459-111817 GCF_001815585.1 Anaerococcus sp. HMSC075B03
TTGATTAATAACATTTGATGTATTGAAATAAAGCTAGCTGTAAAAATGTGTGTATAACAACATATGTTGATTAATAACATTTGATGTATTGAAATGGAATAGAATAATCATCTTTTACAATATCATTCATAGTTGATTAATAACATTTGATGTATTGAAATACCTTAACTTTATCTTTTTCAGCAGGCATTTTAAAAAAGTTGATTAATAACATTTGATGTATTGAAATTCTCTCACTTCTACAAGACCTCTTGTTCTAGTTTGTTGATTAATAACATTTGATGTATTGAAATGCGTAAGTCAAAGTTAAAAATAATTCATTTTTAGCACGTTGATTAATAACATTTGATGTATTGAA
>NZ_KV821183.1:111917-112271 GCF_001815585.1 Anaerococcus sp. HMSC075B03
TGATTAATAACATTTGATGTATTGAAATACATTATAGGTTAATTCCAATTTTCTAACATAACCTGTTGATTAATAACATTAGATGTATTGAAATGAAGCAAAAAAATGGGCAGAAGAAAATCTAGATGGTTGATTAATAACATTAGATGTATTGAAATAATATATAGTTGAATCATCTATACTTTTAATTTTTAGTTAATTAATAACATTAGATGTATTGAAATACATCTGAAATTAAATATCTAATGTTTGTGGAGGGTTGATTAATAACATTAGATGTATTGAAATCCGAAATAATAAGAATCTTTAATATTATAATTATAAGTTGATTGATAACATTAGATGTATTGAAAT
>NZ_KV821183.1:112371-143961 GCF_001815585.1 Anaerococcus sp. HMSC075B03
TTGATTGATAACATTAGATGTATTGAAATGCAACAAAAGCACCAATGAAGAGGGCGGGAAGCCAAGTTGATTGATAACATTTGATGTATTGAAATATATAATCAAGGTCATACTTATATTTTTTTAATCTTGTTGATTGATAACATTAGATGTATTGAAATGAAGTAACCACTATATACTTAAATTCAGGATCTAGGTTGATTGATAACATTTGATGTATTGAAATGTACAAGACCACCTTTTAGCAAGTTCTTTAATAGGGTTGATTGATAACATTAGATGTATTGAAGTGTGAACTTTTCGCTATATAGTTAAATTAAATATATGACATTGTATATTACTTGAAATTTTATTAAAGGAGGTTTTATGAACTTTATTGAACTTGTAAAGAATCGTTATTCTTGTAAAAATTTTAGTGATAAAAAAGTTGAAAAGGAGAAGCTTGATATTATTCTTGAAGCGGGCAGGCTTGCACCTACTGCTAAGAACAATCAGATTCAAAGAATTTACGTTGCAAAATCAAATGATGCTCTTATAAAAATTGATGAGCTTACTCCTTGTAGGTATAATGCTCCTCTTGTTTTGCTTGTAGCTTTTGATGAGAGTGAGGCTTTTGTTTATCCGGGAGGTAAATATAATACTGGTGTTGAAGATGCTACGATTGTTGCAAGTCACATGGTCTTGGCAGCTTCAAGCCTTGATGTTGATTCTTGTTGGGTAAATCTTTTTGATCCTGATAAGGCTAGCGAAGAATTTTCTTTGCCTAAAAATGAAAAAATTGTTGCAATGATTGATTTGGGCTATGCGAATGATGGAGTTAAGCCTTTAGAAAATCATTATAAACGCAAAAATATTGATGAAACTGTAAAAGTTATTTAGGATAATGGGGTTTAGTAAAGATATGGAATATTTGATATTCTGTATCTTTATTTTATTTTTGCTATTGATTTTGAGATATTAGCTAAATTATTTTTGAATTTTAGTGTTATTTATTATATTTAATGGAAAAGTGCTTTTGCAATATATGAAATAATTTTCATTTTACAAAAGCACTTTTTATATTTTATTTGATATTAACTTTTAAATTTTATTTCAAAACAAATTCCATGACAACTGGATTGTGGTCGGAGTATTGGAAATTTTCTTTTTCTTGGGTTTTTATGGTTTTTATTTTTATATTATCTGTTGCCATAAATCCGTCTATGGTTGAAAGATAGGCGTCTTTTCCTGTGTATGGTTTGTCGTTTACTACTGATGTTTCTCCGTTTTTGTCGTAGTAGAGTTTTATATTTTCTGTTAGCAATTCTTTTGGCAAAATTTTTGGATTCCAAATTCCTTCTGGCAATTCTTTGTAATTTCCTGTTAGCTCTTGGTTAAAATCTCCGCCTACTATCACATAATTTCCTTTTTTGTATTCTTTGTTTACGAAATTTATTATTTCTTTTGTTTGTGCAATTCTTCCGTTGTTTCCTTTTTCGTAGGCGTCTAAGTGGACGTTTACTATTACTAATTTCTTGTCGGAATTTTTTATGTCAATGTATGAAGGGTTGAAGGCTCTTTTTAGGTTTACTAGTCTTGATGGAAATTTGTGAGGGATTTCTTGTTGGTACCTTTTTGATTTTTGTATTTTAAAATTTGTTTGAGTCATTATTCCTGATTCAACTTTTCCCATTGGTGGGATTGGATATGGAATAAAGGCAGCCTTAAAATTTAGGGCGAAGCTTGTATTTCCACCCAAATTTTTTCTGATTTTTTCTACTTCGTTTATGTGATAGGTTCTTTTTGAATTTATATCTACTTCTTGGAAAAATTTTATGTCGGCATTTATTTTTTTACTTGAATTAATGATGTGGTTAATTGATTTTTCTACATGGCTTTTGTTTATTGGAAAGACCATTTTTCCACCGTCCATAAAGAAATCTGTGTCTTTATCAAGTCCGCCGTATCCAATATTCCAAGTCATTATCGTATAACTTTTTCCGATTTCTGGATTTTTATCGCCCTTTCCTTGGATTTCTACATTTTCAATTTTTTCTGGTCGGTACTCTTTTATCCAAAGATATGATAGGAGAATTAAAATTCCTATTAGAAGTATTCCTATTATGGAAAAGATAATTTTTAATGTTTTTTTCATTTTTCACCTCTATAATTTTTGGGGAATTACCCTTATTTGTTATTTGTATAATATAAATACCCTTTTTTCTTCTTATATATAAGGAAAGAAAATTAAAATAGAGAAATAAATAAAATCTCTATAATTACTTTGTAAAATAAAGTTAATAAGATTGTTTTAAATTTCTAGAAAAGTATAGTTACTTTACGAAAGATTATGTATCAAAAAATATTTATAATATAAATAAAGAGCTTTTAATTGATGGAGTTATTATGGAAAAAGTAAAAATTATAGCTGATTCGGGATGTAATATAGACCTTGACATGGCAAAGGAATATGATATTTCAATACTTCCTTTTAATATAAATTTCAAAGACAAATCTTACACCGACCTTTACGAATTAAGTAGAGAAGATTTTTTTATAAAATATAAGGAAGGCAAGGAGAGAGTTACAACTTCTATGCCATCTCCTGGGAAATTTTTGAAATTATTGGAAGAAGAATACCAAAAAGGATATAGAAATTTTATAGTATTTTCAATTACAAAGAAATTTTCTGGAATTTATCAAATGATGGATATGATGAAAGAGGAATTTGTAGAAGAAAATCCAGATGCAAGAATTAAAATAATAGATACAAATACAGCCACAATAGCTGCAATTTATCCTGTAATAAAAGCTGCAATTTATGCGAAAGACGGAATGGGACTTGATGAAATTTACAAAAAAAGTCTGGATAATTTAAAATATTGCAACGTAGCAGGAGTTGTAAAAAATTTGGATGCCTTGGTTAGGGGCGGAAGACTTCCAAAAACTATAGCCAAGCTTGCAAATTTAATTTCATTTTCACCGGTTTTGTGCATAGAAGATGGAGAAATAAAATTAATAAAAAAAGTCACGGGAAAGAAAAAATCATACAAAGAATTAATAAAATATTTGAAAAAGCTTTGCAAAAAATACAAGGATTATCAAATAATAATCGGCGGAGCAGATAGTGGAGAAGAAATCGAAATTTTAAAAGAAGGACTAAGTAGCGAAATAGAAAATGCCCTAGATTTTAAAATAATAGACGTAACAGCAGTAATAGGCTCTCACTTAGGAGATGGGGTAATTTTCTGCTCAGTTTTTCCAATAAATTAGATTTAATAATTTGAAATAAAATATTTTTGTATTAAATTTTGCTATGCAAATTTTAATACTTTGTAAATAAAAAGCCCAATCATCTGGGCTTTTTATTTTTTGGAAAATTAAAAAAATTTTTCTATTATTTTTTTGTTTCATTTTCACACAAAATTTTAAACAATAAATTTGAAATTTCCATTTATTTTTTACTAGGAGAAAATAAAAATTTTTTTAATAACAAAAATTTTTTATTTATATTTACGTTCTCAAAAAATAAAACCAATATAATGATATTCAATATCAGATTATTCGGTGTATAATTGTTAATGAAGATAGTGATAATATATATCATTATTTTACATATTATTATTATTATGACTAAGTAAAACTTCACTGGTTCGGTTAGCTGGATTTCTTTTTTTTAGAGATTGCTGATATTGACTATTATTACGAAAAATCATATAATTATAAGCCATAAATAAATTTGTTTAAAATAATAGATTAATAAATAGAAAGAAGGAATATATGCCAATAACCTTATTAAATAATGGACAAGAAGCAGAAGTTATTAGAGTAACTGGAAATGATGAAATGAAAACCCATCTTTCAAATTTAGGTTTTGTAAAGGGGAAAAAAGTTAAATTATTTTTCTTTGATGGAGTAAATTACATTATTATGGTTGACAATAGCAAGTATGCTCTTAACAAAGACTTAGCAAAAAGAATATACGTGAGGGAGATATAATAATGAAAACTTTAAAAGATGTAGCAGTAGGAGAAAATGCTATAATAAAAAAAATTAAGGGAGATGGAGCTACCATAAGAAGAATTATGGATATGGGGATTACAAAAAAAACTGAGGTTTATGTAAGAAAAATTGCCCCATTAGGAGATCCTATCCAAGTTAATTTACGTGGTTATGAATTGACTCTTAGAAAAGAAGATGCAAAAAACATAATAGTGGAGGAATAGATGACTTATACGGTTGCTTTAGCTGGTAACCCTAACTCAGGAAAAACCACTCTTTTTAATGAGCTTACAGGTTCAAGCCAAAGAGTAGGAAACTGGCCAGGAGTTACAGTTGATAAAAAAGAAGGAAAATTAAAAGGACACAAGGATATTATTATCCAAGATTTACCAGGAATTTATTCACTTTCCCCTTATACAATGGAAGAAGTTGTTTCAAGAGGATATTTGGTTGACCAAAGACCTGACCTTATTGTAAATCTTGTTGATGGATCAAATCTTATAAGAAACTTATATCTTACAAGCCAATTAATTGAACTTGGAATTCCAACAATTATTGCCTTGAATATGATGGATATAGTTAAATCAAACGGCGATGTTATTGATAAAGATAATCTTTCTAAAATTTTAGGTTGTCCTGTTGTAGAAATTGTTGCTAGCAAAAAACAAGGTACAAAGGACTTAATCAATGAGATTGTAAAATCAGAAAATAAATTATCTTTACCAAATCCTTTAAAATATTCTGGAGAATTAGAAGAAGCTTTGGAAAAAATTTCTAGTGAAATTTCTGGATCTGTTGATTCTAAACTTGAAAGATATTTGTCAATCAAGGCCTTTGAAAATGATGAAGATATGTTTGAAAATATTTCTTTATCAACTAGCCAAAAAGAAAATATAAAATCTTTAAGAGAAGATTTTGAGAAAAAAGAAGATGATGTTGCTGAAGGTATTGTAACTACTGAAAGATATGAAGCTCTTGGAGAAGTTGGAGAAAAAGTTCTTAAAAAAGCTCCACCAAAACTTTCAACAACTGATAAAATCGATAAGATAGTTACAAATAGGATTTTGGGACTTCCAATTTTTGCCCTAGTAATGTTTGTTATTTATTATATAGCAATTTCAACTTTAGGAACTGGGGCGACTGATGCCGTAAATGGATTTTTTGAAGATACAATGACACCTGCTGTTGCAGATTTTCTAACAAATATTGGAATCAGTGACGTTTTAGTTAGTCTTGCAACAGACGGAATCATAGCAGGAGTTGGTGCAGTATTAGGATTCTTACCACAAATGTTAGTATTATTTGCCCAACTTTCAATTCTTGAAGATATAGGATACATGGCAAGAGTTGCCTTTGTAATGGATAGGGTATTTAGAAGATTTGGTCTTTCTGGAAAATCATTTATACCAGTAATGATAGGTACAGGATGTTCAGTTCCTGGAATCCAAGCATCAAGAACAATTGAAAATGAAAGAGATAGAAGAATTACAATTATAACTACATCTTTTATGCCATGTTCTGCAAAACTTCCAGTAATTGCTTTGATAGCTGGAGCATTTTTCAAAAAAGATCAAGCTTTAGTAACATTTTCATTTTATATAATTGGAATAGTTTCTGTAATAATTTCTGGAATTATTTTAAAGAAATTTAAAGAATTTGCATCAGATCCAGCTCCATTTGTTATGGAACTTCCACCATATCACGCACCAAGAGTTACTTCAGTTTTAAGAGATATGTTTAATAAAGGAATGAGCTTTGTAAAAAGAGCAGGAACAATAATTTTAGTATCATCTATAATTATTTGGTTCTTATCAAACTTCGACTTCTCATTTAAATTGGTAGAAGCTGAATCAGAAAACTCAATACTTGCAGTTTTAGGTGGATATTTAGCAGTTTTATTTAAACCATTAGGATTTGGACAATGGCAATCAGCAGTAGCAACAATTACAGGATTCGTTGCAAAAGAAAACGTAGTTTCAACAATGGGAGTTGTTCTTGGAATTGGAGCAGATCTTGATGAAACAAATAGACAATTAATTACAGCTTTCAACCAAGCAATAGGAACACCAGTAGCTGGATACTCATTCTTGCTTTTCAATATGCTTTGTATGCCATGTTTTGCAGCAGTTGGAGCTATAAAAACAGAAATGAATAATAATAGATGGACACTTATTGCTATAGGATACCAAATGGCATTTGCCTATGCGATTGCATTTATTTTCTATCATTTAGCAAACTTCTTTGTATATAAAGAATTTTCATTTATGACAATACTTGCAATATTAGTGTTGATAGGTGTTTTATATTTGATTTTTAGACCTGTAAAATACAAAGAAGAAAAAAGATCTTACAAATTAAATTTTGCAAGAAAATAAAAAAATCATTATGAAGGGATGGTTTTATGAATATACAATCTTGGATACTTTTGATAATAATTTTGGGAACTTGCTCTTATATAATCTATACTAGATTTATAAAAGAAGGCTCAAATTTTGGTTGCAAAGACTGTGCTCAAAAAACTTCTTGCAATAGTGGAAAGTGTCAAAGTAAAAAAGAAAAAAATAAAGAAAAATCTAAATCATGTCCATATTGTGACTGATTTAAATTTAAAATAATTATTAATTAAGAAAGGCTTTTGTAAATTGATTATTTCCATGAAGGATGTATTTGCAAAAGCTCTTTTTTAAAAATATAAAATAATTCACAATAAATTTTGCCGATATTAGAAATCATTACAAATGATAAAGATTTTTATTAGCAAAATTTAAAATAAAGCTAAAAAAATTTGCAAAAAATAATTAAAGCGGTTATAATTATTTCAATAAAAAAAATAGGAGGAAAAGATGATTAAAGTAAACAAAAAAATTATAAGTACAGGTATTGGAGTAATAGCGGGAGCTATTGGGGGAAAGGTTCTCACATCAAAATTAGCAAAAAAGGCTGCTGTGGCTACAGTCCAACAAGGATTGAAAGCAAAAAGTGCTGTTGATAAGACTGTAGAAAATATAAAAGTTACAACTGATGATATAGTGGCTGAAGCAAAAATTAAAAATGAAATTGAAGAAAGACTTGAAGCTGAAGCAAAAGATAAGCTTGATATAGAAAATGTTGCTTCAGAAGCTAAAGAAGAAGTTAAGGAAGAAATAATAAAAGAAATTAAAGAGGACTAGGATGAGAGCGGCCATAAAGGCGAGAACTATTGGAAGAAGTAGGTTTATTTACGAGGATTATCTAAAAAAATCTAACGTCAATAAATTAAAGTACAAAATTGAACAAGTAAAGGGCGTGAAATCTTGTGAAATTTCTTATATATCAAAATCTATTATTGTAAATTATGATGAAGATTATATAGGAAATATTGCAAGATTTATCCTTGACTTTGATCTTAAATCTTTGGATAATTTTGAAATTGATGATGCAGATTTTATTCCACAAGTTGATAAATCAATTTTTCATATATTAAGAAATTCAGCATACAAGAGAATTGTATTTGGTTATCTTATGCCTATCAGTATTAGACCATTTTTTACACTTTTGAGAGCTTATCCTTTTGTAAAGGAAGGCTTAAAATCTATAAAAAATAAAAAAATAGATGTGGCAGTTTTGGATGCAAGTGCAATTACAATTTCTATAATTACAGGAAAATTTGGGGATGCTGCTAGCATAATGGCTCTTTTATCATTGGGAGAAGAGCTTGAAGATTATACCTTAAAAAAATCAAGACTTAATTTAAAATCTTCGCTTGCTTTAAATGTTGATAAAGTTTTTGTAAAAGATGGAAATCAAAAAATAATCAAAAATCTAAAAGATGTAGAAATTGGAGATTTAATTTATATTTCTATGGGAAGTAAAATTCCTGTGGATGGAGAAGTTGTTGAGGGCTTTGCCATGGTAAATGAGGCTTCATTTACTGGAGAGGCAAAAGCTGTTGAAAAAAATGAACATTCTACTGTTTTTGCAGGGACTGTTCTTGAAGAAGGAGAGCTTTTAGTAAAAACTAATAAAAAATATGGAGATTCTAGGTTAAATCACATAATAAAACTTATTGAAGATAGTGAAAAAAATAAATCTCTTGCTCAATTAAAAGCAGAATCTATGGCTGATTCTTTGGTAAAATATTCTTTTATTGGGGCAGGATTAACATATTTATTTACAAGAAATTTCATAAAAGCAAAATCATTTTTGATGGTAGATTATTCTTGTGCCTTAAAACTTACAATTCCAATTGCATATATGAAGGCTATAAGTCAGGCTGGAGAAGAAAATATTTTGGTAAAAGGTGGAAAATATTTTGAAAGCATAGCTAAAGCTGACACAATTATTTTTGATAAAACTGGAACATTAACCAAGTCCCAGCCAGAAGTCAAAAAAGTAATTGCCTTTGATATCGATGAGGATGAGGCTTTAAGAATAGCTGCTTGCCTTGAGGAACATTTTCCTCATTCAATAGCAAGAGCTGTTGTGAAAAAAGCTGTGGAAAAAAATCTTTGCCACGAAGAAATGCATTCAAAGCCAGAATATATAATGGCTCATGGTATAAAATCAAAAATAAATGGAAAAACAGCTCTCATAGGAAGCGAACATTTTATTCTTGAAGACGAAGGAATAAAAATCAATTCCCAACAAGGAGATTTGATAAATTCATTAAAAGAAGAATATTCTCTTTTGTTTATGGCTTATGACAATAAATTGATGGCGGTTTTGTGCATTGATGATCCAATTAGAGAAGATGCAAAAAAGACAGTAATGGCTTTGAGAGATTTAGGTTTTACTCATATTGCTATGCTTACAGGAGATAATGAAAATTCTGCTAGAGCTGTAAGCAAAAAACTTGATTTGGATTTTTATAAATCCCAAGTTCTTCCAGAGGACAAAGAAAATTATGTAAGAAAAATGAAACAAATGGGAAGAAAAATTATAATGATAGGAGATGGAGTAAACGATTCAATTGCTCTATCAAGGGCAGACGTGGGAATTTCTATGTCAAAAGGTGCAGATCTTGCCAAAGAAATCTCTGACGTTTCAATAAAAACAGATTCGCTCAAAGAATTAGTTGATCTTGTAAAACTTTCAAGAAGTGTAGATAAGAGAGTAAAAAATGATTATGAAAAAATAATTGCCTTTAATAGTTTATTGATAGCGTTAGGTTTAACATCGTTTATAACAAATACTCAATCAGCACTTTTACACAATATTTCCACTGTAGCTATAGCAAGTGAAAATATGAAAAAATATAAATTTTAAAAACCAAAGTTTAAAGCTTTGGTTTTTTCTTTGGGAAAATTTAATTAATTAGTAAATAAAATTTTAAAAATATTAAAAGTAAAGAAATCCTAGGAATTAAATTCGACTAACAAAGTGATGGTTGTAAATTTTAAAATGGAAAAAACTTATGAAAAATGTATGATAGAATAAGAAAATCGTTTTTGTAAGGAGAATTTATGATTAATTTTAGAAATGACTATTCAGATATTTGTTATCCAGAAATTTTAGATGCTATAAAAGAAAATCTTGACCAAATAAATCCAGGATACGGGGTTGATTGCCACAGCAAAAATGCTGAAAAATTGATTAAAGAAAAATTAGAAGATGAAAATGTTGATATTTATTTTATCCACGGAGGTACAGGAGCAAATATTCTTGGGGCAAGTGTAGGAATGGTGGCACAAGAATCCATAATTGCTGCCACAAGTGGTCACATCGAAGACCAAGAAGCTGGAGCAATCGAGGCTTGTGGAATAAAAATCGAAACAATTCCAACAAAGGACGGAAAGATTACAAAAAAATTATTGGAAGAAAAATATAAATCTTTTACCAACGAACACCACACAGTTCCAAGAAAAGTTTATATATCAAACACAACAGAAGTTGGAACTCTTTATAGTAAAAAAGATTTGGAAGAGCTTTACGATTTTTGTAAAAAACACGACTTATATTTATTTATGGATGGGGCAAGACTAGCGCACGCCATAGCAAATGAAAAATCAGATTTAAAATTTAAGGATTTGACTAAGCTTTGCGATATATTTTATTTTGGAGGAACAAAAAACGGACTTATGTTTGGAGAGGCCCTTGTAATTGTAAATGATAATTTGAAGAAAAATTTCAGAAATTTGCAAAAACAAAAAGGAGCCATGCTTGCCAAAGGATTTGTTACAGGAATTATGTTTGAAAGACTCTTCCAAGATGATTTATATATAAAAGGAGCAAAAAAAGCCTACAAAATGGCAGAAAAATTGGCAAAAGGCTTTGAAGAAAAAGGCTACAAACTTGCCTATGAATTTGAATCAAACCAAGTTTTTGTAGAAATTTCAGATAAAGATATAAAAAAATGGGAAGAATTTGCTTATTTTGAAGTTGGAGAAAAAAGAGAAGATAAATTCGTAGCAAGATTTGTTACAACCTACAAAAGCCAAGAAAAAGAAATCGAAGAATTTTTAGAAAGGATTTAGTATTATGCATTACACAGGACAAGTTTATAGACCACCACTTGAAGCCTACACACCACTTTTGGAAGTAACTTACGGCTGTTCCCACAATAAGTGTGCCTTTTGTACTATGTATGGTATGACAAATTTTGGGATTTCTCCTATAAAAGATGTAGAAAGTGATATTTTAGAAATTTCCATGACCTACCCAAGGCCAATCGAAAGAATTTATTTATTAAACGGAGATCCTTTCGTTCTTTCAACAGAAAAATTGATAGAAATTGCCGATTTAATCCACAAATATATCCCAGAAGTAAAAACCATAACTTCCTACGCCAGTTTTTATAATTTAAAAAATAAAAGCAAAGAAGATTTAAAACTCTTAAGAAAAAAAGGCTACAATGAACTTTGGTTTGGAGTAGAAACAGGAAATCAAAAAGTCCTAGACTGGCTTGATAAGGGAGCTGACCTTGATTATTATAAAAAAGGGATAGAGAAAATGAAATATGCAAACATGACCTACAACGCCATAGTAATGCAAGGAGTTGCAGGAAATGGAAATTCAAAAGAAAACGCAAGAGAAACAGCAAAATTTTTAAACCTCTATCCACCAATAGGAATTTTTATAATGAGCACAGACGTTCAAAGAGGATCAAAATTATACAAAATGAGAGAAGAAGGAAATTTTAAAGAAACAAGTAACAGAGAAAACCTAGAAGAACAAATAGAATTATTAAAAAATCTAGATGTTCCGGGAGATGTCCTCTACTCATCAGGCCACATAGTAAATTTGGTAAAAGTAACATCTCACATGAGAAACAAAGAAAAAATGATAAAAAAATTAGAAGACGCCCTAGAAAATCTAGACGAAAAAATCCTAGATTCAAAAAATAAGGGTAGGGCAATTTAAAAAATAGGCTGTTGCAAGATTTTTTGCAACAGCCTATTTTTTAGTTATTATTATCAACAGCCTCATTATATTTTCTTATGGTTCTTTTATGAAAAAATAATGTTAAGAAGGCCAAAGGTATGGTTATAAAATATTTAATAAGCTCTGTAAATAGTAGGACAATAAAAAATACAAATATTGATGTACTTACATCTTTCCTATAGGTTGTTTTTGTTTCACCAAGCCAATTTGTGCTTGAAGATGATTCGTAATAATCCATAAATTTGCTTGAAGCTTTTGCCATATTTACAGCTCCATAAGGATTGAAAAATGATGAAAATCTTCCACCAATATATCTTTTGTAATCTGCGTACCACGAATAAGTGTAATTTGTTAATAAAAAATACGCTAAATAAAGCATTCCTTTTAGAAAGCTATAATCAAAGCTAGCAATAATAAAAATTGAAGATATTATTATATATGAATTTATATAAAATGTTATTCCCATTTTTGGTGTGGAAAAATAAGATGGATTTTTGTAAGGGTCAATAAATTCATCTTTAGACTTATTATCATAAGTCACATTTTGATTGGTAGTTTCTTCAATTGTTGGAGGTTTTACATATTCTGCTTCTTTTTTGGAAGGAGGTTTTATATATTCGGCATCATTATTAATATTTTTATTATCTTTTGATGGTGGTTTGATATATTGATTTTGATTAGCCATTTTTACTCCTTAATTTGTTCCAAATCCTCTATTGTAATTGTGTTTACATCATCTTCATTGGTATTTGAAATTCTTTGGCTCATTATTCTGATTAATTTTTCATTAAAATTTCTAATCCATCGTCCATTACTATGGTCGTTTGATTTGTTATAATTATTTTCTACAACTTGATAGTAAAGATCTTCATCAACCTTATATGCAAATTTATCCAAACTTGATAAGCCGATTTTTACAAGCTCATCTACAGTGTAGTCTTCAAAATTAAATTTATTTGGAACTCTTGACTGAAGACCTGAATTTAAAGATAGGAATTCTTTCATTTCCTTGCTATATCCAGCAAATATTATTACTATGCTTTCTCTATAATCTTCCATAAATTTCAAAATTTCATCTATGGCTTCATTTCCAAAATCATTATCAGATCCTTGTGATAGGCTGTAGGCTTCGTCTATAAATAAAATTCCACCAAGCGCTGATTTTAAAACTGCTCTTGTTTTAATTGCAGTTTGACCTATATAACCTGCAACAAGATCTGATCTAGAAACTTCGATAAATTTATTTTCTTTTATAATAGACTTTTGATATAGAAGATCACCTAAAATTCTAGCGACGGTAGTTTTTCCTGTACCAGGATTTCCAAGAAATAAGGAATGCAAAGTAAAGTTTTGGATTTTTTGTCCTGAATCTCTTCTTTTTTTATTTAGCTCTGCCATAGAAATAAATTCATCAACTTGCCTTTTTACTTGGTCTATTCCTATAAGATTTTGTAATTTATTATAAGCGTCCTCATCTTTTCCATCATAATTTTTGTATTTGCCAATGTTAAATACCTGATCAATATCATCGTTTGTTAAAGTCGAAAGATCTGTTGATTCACTTTCGATAACTCTTGTTGCAAATACTTTTAGTAGTTTTTCATTAAAGTTTCTAATCCATCTAGCGTTAGATTTATCTATAGATTGTTCATAAGCAAATTTCACATTTTTTTCATAATAATTTCTATCTTCTATTACATATTGCTTTTCAATTAAAATACTTTCTCCGATTTGAACAATTTCATCACTTGAGTAATCTTCAAAAACAAATTTATTGGCAACTCTAGAATTCAAACCAGGATTTGTATCTAAAAATTCTTCCATTTCCTTAGTGTATCCAGCAAAAATTATCATAATTTCACTTCTGTGATCTTCCATATATTTAAGAATAGTATTTATAGCTTCTTGACCGAAATTCACAGAGGAATCTCCCTTATTTAAGGTGTAAGCCTCATCTATAAATAAAATTCCACCTTTTGCTTTTTCTAATAATTTATAAGTTTGCTCGGCAGTTTGACCTACATTAGATGAAATCAAATCAGATTCACTAGCTTCAATGAAAATAAATTCTTCCTTATTATATAAGGCCTTATATTCAAATAATATCTCTCCAATAAGCCTTGCTACAGTTGTTTTTCCAGTTCCAGGATTTCCAAGAAATACAGAATGGAGCGAATTTTCTTCAGGAAGAAAACCCATTTGGATTCTTTTATTATTAAATTCGACCATCCTAATCATTTTGTTTATTTCATTTTTTACAGAATTTAATCCAACTAATTTATTAAGCTTATCGTATGGCGAAAGCTCGTTTTCATTTGATGAGATATTTTCATCATCATCTATTTCGTCATATAAAAATTCCTCATCCAAATCATCATTTTCAATTAAGCCGACCTTATAATAGGAATCATCAGACCTTTCTATTTTTATTGGAGAATTTTCATCATAATAATATTCGCCGTTAATAGATAAAAATTCAGTTAATAAGGTAGAGCTACCATTAATTCTAATATTAGGGTCAAAATATCTATTAAGGGAAATTTCGTAAGCTTTAAGTATGGAGTTATCTTGAATAAGCAAGTCAATTTTTTCATTATTCTCTCCTTTTAAATTAAAGGAGTCTTCTACAATTGCAAGAGATTTTTGATTTATACAAAATATTTCATTAACAGTTAATTTTGAAATAAAAGCTCTACTATAATTAATATCCACAGATGAAACTATGTCATCATTAGAGATCAAATATGAGTTTTCATTTAAAAACAAGCAGCTAGGGTAATTTTTTTGTATAAATAAATTGTTATTTGAATTTATATTGGTGTTATAAATGTATAAACAAGGATATCTTTTTTGGGTATCTCCTCCGTTGACAGTGGAGTTATTAATTTTTAAATCTGAATGTTTAGCATTTATTGCATTTGTGTAATATTTTTTTATACAGGACTTGTTAATACTTACATTAGAATAATCAAATGATAAAGAAAGACATAAGTCTGAATTGTTGATTTCTATATTAGAATTTTTTGCAAATAATTTAGAATAAAAATCTCCCTTATCAAATGTAGTAACATTTTCAAAATTTAAGCTTGAATTTTCAGAAACAAAAACTTCTGGATATTTTTCTTGACTAGAATCTAATTTTATAAGGTCAGTCCTATCTATTATTACTTTATTTAAAAAAACAGTGGAAGAATCTTTAATATTTAAAATATTATCAAATTTATTATTTGATTCTAACCACAAACTATTTATATTTACATTTGCTTTATTTTTTATGTTAAGTCTTCCAACAATTTTATTTGTATAATAATTTGTATTATCTTCAAAATTAACGTGACCTTCTAAGGTCAAATCTTTATCTATTTCAAAAAATCCATCTTCTAAAATTAGATGAAAATTTTCTTTTAATTCTAAAATATCGCCAGGACTACAAGCATAATAAGCTTGATAAAAATTCCAAGTATCGTTAGAATTGCCTATTAAATATCTTGCCATTTGTTCCTCCTTAATTTTATTTAATTATATCATATTTAAAATATAAAAATATCAATTAGTAACAGGAAGTTATTTTTTGAAAAATAATTTATTTTCATTTAAAAGCAGATCCTTATAATTGATAATAAATCTTGAAAAAATTTATTTTTTATGCTAATATATAAGAAGTATTTGGGAGGGAGTGAGTTTTGCACTCCCTTTCGTTTTCGCTATTTTTAAAAAATGTGAAAAATTTCAAAAAAATATAAGTTTATAAATTAGTCGAGATATTATATAATAAAAGTGATATTTTTAAGGAGGACTTATGACAGAAACAAGAGTTAGATTTGCACCATCACCAACAGGTTACCTCCACATCGGTGGACTTAGAACAGCACTTTTTAATTACCTTTATGCAAGACATACTGGTGGAAAAATGCTTTTAAGAATTGAAGATACAGACAGAACCAGATTTGTTGAAGGAGCCTTGGAAAATTTATTGAAGACTTTAAAATGGTCAGGAATTGAAATTGACGAAGGTGTTATGCTTGATGAAAATGGAGAAATTACCGAAAAAGGAAATTGCGGCCCTTATATCCAATCTGATAGGGTTAAGGCTGGAATTTATGATAAATATATTGAAAAATTAATCGAAGAAGGCAAGGCTTATTATTGCTTTTGCTCAAAGGAAAGACTTGATAATTTAAGAGCAAGACAAAAAGCTGATGGTCTTACACCAAAATATGATGGACTTTGCCGTTCACTTACTTTGGAAGAGGCAAAAGAAAAAATTGCCAACGGAGAAAAATATACTGTAAGATTAAAACTTCCAAAAGATACTGATATTTCTTTTGAAGATAGGATTAAGGGAAAAATCACTTTTAATACAAATGATATGGACGACCAAGTTTTGATAAAAGAAGATGGATATCCAACTTATCATTTTGCAGTTATAGTTGACGATCACGAAATGGGAATCACCCACGTTGTAAGAGGGGACGAATGGATTTCTTCAACTCCAAAACACGTATTTTTATACCAAGCTTTTGGATGGGAAGCTCCAGAATATATTCACCTTCCTACAGTTTTAAATAAAGATCACAAAAAATATTCTAAGAGAAATGGAGACGGAATGGTTGAAGATTTCATCGAAAGAGGATATTTGCCAGAAGGATTAATAAATTATTTGGCTCTTTTGGGTTGGTCTCCTGATAGTGAAGAAGAAATTTTTACAATGAAAGAGCTTGATGACCAATTTACTTTTGATAGGGTAAATAAAACCGGAGCAGTTTTTGATGTAAGAAAACTTGATTGGGTTAACGGTCATTATGTAAGAGAAATGAGCGTTGAAGATTTAGCAGCTGCAATTAAACCATATTGTATTGAAGCAGGATTTTTTGGCGAAGATTATCCAGAAGAAAAATTAAATCTTCTTGCAGCAACTTGGCAATCAGCAATCGATAAATTTTCTGATATAAAAAATGAAGCTTATGTTTATTATGTAGATGATAAAGATATGAAATGGACTGATGAAGCAGTTGAAGCTATAAAAACTGATGAAGCTAAAACTTTATTTGATGCCTTTATTGGAAAGCTTGAAGAAGTTGATGAAGTAGACCTAGACTTTGCAAAAACCATAATGAAATCAATCCAAAAAGAAACAGGAATTAAAGGAAAGAATTTATGGTTCCCAGTTAGGGCAGGACTTACAGGAAATGTTCACGGACCAGAACTTGTAAATGCCTTTGTAATTATGGGCAAGGAAAAAATGATCGACAGATTAAATTACGTTAAGGAAAATTTTTAATATGAAAATATATAATACATTCACAAGACAAAAAGAAGAGTTCAAGACAATTGATGAAAATAAGGTAAGAATGTATGTATGTGGCCCAACAGTTTATGATTATATGCACATAGGAAACGCCCGTCCTTTGGTAATTTTTGATACAATGAGAAGATATTTAAAATATCTTGGCAATGACGTAAAATATGTTGTAAATTTTACAGATGTAGACGATAAAATTATAAATAAGGCCATTAAAGATAATATATCAACTAAGGAAGTTACAGATAAGTATATAAAAGCTTATATGGAAGATGCGAAAGATTTAAATCTTGACGAAGAGCACACCATCCACCCAAAAGCTACAGAAACTATCGATGATATTATAGAATTTGTAAAAGAATTGGTGGATAAGGATTGTGCTTACGAATCAAATGGAGATGTTTATTTTGATATTTCAAAAGCAAAAGACTATGGACATCTTTCAGGAAAAAACATTGAAGATTTAAGAGAAGGCGCATCAAACAGATTAGATGATAAAGACAAGGTCAAAAAAAGAAATCCTATGGATTTTACCCTATGGAAAGCTACAAAAAAAGAGGGAGAAGTATCTCGGGATTCTCCTTGGGGCAAGGGTAGACCGGGCTGGCATATAGAATGTTCAACCATGAGCAAAAAATTATTGGGAGAAACAATTGACCTTCACGCTGGTGGGGAAGATTTACAATTTCCTCATCACGAAAATGAAATTGCCCAATCAGAAACAAGATCAGGCAAAAAATTTGCAAATTATTGGATGCACAACGGCATGATCCAAGTTGATGGAACCAAAATGAGTAAGTCTTTGGGAAATTTCTTTACCTTACACGATATTAAAAAAGAATATGACCTTATGGTTGTAAGATTTTGGCTTTTGTCTGCAAGCTATAGACTTCCAATAAATTTCACAAGAGAAATAATAGAGCAAGCAAAAAATTCCCTAGAAAGATTAAACAATGCCAAATTTAGGATGGACGATCTTTTGGAAAAAACTAGTGGAAATTTAAAAGATGAAGAAAAAGATTTTGTAAAAGAGCTTGATAATTTCGAAAATAATTTTAGAAAAGTAATGGATGATGACCTAAACACTGCAGATGCCCTTACAGTTTTGTTTGAAATTTCAAAATTTGCTAATACCAAACTTGATGAAAATTCTTCAAAAGAATTTGTAGAAAAAACTAGAGATTTATTTATAAAACTTGAAGATGTACTTGGTATAGAAAATAGAAAAAAAACAGATGACTCTCTTGATGAAGATTTAATAAATAAATTAATTGAAGAAAGAAAAGAAGCGAAAAAGGCAAAAGATTTTGAAAAGGCTGATGAAATTCGTGACAAACTTTCTGAAATGGGAATTTTAATCAAAGATACCAGAGAAGGAACCAAGTGGGAGCTTAAATAATGGCAAGTATATATGGAAGAAAATCTGTACTTGAAACCATTGATGCAGGCGAAAATATAAAAAAAGCTCATATTTTGGACAATAAGGGCAAAAATCACAAGCTAATTGATAAAATTATAAATAAATTAGAAGATGAAAATGTGCCAATATTTTATGAGGACAAGGATTATTTTTCAAAAATTTCTGGCAACCACCAAGGTGTTGAAATCGAAGTAGAAGATTACAAATACAAGGACCTTGATGATTTAAAAGATAAAAAAAGACTAATGATTCTAGACCAAATAGAAGATCCTCACAATCTTGGTGCAATAATTAGAAGTGCAGAGGCCTTTGGATTTGATGGAATAATTATTTCAGAAAGAAGATCTGCAAAAGTAAATTCAACAGTTTACAAAACAAGTGCAGGAGCAATCAACAATATTGACATAGCCATGGTTAAAAATATAAATAGGGCCATAAAAGAAATTAAAAAAGAAAATTTTTGGGTTTATGGACTAGCTGGAGAAGCGGATGGCGATATAACCCAAACAGATCTTAGAGGAAAAATTGCCCTAGTTGTTGGCAATGAAGGAAAGGGACTTTCAAGACTTGTAAGAGAAAATTGTGACGGACTAATAAAAATACCCATGCTTGGCAAAATAAATTCATTAAACGCATCGGTAGCAAGTGCAATCGCAATCTATGAAAGTCTAAGACAAAATGGCTTTAACTAAAAAAAATATAACCTATGTTGATGGCTATAACATAATAAATTCTTGGCCTGAATTAATTCATATAAAAGAAAATTCCCTAGAGCTTGCTCGTGAAAAATTAATAGACGAGATGGCAGAGTACGCATCCCTTTCAAATGAAAAAGTTGTTGTGGTTTTTGATGCCTACAATTCAGACGGCGAAAAAGAAAATATTTTTCAAAAATTAGGAATAGAAATAGTCTATACAAAAAAATTTCAAACGGCAGACACCTACATTGAAAAAATGACAAACAAATATGCACGTCGCCACAACGTAAAAGTTGTAACCGACGATGGACAAGTCCAATCACTTGCCTTTGAAAGAGGAGCAAGCAGGATTACTGCCCTTGAGCTTAGGAATGATCTTTTAAATAAAAGGGTAAAAATAAAAAGAAATCAAAAAAAAGATTTTTTAAATAATTTCAAGCAATTTCCCTTATCAGAAGATGTAATAAAAAAACTTGATGATATAAAAAAAGACTTGGAAAAATAAATGGTAAAGGTAGATAAATTCAATTTATAAAAATTCAAATCATTTTTATAAGAACTTGACTGCTTAGGCAGATCAATTATGGTGGTTATATGGATAAAATAGATTTTAATGACGAAGAAGTCTTTGAAAAATTTAAAGATTTTTTCGATGAAGATGATATTGATGAAAAACAAGCCCAAAAAATTTATAAGGGCTTAACAGAAGATGAAAAAGAAGAATTTGAACAGTTTTTGGAAGATGAAGAGCTGGAAATAGAAGAGGAAGAAGATAGAAAAAAAATTAAAAATTCTATCGTTGCAAGGCAAAGATCCGACATAATTAGACTTTCAGATTTAACAAATGAGCAAATTGTAGAACAATTTCAAGAAGGAAACCAAAATGCTCTTGGCGCCTTGGTAGACAAAAACCAAGGACTAGTAAGAAGCAGAGCCTCATATTTTTATCGCTCACACGGAAACGACCTTGAGCTTGAAGATTTGGTCCAATCAGGAATGCTTGGAATGATAAGAGCTGCAGAAAAATTTGATCTCACTTTGGGATACAAATTTACAACCTATGCCTACAAATGGATTGATAAGGCAATAAGAAAAGCAATAAATAAAGAAGGTCACACAATAAGAATACCAGCAGGAAAATATTTAAAATTAAATAAATTAAAACAAATATTAAAAGCAAATCCTGAAGCAAGCGAAGAAGAATTATACAAGATTTTAAAACAAGAAGGAATCGACAAAAAACAAGCCGACGATTTATTTTTGATAAATAGAAATCAAGTAAATTCAACAAGCTTAAATATAAATTTAGATTCAGAAGATTCAACAGGCGATGAGCTGATGGATATGGTAGGAGACGATTCAATCCCAGTAGACGATCAAATCCTAAAAAAAGATATGGAAGATTTCCTAATGAAGGCTTTGGATCAATTATCAGATAGAGAAAAACAAATAATAATATATAGATACGGTTTGGACAACGAAAAACCAAAAACCCTAGAAGAAATAGGAACAATTTATAATCTGTCCAGAGAAAGAATAAGACAAATAGAAAACCAAGCCCTAGGAAAACTAAAACAATACAGCGACCAGGATTAGATAAATAGCTTAAAAACGTGCCTGTGTGCACGTTTTTAATATTTATCCTGCGAACGAAAACGAAGAGAAGACTCTGTAAAATAAATTGTTATACTAATTTATTAAAATATTAGTGATAAGTTAGCGTGTAATCAGCTTAAAAATGTGCCAGTGGCACGATTATAATATTTATCCTAAAAAGTATAATAAAAAATTCCAAAAAAATTAATTTATAATGAGAAATAAAAAAATTCTACAATTAAAAACTTAGAAAGTGCTTGCACTTTCTTTTTTTGAAAATTTTTAAAAAATTCTATTAATAATTTGAAATTTTCTAATAAATAATTTTTATTTATTTTTATTTTTAAAATTTCAAATATTTTTTTCTTCCCAGAGTAAATTTTAGATATATTTATTTAAAAATCAAATTTTGCTTTTGTCATTTAAAAAATCCCTCACATTTCTTACATTTTTATTTCACAAAAAGCTCATATTTACTAACATACACCTATTAAGTTTGCTAAATTAAATCAATAAACTTTCTTGAAAAATTTTTGTTGACACTTTAGAAATATTTTGGTAAGATATGAAAATAATGTATAAAACAAAACTAATACAATATAAAAGATGAGGTATAAATTATGAAAAAACAAAAATTAGCAAAATACGCTATGGTGCTTGCTTTGTCTTCTAGCATTATTTTTTCAAATGGAAAAATGGTAAGGGCTGAAGAAAATCTTAATGTAAATTCTATAAATATGGATAGTAAGGAAGAAATTGAAAATAAAATTGCTCTTATTAAAAAAGATATTGCTCAATTAGAAAAGCAATTGGATGAAAAATTAAAAGAAAAAGAAGACTTGCTTAAAGAAAAGTCTGAACTTTCTAATAAATTATCCAAGAAAAATGACAAGTTGGCTAAGGAAATTGATGATTTAAAAAATAAAATCAAGGAACTTGAGGATAAAGAAGCTGAAAACCAAAAAATTCTTAAATCTTTTGATGAAAAATTAGCAAAAGCTAATGAGGAAAAAGAAAATTTAAGAAAAGCCCTTGAGAAAAAGGAAAAAGAAATTGAGGATGTAAAAAACTTTGATCCAGCAAAGGATAAGAAGCCCCTTGAAGAAAGTATAGAAGAAGATAAGGAAAAAGAAAAAGCTAGTGAAGATAAAAAGAAAAAACTTGAGGAAAGCCTAGAAAAATCTAGTGAAGAATTAGATAAAAAGAAAAAAGCTTATGAGAAAGAAAATGCTCTTTTAGAAAGATATACAGCTGATTTGGCTAAGTATGAACAAGAACTTCCAAAAGCTAAAGAAGAAAGAGAAAAAATTCAAGAAAGTTTAAACAATATAATCGCTAATAAGACAAGCCTTATACAAGAAATCACTGATTTGAAAGCAAAAGAAAAGAAAAATGAAGTAGATAAAAAAGGGTTTGAGGATCAATTAAAGGTTGTTAATGCTAGTTATGAATTGAAAAAGGCTGAATTACAAAAATTGATAGATAAATATCCAGATTATGATTCTGATTTGGATAAAAACATTGAAAATAAAGAAAAAGAAATTAAAAAAATTGAAGATGAAATGTCTACTCTTGAAAAAAAAGTTAAAGAATTAGAGGAGGAAAAGACAAGAAATTCTGCAACTATCGCTGAAAAAGGCAAGGAAGTAGCAGACTTTGATAATAAAATTTCAGGCGAACAAGCAAAAATCGAAGAAAATAAAAGAAATATTCAAAATTTGAATACACATATTGAAAGGACAAAAGAAGCTAAACAAAACTATGAAGATGCTAAAAAAGCTGGTAATCCTCCTCAAGGTGTTATTCCTAATTTTGATGAAATAATTGAAAATTCAAAAAAACAAATTCAAGAAAAAGAACAAGAAAACACAAATATACAAAATAAGATTGCTGAACTTTCAAATAAGAAAGAACAAGCTAAAAAAGATGCAATAGACTTAGCTAAGAAAAATCAAGAACTTGATAAACAAATACAAGAAATAAAAACAAATATTAAGGCTAAAAAAGCTCAAATAGCACCAATTCAAAAAGAAAAAGAAGAATTAGAAAAAAAATTAAATAATAAAACACCACAAGATGTAATTGATGAAATTGAGAAATTAAAAAAAGATATAAAAGAACTTGAAAATAAAAAAATTGGTGGAGAAAGTGCATTAAATATTATAAAACAAGTAAAAGAAAAACTTGAAAAAGAAATTTCAGAAAAACAAGAAAAGCTTAAAGATTATGAAAATTTAGAGGCTAAAAAAGCTGAACTTGACAAAAAAATTGAGCGTTTAGAAAAAGAGATTGAAGATATAAAGAAAATCAAGCCAGAAACTGAAAAAAATGTCAATGAGCTTAAAGCAGCAAAAGAAGAACAAGAAAAACTTGTTGAAAAAGCTAAAGAAGAAGTAGATGCTGAAAAAGAAAATCTTAAAAATATTCAAAATAGCATTGAAGAAAAACAAAATAAATTAAAGGCTATAGACAACAAAGACCAAGCGATTAAAGCACTTGAAGAAGAAAAAGCAAAAATTCAAGAAAAAATTGACGCAAATAAGAAAGAAATAGAAGAATTAGAAAAAGAAAAAAATGCTAGCCAGGCTTTAAGTGAAAATACAGCAAATGAGATAAAAACTCTTAAAGAAAAACTTTTGAAATTAGAAGAAGAACAAAAGGCTGAAGATGAAAAAGAAAAAGAGTTAAGAGAAAAAATAAAAGAAATAGATGAAAAAATTAAGGGACTAGATTTGGAAATAAAAAATCTAAAAGCTGAAATTATTAAGAAGCAACAAATGTTAGCTGCTTTAGAACAAAAACCAATTGCTGATACAATTGATCCAATTCTTCCAAAAAATAAAATAAAAGTTAAAAATTTAGAAAAATTAACAGAAAAAGAAAAAGAAGAAATTATAAATAAAATAAAAGACTTAAACAAAAATAATTTCCCAAAAAATACACAAGTAGAAGTAGATGAAAAAGGAAATGTAACAATAACATATCCAGATAATTCTAAAGATACAATTAATGCTAGCGATTTGGTTGAGAAAATGGCACAAGCACAAAATAATAAAACAGATGCTCAAAATAATCCAGCAGTTATTCCAGCTAAGACTTTGGTTAAAGATAAAAATAATTTGACTGATAAGGAAAAAGCAGAAATTGCTAGTAAGGTTAAAAAATCAAATCCAAAGGCTATCAACATTGAAGTAACAAAAAATGGTAGTGTAACAATAACATATCCAGATGGTTCAAAAAATATGATTGATGGGTCTAAGCTTGTAAGTGAAAAAGCTAAAGAAATCACATCAAATTCTAAAAAAGCAAAACTTACACCAGCTAATAATAAATCAAAAAATGTTAAAACTGGAGTAGGTTCATCAGCAAGTATTTTGACAATCTTGGCAGGTTCTGTAGGCGGCCTATTTGTTTCTAAAAAAAGAAAAAAATAAATAAATTCAATTTAATAGATGAAAACTTGGATAAGAATTTAAAAAATTACAAATAAAAATGGACTGTGCATTGCATAGTCCATTTTTAAATTTAAAATATTTTTATTAAATAAATTTTATTTGGAAAAATCCAACTTCATATCTCCATCTTTTATCCAGCCTATTTTTTTTACAAAATAATAAATTATTAAGGAAACTATGGCTGGAAGGATTATATGCATAATTATTATAGTAAATAATAAATTTAAAAATGGGACATGGCTCATTGCTGTGAAAGTTGAAATTTGTCCTACCAAACCGCATGTTCCCATGCCAGCTCCTATGGGAGAGTTTTCTAGTTTAAAAATTATTGTTGAAAATGGTCCTAGTATTGCTGAGGCAAGTGTTGGTGGAATTAAAATTTTTGGATTTCTCATTATATTTGGCATTTGGAGCATACTTGTTCCAAGTCCTTGAGCGATTAGGCCTTGGGTTTTATTTTCTTTAAATGAAATTACTGCAAAGCCTATCATTTGACAACAGCAACCAATTGTCGCAGCCCCTGCCGCAAGTCCTGAAAGACTTATGGTCATACAAAGAGCAGCCGATGAAATTGGAAGAGTCAAAACAATTCCTACAATTACTGAAACAATAATCCCCATTATAAAAGGCTTTTGTCTTGTTGCATCCATTATAATTATTCCGATTTTTGTCATAAGCGTTTGGATAAAAGGTCCTACTAAATTTGCAATCATTACTCCGACTAAAACCGTCACAACTGGAGTTAAAACTATGTCGATTTTTGTTTCTTTTGAAATTATTTTTGCAATTTCTACGGAGATTAATGTTGCGATAAAAACTCCCATTGGACCTCCCAATTTATTTGCAGAAAGTCCTACAATTGTTGATGAAAATAAAATTAATCTGTCAGCGTTTAAAGCGTAGGCGATTGATACGGCGATTGCAGGTCCTGTGGCTTCTTGGGCAAGGGGCCAAATTGTTTCTGACAAAAATTTAATGTCAAAAGATTTGCCGATTGTGTTTAAAATTGTTCCAACCAAAAGAGTTGCAAAAAGTCCGAAAGCCATTGAGCCTAGAGCATCAATAAAATAAACTTTTGCCGATAAACTTATTCCTTTTCTTTTTAAAAATTCTTTCATTTTTTCCTCCTAATCATTAAAAACTATTTTATTATATAAATTATCATTTGTAAATATTCACAATAATCGGTCATCTTCTTATATTTATTTAATTAATTTGTATTTTGTCAAACAATTATATATTTTGAAAATAAAATTAAAAACCAAGAAGTTTTAATTGATTGTAAAAATTAAAAATATATTCTTTATATTTTTGCTTATAAAATTTGATAGAAAATTCAATTAATATTGGTATAATTTTTAAAAAAAGGAAGTGAATTATGGAAAAAGAAAAACCATTTATTTATATAGATACAAATTTTACTTTATCAGAAATTTTGATGCTTAAAATGGCATTTAATTCTAATGAATTTGAAATTGTTGGAATTTCTTCTGTAAGCTCTTTTATGGATTCAAAATTTGCCGCAAAAAATATTCTTTCTATGGCAAATATGGAAGATTTAATTTTGCCAATTTGTGAGGGCTCATCTTCTAATTTGAAAAATCAAGAAATTTTGATTAGTGGAAAAAATTCTCTGATTTTTGACAAGACAAAAGATTATTTATCTGATGCAAGTCCTGAAGATTTTTTATATGATTTGGCGAAAGATTGTGGAAGGCTTGATATTATTGCGACAGGTCCTCTTACAAATATAGCAAAAGCAATAATAAAATATGATGATTTTGTTTCATACATTGACCATATTTTTATTTTGGGTTCAAATTTTTCTTCTGGAGATATTACAAAAAATTCAGAATTTAATTTTTTTACCGATCCAAAGGCTACAAATATTGTTTTGAAAGAAGATATTGAAACTTTTATTTTGCCAATAGATATTTCGAATTCATTGACCTTGCCTGATGAAATTTTGAAAAAATCAACTTCTGATCCTGTTTTTGAAAATATCAAAAATCTTTATAAATTTTATCCAAAAAATGAAAGGGAAATAAAGGCAGGGATTTTGCTTTATATGGTTTTGAAACCACAAGCATTTATTTTTGAAGAAAAAGCTATCAAGGTAAATGAAGATTTTGATAGGGGAAGTATTGTTGAAATTAATTCGAAAAATAAAAAATATATAGCAAACAGGGTAAATGAAGATACATTTTTTGATTTTTTATTTGATAGGCTTGGCTTATGAAATTAAAAAAACCGGGACAAAGAATTTTCAAAACAGCTTTGGCTGTATTTTTATCTTTTACCTTTTCGCATTTTAGATCGGCAAATGCCTTGCCATTTTATTCTGCCATAGCTGCTATAATTTGTACAAAAAATGACGTAAACGGCTCAATTGATATTGGATTAAATAGGATTTTGGGAACGTTCATTGGAGGCTTTGTTGGATTTTTATATCTTTTATTTGTTAGGAAAAATTTTACAAATGATATAGGAAATTATTTTTTGATTTCTATAATAATGGCATTTTTAATTTGGATTTTATCATCAATGGATAAGCCAAATGCAATTTCTATTATGTGCATTGTTTTTGCATCTGTTTCAATAAATCATTATGGAGAAAATTTTGGAGCTATAAATTTTGCCCTAAATAGAACTTTGGATACATTGGTAGGAGTTGTAATTGCTATTTTGGTAAATTCAATTGATTTTGAAATTTTAAAATATATTAAATACAAAAGACAAAAAGATGAGAGATAAACTCTTGTCTTTTTTTAATCCACTTTTCTATGGTAAAATAGTAATGAATACATTTTGTATTTAAAAAATTAAGGAGTACGTATGTTAAAAGTAGAAAGATTAAGTAAAAGTTTTGGAGATCTTCTTGCTTTAAATAATCTTGATTTTGAAGTGAAAGATGGAGAACTTTTTGGAGTTATAGGACAAAATGGCGCTGGGAAGTCAACACTTTTTAGGTGTATAATGAACTTTTATTCAAAGTATGATGGCAAGATTACTTATAATGGCAAAAAATTTTCTAAAGTTCCTTTAGAAAAAATAGGATTTTTGCCAGAAGAAAGATCACTAGATTCAAAAAGAAAAGTAGAAGATCAAATAAGATATTTTGCGAAATTAAATAAAATGGATAATATTTCTGATGAAAAATTAAAAGAATGGTTTGATTATTTTGAAATTGATGGGAAATTATCATCAAAAATCAAGGAGCTTTCAAAAGGAAACCAACAAAAAGTTCAACTTCTTTGTGCTTTAATTTATAAGCCTGAGTTTGTAATTTTGGATGAGCCTTTTTCAGGACTTGATCCATATAACATCAGACTTCTTGAAAAAATAATCAAAGATGTAAACAAAGAGGGAACGACAATTATGTTTTCATCTCACAACATGGAAAATGTGGAAAGTCTTTGCAAAAAATTGATAATGCTTAAAAAAGGAAATATTGTTTTGAATGGTTCGCCTCAAGAAATTAGAAATTCTTACGAAAGAAAAAAGATTGTAGTCGAATCAAGTGAGGATTTATTTTTCTTAAACGATGAAAATATAGAAATGATTAGCCAAGATGGTAATAAGTGGACTTTTATTTTAAAAAATGAAGATTACGCAAAAGTTATTTTCAAAAAAATTGTAGATAATATTGGCTTTGTTCCATATTTTGACCAATCGCCTCCTACATTAAATGAAATTTTTGCAAGAAAGGTGGAAGAAAATGAATAGATTTATGACTGTATCAGTTGATACTTTAAAAAAACACCTTAAATCGACTACTTTTTGGATTATGGTTCTTATGCCTTTTATTATGGCGGTAGTTATTGGAATAATTTCCTACATTTCTTACTCAACCAAAACTCCAGATACAATTGCAGTTGTAACGGAAGAAAAATACAAGAAAAATTTCCATAATAATCCTATGGTAGATTTTGAATTTAAAGAAAAAAATGAGGCGAAAAAAGCTCTTGATAACAAAGATATTTCAGCTTATCTTGAAGTGAAAAACAAAGATGGACTTTTAAATTTTGATTATTATGGAGATACAACAGCAAGAACTCCAATGCTTGTAATAAATTCTTTGGCAGAGGATATGCAAAGAAAAGAAAATTTGAAAAATTCCAATATTGACGCCAAGCAAAATGCGATAATTAGCCAAAAACCTGTGGTAAATCTTCACGAAATAAAAGATAATTTGAAAAATCCAGGAAATATGCTAGCCCTATTTGCTACAATCTTTGTAATGTATTTTGTTTTAATTTTTTATTCACAAATAATAATGCAAGATATTGCAGTTGAAAAAGGCACAAAAATGCTAGAGTTTATTTTCTCATCAGTAAAAGCTGGCACTTATATGGCTGGAAAAATTTTTGGAACAATTCTTGCAATGCTAGTTCATTTTGGAATTTATTTAGCCTTGGGACTTGTTGGATTTGCCATAATTAAATTTACAGGATTTTACGAAAAAATAAAAACTATGCTGGGATTTAATATTTCTGAAATTTTTGAAGGGATAAATTATAAATTAGTTGGAGAAATAGTTTTATTTATGGTTTTAGGATTGATTTTATATATAATCCTTTCAGCAATGCTTGGATCTTTGGTACAAAAGCAAGAAGACGCAGGCAAAATGGCAACGCCAATTATGCTAATAATTATGTTTTGCTATTTTATTTCCACATCATTTGTAGGAAGTGAGCCAAATAATTTTATAAAAATCCTATCCTACATCCCATTCTTGTCAACATTTTTTATGCCAATGAGATTGATTTACGAAAACGCAAGCCTATTACAAGGAATGATTTCACTAATTATTTTGTTAGTAGGAATTGTTTTAATGTATATAATTGCAGCAAGAGTTTACAAGAAAAATATCCTAAACTATTCAACAAATAAGTTGTTTGGAAGAGAAAAAAAGTTAAAAATTAAAAAGAAAAACAAATAAAAAAAGGATGTTGCAAATTCTGAATTACTATCGCCATATTATCATAGATTTTTTAGAAGTTTCGTATTAAGCTTATCGGTTTATTTAGCGAAACTTCGTTATGATTTTCTATCATAATATTGGAACGATTTAATAATTTTGCAACATCCTTTTTTATTTTTAAAATTTTTAAATTTTTGCTTTTATAACCATCAAATCACTATCGTCTATTGCCTTTAAGGCGTGCATTTCATTAGGATCCATAGTTATTATATCGCCAGGAACTATAATCTCATTTCCATTTTCTCCAACGAAATCAACCTTGCCCTTATAAATTACAACCACCACATTTTTATCCGATTTATGACTTGGAATTTCTTCACCTTTTTTGATTTGTAGGTGGGTGATTTGTAGTTTGTCTTTGTCTAGCAAATGTTCAAATTTACCATCCAAAATATTTGCACTTAATTTTTTCATAAAACCTCCTTATTGCTAATATTTATTATTTCATTCCACTATAAAATTTTCTAAAGTATTCTTTGGATAATTTTTTTTAGTTCTGGCAGGGTTTCTTCTTTAAAAAATGTATTTTTAGCTATCCACCTATTATTTAAAGGACTTGGGTGGACTATGGGAAAATATTCTGGTAAGTAATCTTTAAAATTTCTTACTGTCTCTGTTAGGTTTTTATTAAAATCATCCTTTAGGTAAAATTTCTGTGCATAGGCACCTATCAATATAGTTAAATTTATATTTTTAATCTCTTCAAGTAGGAGAGGATGATATTCTTTTGCTATAAATTTTCTTGGAGCCTTGTCACCACTTTTTCCCTTACCTGGATAATAAAAATCCATGGGAAGTATTGAAAAGTTTTTGCCATGGAGGGTATCCATACTTATTCCCAGCCAATCAACTAGATTTTCTCCGCTTTTATCATTAAATAAAATTCCGCTTTCCTCAACTTTTTTGCCGGGAGCCTGACCAATTATTAAAATCTTAGAATCTTTATTTAACTGAAAAATTGGACCAATCCCCCTGTTCGTATAGTCTTTATTTCGAGGATCATCCTTTAATTTTTTAACTACATCTTCTATTTTCATAAAAATCCTTACTATTTTTCCAAGATATACTTATCCATTTTGTATAATATTTTTTATTTTTTGTAAATTCTATAATTAATTCCACCAACAAGGTCAACTGTGTAAGGGGAATTATCAAAATATCCTTTCAAAAATTCGTATCTATATTCGTGGTAAGGAGAAATTTCTTCTTTTAATTCAAATCCATTTTTATTAATTTCGAAAGCTTCGTGGTGGTCGTGGCTGTGGCCTCCTTCGCAAGTGTTTGAAAGAGAATCTTCTGGATTTATAAAATCTTTGAAATATTTTGCGTGAGTATTTACATTTGTAATTAAAAATAAATCATCATTTTCATCAATTGTTGCAGAAAGTCCGTTATCACAAGGCATTCCATCAAGGAGCATCATGTTTAAATCTTGAAAAATTTCATTATAATCAGAGAAATTTTTCCCAACTGCTTGTTTTTTTCCGAAATCAAATAATTTTTCCTTGGTATTTTTGCTATTTTTAATTGCAAAGGCAAGTCTATTTTCAACAACATCAATTTTTGAATCAAGCCAGCCGTGAATATTTTCTTGGTCGATTAAATTTTCCAAATCATCAGTTGAAACTGGTTTAATTTTTTCATCAATTTCTTTTGTATTACCATCTAAAAGAAAATTTGTAATTTTATCTTGAAATTTTATTTTTTCATACATCATGTAGTGTATTGGTCCTAAAAATTCGCTCATATATAACTCCTTTGTTGATTTTAATTTATTATATAAAAAATTCAAATTAATTTCTGTAACTCATGTTACATTTTTAATTTTATAGAAAAAAATTGAATTTTAAATTTGAAAATGGATATTTATAAAATATTTTATAGAAAAATGATATATTTACACATTTTCCTTTGTATTATATAATTAGTTTGTGATAGAAAAACGTAGAAATAAAAATAGGAGGACTCATGAATAAATTATCTACAAAAAAACTTACATATACAGGACTTTTTATAGCCTTGGTATTTATTTTTTCAGCATTTTTTCAAATACCACTCAAAACGCCAATGGGAGATACAAGATTTCATTTAGGAAATGCCTTTTGTCTTTTGGGAGGAATAATTTTAGGGCCAGGACTTGGAGGACTTGCAGCAGGAGTGGGTTCAGCAATATTTGATTTAACAAATCCACTTTATTTTGCATCAGCACCATTTACATTTATAAATAAATTTATGATGGGCTTTGTGGCAGGTTTGATTTTTCACAAAACAAAAATGAAAAATGAAAAAACAAAAGCAGCTCTTGCAGGATTTTTTGGACAAATAACTTATATTATTCTTTATTTGTTATACACTTTTATAAAAAATAAAGTTGCTATGGGATTGTCATTTGAAGCAAATATGGTAGAAGTTGTACAAAAACTTGGAGTTTCTTCAATAAATGGAGTTATTTCTGTAATAATTACTGCTATTTTTGCAATGGCACTTTTAAAAAGAGTAAAAATGGACTAGAAATAGTCCTTTTTTAAATGCTGATTTTTTTTATTTTTTATTCTTAAAGTTTTTCTATGATTTACCAAATTACAATTAATTTTTAATACTTCGTTATTAAGGGGACAAATTAGGGGACTTCCGATTGTCCCCACAATTTTTCCCCTTAAACCCCTTTCAACGAACCCCCTTAACCGGCCCTTGCAGGGAGCAAAAATTAGAAAGAAACTAAAGTTTCTTTCAGTTTTTAAATTGATTATCCAAATTTAATAAAGATATAAGCCCAAAATAAATAAATTCTAAGT
>NZ_KV821183.1:144061-172833 GCF_001815585.1 Anaerococcus sp. HMSC075B03
ACTTGAATTTATAATTATTTTTAAATAGCAATCAAGCTTTAAAAACTTGAAAGAAGCGAAGCTTCTAACAAAATTAGCTCCATGCAATGGTCGGTTGCAGGGGGGCAAAAAAGAGGGGTTGTTAGGGGAGAAAAAAGGGGGAGAATCGAAACTCCCCCATTTTCTCCCCTAACATAACGAAGAATTAATTTAATTAAATAATTTATTTTGTAATTTAAAATTAAAACAAAAATAAAATCAACACCTCTCCCCCTTGTTTGGGTATAATGTTTAAAGAATGTGTAAGTTAAATTTGAAAAATGAAAGGATTTTATATGGTTTATAAAAGATTTGATGATAAATTAGTTATTAGATTAAAAAAGGGCGATAAGCTTGTTGAATCTGTTAGGGAAATTTTGGAAAAGGAAAATGTAAAGGCTGGTTTTTTAACTGGAATTGGTGCTACTGATAATCTTGACATTGGTCTTTTTGATCCTGAAACTAAGGATTATAAGATAAAAAAATATGAAGAAGATTTAGAAATTGCAAATCTTTGTGGAAATATTTCTAATAAAGATGGTAAGCTTTATACTCATTTTCACATCACTTGTGGCAAGGCAAAAACAAATGCTCTTACGGGAGATATTGCAGGGGAAGCAATTGCAGGTCATTTGAATGAGGCTATTATTTCTTTAACTGCGGAAATTTTTGTTACAATTATTGATGGCGATATTAATAGAAAATTTGATGAAGAATTGGGATTAAATTTAATTGAGTTTTAGTATGGATTATTTTATATTTGATATGGATGGAACTATGTTTGATACGGAAAATTTTTATTATCAAACATGGCGTGAGATTGCAAAAAAGAATAATTTTTCTTTTGATTTAGAAGATAAGATTCTTCTATCTGGCAGAAAAATGGATGAATCTATTTCTTATATGGTTGAAAAATTTTCTATGGATAGGCAAAAAGCTGTAGAAATTAGAAAAGATTTAAATGATTTGAGGGAAGAAAAATTTGAAAAAATTGATTATTCTTTAAAAAAATCTGGTTTGGTGGAATTGTTGGATTATTTGAAAAAAAATAATAAGAAACTTGCTCTTGCATCTTCTTCTGAAAAAGACAGGGTAGATTTTTTGGTTGATAGGGAAGGTGTGAGAAATTATTTTGATTTGATAATTTCTTCGGATAATATTGTTGAAGGCAAACCAAATCCTGAAATTTTTAATTTTGCTATGGAAAAATTAAATGCTGACAAAAATAAAACTTATATTTTGGAAGATTCTCTTTCTGGGATAAAAGCTGCAAAGGCAAGTGGTGCTGTGGCAGTTTTGATAGTTGATTTGGACGATAGTGAGCTTATAAAAAATGAAGCAGATTTGGTATTTTCGTCTTTAGAAGAATTTTTGGATTTTTTAAAAACTAAAAATAATATTGATACAAGAAATAAAGATTTTTCTTTATCTTGCCCATCTTGTAAGGAAAAATTTACAAAATCTTTGCCTACTGCAATATTTTCTCTTAATGACAAAGATTTTATAGAAAATGTAGGTCTTGTTGAATGTCCATCTTGCAAAAAATTATTTAAATTAAATTATAGATATGTTTATACAGATAATGACAAGAAGTTGATGTTTGTAAATGATCCTAAATTTATCCAAAAAAGAAATCAACTAGCCTTCAAATCTTCCCTAAAAATTTTGGATAGGTTAAATAAAAATAAGGCAGAAGATTTTATAATAAGAATGTGCAAAAACGACCTTGATTTGAAGGAAAAAATTTCTATTTTCGATGATGGTAAAATTGATAATATAATTGAAATAATGAAATTTGTCCTAATTCAAAGTCCAGATTTTAAATTTAAAAAAGAAGATATTTTGGCTATGCACTATAAAAATAATGAATTTATAATTGCAACAAAAAATGGCAAATTCAAAATGCCATTTGTGGATGATCTTTATCAAACTTTGTATGACAAATATATAGCCTTTGTTGATGTCAAAGAAACATCAATGATCGACCAAGTTTGGGCGAGAGAAATTGTAAAAGAAATATGAAAATATATTTAGAAAATGAAAATCAAAGAAAAATTGTATATGATATTTTAAATATTTTTTATGGCAAAGAAGATTTTTCTTTTGTTGAAAAAAATCCTGATATATTGATAAAAAATGGACTTATTGAAAGTAAAAATAAGTCCTACTTTTTTGATTCAAATTTAAAATTAAAACAAATTCTTTTTGAAATTTTGGAAAAAGAAAGCAAAAAAACTTCTGATTGGGGAATTTTGACAGGGTCAAAACCTTCAAAACTTTTAAAAAATCATAGCTTTGATGATTTGAAAAATATTTATAAGTTAAAAGATAATAAAATCAATTTATTAAAAGCTATAAAAGAAAGTCAGGACAAATTAAAATTTGATGCAAAAGATTTTAATCTTTATATAAATATTCCATTTTGCCCTCAAAGGTGCAGGTATTGTTCTTATCCGACTATTGTGTCAAACACAGTAGAAAAAAATCTTTATGTAGATTTTTTATTAGAAGAAATTTCAAAAATTAATTTGCCAAAGAAATTGGATACAATTTATCTTGGCGGAGGAACGCCATCAAATTTATCTGTGAAAGATTTGGATAGGATTTTGTCTTTAATCAACGAAAAATTTATTTTCAATGAATTTACACTTGAAGCAGGCAGGGAAGATACCCTTGACTTTGAAAAATTAGCTTTGTTTAAAGAAAAAAATGTAGGAAGAATTTCCTTAAATCCCCAAACTTTTAGCGTGAATGTTTTGGAAAATATAAACAGACCAATCAATTTTTATAATTTTGTAAAAATTTATGACTACGCCAAAAAAATTGGTTTTATTGTAAATATGGATTTTATAGTTGGACTTTATGGAGAAAATAGGGATAGTTTTTCTAAAAATTTTGAAATTTTAAAAAAATTAGAACCAGATAATATAACCTTCCATGCACTTGCTCAGAAAGTTGGCTCAAAATATTTCGAAGAAAATATAAATGGAAATGAAAGCGAAAGTATAAAAATTGCAAAGGATATAGAAATTTTTACAAAAGAAAATTCCTACAAGCCCTATTATCTTTATAGGCAAAAAAACATAATAGGAAATTTGGAAAATATTGGCTATGAAAAGGAAAATACTTCTCAACGATATAATATTTTAATAAATGAAGAGCTTGAAAATATTATAGGACTTGGCATGAATGCAAATTCAAAATTGATGAATGGAAAAAAATATAGAAATGAGAGAAACCTTAGAGATTATTATAAAAATATAGAAAAAGAAATTTATGATAAAAATAAATTAATAGAAAATTTTATTAATAAGCCTTTACATTAAGGCTTATCAGACTGTTGAAAAACTAAACTTTTCCCATTTCGAGCGAACGTAGTGAGTCGAGAAATCTCATGAGATCTCTCCGTGCGTTCGTTTCACTCACTTAGTCGAGATGGGTTGTAGCGTAATTTTATTTTCAAATTAATAATGAATTACTAAACTGACTTTATCTACGCTCTGATAAGCCTTTACATTAAGGCTTATTTTTATTTTTTAAAATATATAATTTTATGTGATAGAATAAAAAGAGAAGAAAGTTAGGAGTGAATATGGAAAAAAATATAAAACTTGTGGCTATTGACCTTGATGGAACTCTTTTAAATTCGGATAAAAAAGTTTCTAGAAAAAATTTTGAAATCATTAAAAAGTTGAGAGCAAAGGGGATTTTTGTAGTTATTGCTACTGGAAGACCTCTTGGTGGATTTTCTTGGATACTTGATGATTTGGAATTAAATTCTGATGATGATTATTCTATAACAAATACTGGCTCTCTTATAATTAAAAATAAGGACAAGTCAGATGTTTCAAAAAAAATTTTAAGCATGGGAGATTATTTAAATCTTAAAAAGATAATAAACGATAAACTTCAAATAGGAATTTACAATAAATATAATCTGTATAGCAATAGCGAAAGGGTAAATAAACATTTTTTATTTGAATCTGAAATTTTAAAAATGCCTATTGAAAAAATTGATGAGAAAGATATGGGTCAAAGGGTTGATAGGATTACCATAACTGGAAACAAAGATGCTGTTGATGAGTTTGAAAAAAATTATAATGAAAAACTTTTAAAAACTTATCAAACAGTAAGAAATGTGCCAGAAGTTTTTGAAGTTTTGCACAAGGAGGCTGACAAGGGTCAGGCTTTAAAAAGATTGTGTGAAATTTTAAATGTAGATTTAAAATCAACGCTTGCTATTGGAGATTCAAATAATGACAAAACTATGCTAAATATGGCAGGAGTTTCTGCAACTTGTGGAAATGGTAGAGATAGTGTTAAAGAAATGGTTGATATTGTTTCAAATTATTCAAACGATGAAGACGGAGTTTGTGATATTTTGGAAAAAGTATTTTTTGCCAATTAAAATTGAAAAGAGCGAAAAAACCAGTATTATATGATTAGTTATTTATGTAAGATTTTTCTAAAATCTTACATATTTTTATGTTAAAATAAATTTTGTAAAATAAAAAAGATAGGAAGTATTATGAGTAAATTTTGCTCTCTAGCTTCAGGATCTTCGGGAAATTCTGTTTTTGTTGAACACAAGGGATCAAGAATTTTGATTGATTGTGGTTTTTCGGGAAGAAAAATTGAAAATCTTTTATCTCAGATTGGCGAAAATCCAAAAAATTTGGATGCAATTTTTTTAACTCATGAACACATCGACCACGTAAAGGGAGCATCTGTCATGAGCAGAAGATATGATATTCCAATTTATGCCAATAAGGGAACCTGGCTTTCTTTTATTAAAAATGCTGGGAAATTAAAAGATGAAAATATAAAAATTTTCAAATCGAATTCTTTTTTTAATTTCAATTCTTTTGATATTTTTCCAATATCAATTCATCACGATGCAAATGAACCAGTTGGTTTTATTTTGTATTTGGATAATAAAAAAATCACGGTTTTGACTGATACGGGAATAATTGATGAGAGAATTTTAAATGAGATAAAAGGATCAGATGTTTATTATTTTGAGGCAAATCATGACCTTGATGCTTTAAAAAGAGGCCCCTATACTTATTCGATGAAAGTTAGGATTATGGGAAAGATGGGACATTTATCAAATGAACAATCGGCAAAATCTTTGGCTGATGCCCTTCAAGGCAAAAATGAAAAAATTTTTCTTGCTCACTTGTCTGAAACAAATAATTCAGAACAGCTTTGCAAAATAACTGTAGATAATTACCTAAAATCCTGTGGACTAGATACAAATAAAGATATACAATTGGAAGTTGCAAAAAGAAACGAACCTTCAAGTTTAGTGGAGTTATGATGGAATTAGTAGAAATTGAAAGATCAATTATAAAAAAATATAGAAAAGAGCTTTGGTCAAAATTTATAAAAGCTGTAAAAAAATATGAATTAATAAATGAGGGCGACAAGGTCGCTTGTGCGATTTCTGGTGGAAAAGATTCGCTTTTGACAGCAAAACTTGTTGAAGAATTGCACAAACATTCAAATGTAAATTTTGAAGTTGAATATATTTGTATGGATCCAGGCTACGATAAAGAAAACAGAGATTTGTTGGAGAAAAATTTAAAATATTTAAATATTCCAGCAAAAATTTTCGATTCGGATGTTTTTGAAATTAGCGAAAAAATTTCTGGAGACTATCCTTGTTATATGTGTGCGAGAATGAGAAGGGGATTTTTATACGCCAAGGCAAAAGAGATTGGTTGTAATAAAGTTGCCTTGGGACATCACATGAACGATGCAATCGAAACGACATTGATGAATGTTTTGTATGCTGGAAATTATAAAACAATGAAGCCAAAACTTTTGGCACAAAATTTTGATGATATGGAGCTTATAAGACCCATGTATTTTATAGAAGAAAAAGATGTAATAGCTTGGCGTGATTATGTAGGATTAAGTGCCTTAAATTGTGCTTGCACTGTTACAAAAAAAAGTGAGTCTTATACAAGAAAGAAAATAAAAAATCTTATTGAAGAATTAAAAGAAGACATACCAAATGTAGAAAAATCAATCCTAAGATCAGCTGAAAATGTAAATTGCGATATGGTTTTGGGATATAAAATAAATGGTAAAGAACATTCATTCATGGAGGAATTTGAAAAATGATTTTAGATTTATTAAAAGTAATAATTCTTTCTATTGTAGAAGGAGTTACAGAATTTTTGCCTGTTTCATCAACAGGTCATCTTATTTTGGTAAATGAGTTTGTAAAACTTGAACCAGAAAAATTTGCCAACGCCTTTAATGTAATAATTCAACTTGGAGCAATACTTTCAGTAGTTGTTTTGTATTTTTCTAAATTAAATCCTTGGGATTTTGAAAAAACAAAAAGATATTTTCCAAAAAATTATGCGAAATTAAATGGACAATCAAAATTTTATTATAGATTAACTCATCCTTACAAAGAAACAATTGAGCTTTGGAAAAGAGTTATAGTTGGAGTAATACCAGCAGGAATTTTGGGATTTTTATTTGACGATATAATCGATGAGTATTTATTTAATCCAATGGTTGTTGCCCTTATGCTTTTTGTTTGGGGTATTGGAATAATTTTAATTGAAAATAAAAACAAAAAAGAAAACAGACAAAGAGTCGATAATATTTCATTAATTTCTTATAAAACTGCATTTTTTATAGGATGTTTTCAAGTTCTTGCAATGATTCCAGGAACATCAAGGTCAGCTGCGACAATAATTGGCGCAATGATTTTGGGACTTTCAAGATCAGCTAGTGCAGAATTTTCATTCTTTTTGGCAATTCCAACTATGCTTGGAGCAACTCTTTTAAAAGTTGTAAAAAACGTATCAGGATTTTCAGGATATGAATGGATTTTAATTCTTATAGGAATGATTTTAAGTTTTATCGTGGCTTATATAGTAATTAAGAAATTTATTTCTTACGTACAAAAAAATGACTTCATTATTTTTGGAAAATATAGAATTGTCCTTGCAGTAATTGTATTTTTATATTTTCTAATAATTAAATAAAATTTTAAAAAATAAAAGGTGGGGAAACCCGCCTTTTTGCTTTGGCAAAACTTTAAAAAATTTTCCTTATAGTGTAAAATTAGAATAAGAGTTTTGAAAAATAAAAATAATTTAAATAAAAATAAATTACAGAAATTTCGGAGGAGATAATGAAAAAGAAAGAATCAGTATTTAGCGTAATACCAAAGGCTTTGGTTTTTGGACTTATAATTGGAATAGGATTTTATTTTTTGTTTGATAAGTTTGGTATAAAAACTTATAAGGCTCAATCAAAAATCCTTACAACCTCTAATGAAAAAATAAAAGATGATGATAAAACTGCTTACACTTATGCAGAAACTGTAAATTCAAATGCTATCAAAAAAAGGGTAATTGAAAATTTAAAACTTGATATGGATCCTGGCGAACTTGACAAAAAAATTCAAATACAAGCAATTGCCAACACCCATATTTTAAATATAAATGTAAAAGATTCTATAAAACTTAGGGCAGAAGATATAGCAGATGAATATGCAGAAATTACAGTTTCAGTAATTAATCAACTTTATAAAGCTGATGCAGTAGTAATTGACAAGGCTTATCCAAATGCAAGTTTAGCAAAAACGAGCGAAAAAGATTCACTAAAAGTTGGACTTGCAGCTTTTATAACATATTTTATTTTCGGTTCACTTGTAGTCTCAATTAGAAATTCAAAAAATAATGATGTAGAAGAATATGTTGAAGAAAAAGAAATTAGAAAAGTCGTATTTACAAAAGATGATGATAAAGAAGAATACGATTATGAAAAATATAATGATGAAATAAAAGAATCTTATATAAATGAAGATGGAAATCTAGTACAAGAATACTACGACGAAGACAATGAATTATCCCAAGATATAAATTCTAATGAAGATTTATCAGCTGAGGAAGATGAAGATTTTAGATTATATCAAAACAAAGAAAACAACAAGGACTATACAATAATTGCAGATATGCCAAAATATGATGATGGTGATTTAGATGTTTAATAAAAATAAGGCGAATAAGATAGAAAAATCTTTTGAATCCTTAAAAAATAATTTTTTGAAAATTGCAGATAAAAATTCTTTGGTACAATTTGTATCATCAAATGAGAAGATAAACAAGTCATCTTTGATTTTAAATTTAGCTAGAGCATTGGCAAAAGATAATTACAAGGTAATTATTATAGAAGCTGATTTTAGAAATCCAATGATGGGCGATTTGTGCGATATTGAATTTGATAGAGGATTTTTTGATATTTTGGAAAAGGAAAAACCTTATGAAAATTTCATAGTAAAAGATCATTTCCAAAAAAATCTTGACCTAATCCTCGCACCAGACCAAAGAGAAATAAATCCAAGTATTTTAAACTATGATAGGATAGAAAATATTTTTGATTCTCTAAAAGAAAAATATAATTTTATATTTTTGGATACAGCAGCTAACGAAAAATACGACGATGCAAATTTTTATCCAAGACTCGCAGATTCAGTTATAGTTTTTGCCAGAAAAAAAGATTTTAGAAGAAAAAAATTAAACGCATCAATAAGAAAACTTGAAAATGTAAACGCCCAAATTTCGGGAATAATAACAACAGATAATTAAGGAGGAAAAATGAAAAAGAAAATTTTATTAATATTAGCCTTGAGCTTAACACTTTCAGCATGTTCAAAAGAAGAATATGTATCCCAAAGACATCCAGAAGAAAGTGAACCATCAAATAAAGTTTCAACAGAAGTAACCTTCAAAAAGAAAAACGAAACAAACGAAAATTCTTCTTCAAATAATCTTGCAAGCTTAAAAAATCTTGATGAAAAAAATAAATCAAACGAAACAGAAGACAAAAAAGAAGAAGAAGAAAAGAAAGATAAGAAAAACAAAAAAGAAAAAGACAAAGAGCCAAAACAAGCTTATGGAATATTTACAGTAAAAGATATTTCAAATATAAGAAGACAAACAAACACAGATTCAGAAATTGTAGCAACAATCCAACCCGGAACACAAATAGAAAGATCAGAAATAGTAGGCGAATGGTCAAAAGTAAGCTATGGAGAATACCAAGGCTATATTTTGACAGAGCTTTTAGATGATGTAGAATAAAAATTAGCTTGGTTTTAACCAAGCTTTTTTTATTTATATATCTTGACACTTTTCAACTGTTAAGGTACACTATGAACAGTAGGAGGAATAAATGGATATTAAGATCAAATACTCGAGTAAAGATCCCATATATTTACAAATTAAAAATCAAATAAGAGATGCAATTTTAAATGATGAGATAGAAAAAGACAAAGCCCTTCCTTCTATTAGACTTTTGGCAAAAGAGCTTAGAGTCAGTGTAGCTACAACGAAAAGGGCTTATGATGAACTTGAAAAAGATGGACTTATTAATTCTGTTCCTGGCAAGGGAAATTTTGTAAAAGATCAAAATCCAGAATTAATTAGGGAAAAATTTTCTATAAAAATTGAAGATCATCTAAAAGAAATTATCAAATTGTCTAAACTTGCAGGAATTTCAAAAAAAGAAATTCTTTCTCTTATGGATATATTGGAGGAAGAAGATGAATGATATATTAAAAATAAAAAGTCTTAGCAAATCTTTGAATGATTTTTATCTTGGACCTTTGGATTTAAATATCAAAAGAGGATCTATAGTTGGATATATTGGAGAAAATGGAGCTGGAAAATCTACTACAATCAAATTGATTTTGGGCGATATGAAAAAAAATTCTGGTGAAATTTATATTTTTGGCAAAAAAATTGAAGATTTGACTGAGGATGAAAAGAAAAAAATTGCCTTTGTTTTTGAGGATTTTTTCTTTCCTCAAGAGTTAAATATTAAAGAAGTTGAAAAATTTCACTCCATGTATTATGGAAATTTTTGGGAAAAAGAAACTTTTGATAGGCTTTTAAAAAGATTTAATCTTCCAGAAAAAAAGAAAATTTCTACTTTTTCAAGGGGAATGAAGATGAAATTGTCTTTAATTTTGGCATTAAGCCATAAGGCAGAGCTTTTGATTTTGGATGAGGCGACAAGTGGGCTTGATCCTGTTGCAAGGGATGATATTTTGGATATACTTTTAGAATTTATCCAAGATGAAAACAAAAGCATTATGATTTCATCCCATATTTTGTCAGATTTGGAAAAAATTGCAGATGAAATTGCTTTTTTACATAGGGGAAAGCTAATTTTTATGGAAAATAAGGATAAATTAAAGGAAGATTATGGTCTAGTTTCCCTTTCAAAAGAAGAATTTGAAAGTCTTGATAAAAATTCCATAATCGCAGTAAGAGATCATAAATTTGGAAAAGAATGTTTGGTTAAAAAAGACTTAATTCCTCAAAATCTTGAAGTAGAAAATGTGAGTATAGAGGAAATTATGGTTTATATGATAAAGGAGAAATACAATGAAAGCCTTGATATATAAAGATTTGATTTCAATAAAAAATGCTTTGCTTTTACAATTTGTAATAATAATTGCTTTGGGTATTTATTTTTACAAAGAAAATCAATTAGTTTTGATTCCATTATTTTTTATCCTAATACCAATAATACTTTTGGGCATGGTTTTTGGAATGGATAATCAATATTCAACAGATAAATATTTGATTTCAAGTGGAATTTCAAGAAAAAAAATTGTATTTTCAAGATATACCATAATTTGGTTTATGTCACTTTTTGCAATGGCTTTGTCATTTGTTGTAGGATTTAACAAAAACCCACTTACAAAAGAAATTCCACTAATTTTAATATTATCATCCCTATTTTTCATAACAAGCATAGTTGGAGTAGTTGAACTTCCATTAATGTATAAATTTGGGGCAGAAAAAGCAAGACTGGTTTTTGTAATTTTATATTTTGTAGTATTTGCATTTTTCTCAACCATTTCATCAAATAAAGAATGGCTTTTGGAATATGTAGATAAGGGCTTAACAATGGATAAAACACTTTTATCCTTAATAATTTTTGCTATAACAATAATAGTCCATACACTTTCAGTTTTTATTTCTATAAAAATTTTTGAAAATAAAGAGCTATAAGATGTTTATAAACATAAATAAAAAATAAGAATCTTTTTTAGACGGTTGTAAAAATTGTTGAATAAAGGATTCTTATTTTTTTATTTTTAAATATTATTATCTATAAATTAGCCTTAAATCGTTGAAATTTTATTGATAATTCATATAGTCATAATGTAAAAGAAAAGTTTCCTAATGTTAAGGAGAAAAAATGGATTATATTTATAAATTTGACACGGATAACGGTTTTGAACAAACCGATATTTCTAGTTTTTATGATGTTATAGAAGATGATGATTTTTATTTGATGTATTTGGGCAAGGCGAGTTTTATTGATTTTGCCAAAACTTATGACTTGGACGATGCTATAATTGATTTGCTTTTGTCAGATACTGCCAAAAAATCTTATATGGCAGTGGAAGATAATTATACCTTTGCAATTTTAGAACTTTTAGATATAATGGGAAATCTTGAAACTTCAGATCTTATAGGATTTTATATAGAAAACAACAGACTTATAATTGTCGACTTGTATGATAGAGATCAATCAACAACAGAGGCTTTTAGGAAGATGCTAACAAAGAAATTTTCAGCAAGATCCCCTGGGAGACTTTTGAAATATTTTATTACAGCCTTAGTAAACAACCACACAAGGATTTTTGATCAAATAAAAAATTCAACAGCAGCTGTGGAAGATGCAATAATAAAAAATAAAAAAACCAGAGATAGCATAGAAATAATTTCTGACAATAGGCACAAGGCTCTAAATTTGTATGCATCATACGAAAGACTCCTCGATACCTTGGAAGTTTTAATGGAAAATGAAAATGAAATTTTTGATGATGACGATATAAAACATTTAAAATCAGTTTTGTTTAGAGTTGAAAGATATTCTTCAAATATTTCTTATTTGAGTGGATATATTACAAATGTAAAAGATTCTTACACGTCAAAAATGGATCTTTCTATGAATAACACAATGAAAGTTTTAACGGTGGTAACGGCAATTTTTACACCAATTACAATAATAACTGGCTGGTACGGAATGAACTTTGAAAATATGCCAGAATTAAAATGGAATTTTGGGTACATGTATGTTATTGGAATTTCTTTGATTAGTGTAATTTTAGTATATATTCTATTTAGGAGATTTGATAAGTGAAAAAAATTAAGCCCTGTGTATTATTAATATCTAAACTTTAGCCATAAACAAAATCAAACACCCACCCATCTCGAGCGAATGGAATGAGCCGAGAGATCTCAAGGGAAAATTATATTTAAATACAAAGTAAAATAAAAGAGATCTCTCGACAAGCTCGAGATGGGTTTTCTCTTTATTTAACTTGATTTCTAAATGATTAATTTTATTCAACTCCTTAAATTTTAAAGAAGTAATTTTTTTCAACAAAAAAACAGAAAGATAACCTAACCCCAAATCCGAAATAAGGACAAAGGCGTTTAGGTTATCTTTCTGTCTTTTTATATTTTTTATCCTTTTAAACCATCTGCTTGTCTTTGCATATTTTCTACTACTACGTCAAAAATATCTCCGATTGATTGGGCGTATTCTAATATTTCCCATGGTTTATTTGTGTGGAAATGGATTTTTATCAAATCTTCATCTCCTACTGCAAGTAGGCTATCTCCTTCAAAATTTTCTGTTATGTGATCGAAAATTTCGTCTTCGTCTAAGTCTTCTCCTGCTATTAAAAGCTGGGTGTCAAATTTGAATTCTATTTTTTCTGCCATTTTTTTCTCCTAACTATTTTTCAATAAATTTCTTTTTAATTCTTCTTCAAGACGACCGAGTTCGTTTTTGGCGTCTTCTCTGTTTTTCTTTCCTTCGATTTGGATTGTCCTTACTTCATCAATCGCTTCTATTAGTCTGTCATTTGTGTATTTTATTGTATCAAGGTCTATTATACCGCGTTCGGTTGCTCTTGCTGTGTCGATTGTATTTTGTTTTAATTTGTCGGCGTTTGATTTTAACAAATCATTTGTAAGATTTGTCACGGCTTCTTGGGCTCTTATGGCTTGTTCGGTGTGGCTCATGCCAAGGGCTAGGACCATTTGATTTTTCCAAAGAGGAATTGTATTTACAATTGTTGTTTGGATTTTTTCTGCCATAATTGAGTTTGATGATTGTACCATCCTAATTTGTGGCGCCATTTGCATTGAAACCATTCTTGTTAAATCTAAATCGTGCAATTTTTTTTCAAACCTGTTTGCTTGGGCTTTTATGTCATTTGCTTTTTGGGCATCCATTGGAAGGTTTGAAATTCTTGCTGTATTTTCAAGAGCTGGTATATCTTCTTCAAATGTTCTTTTGAGTTTTCTATTTCCTGCCTCTATATACATAGAAAGTTCTTTGTAATAATCCTCGTTTAATTCGTACATTTGATCAAGCAAAGAAATATCTTTTAATAGGGTTATTTGATGATTGTCCAAGGCTTTTGCGATTTCGTCTATATTTTTTTCGGTTGATTGGTATTTTAATTTCATATTGTCAAGCTTTGATTTTTGCTTTTTAAAAAATCCAAATACTCCGCCATCATCTTGGTCCATTGTTTTTATTTCTGAAACAACCTTATCCAAAAGTCCACCGATTTCTCCAAGGTCTTTGTTTTTTACGGTGTTTAAAGTTTTTTCTGAGAAATTTGAAATCTTTTTTTGAGCTCCAACTCCGTATTGAAGAATTATATTTGAATCTTCTAGGTCAATTTTTTGTGAGAAATCGTCGATTTGCTTTTCTTCTTCTGGAGAAAATTTTATTGACTGATCTATTTGGATTTTTTCCTTATATTCGACTGGTCTTAATTCGACCTCTTCATTTTCTCCGTCTAATCTTAATTTAATATCACTCATCTTTGCTCCAATCTTTTTCTAAATATCCTTCTTGGTTTAACAAAATTTTCATTGTATCAATGTCTGTTTTTATATCCATTGTCCTGTCTTCCATTAGCTCTAATTGGATTTTTTCAAAGGCTTCATTGATTATTTCTATGGAAGATTCTATTTCCGCAAGTGAATTTTTAATTTTTGAATCGTTTGATTCCATAATTTCGTATTCTGTGTAAGCATCAATTAATTTTACAGTTGTTGGCAAATAATATTCTATAAATTTGTCCAAAACATAAGCTTTTTCTGGATATCTTTTAATAATGTTTGTAATATTTTCAATTGTTTTTTTAATTTCTATTACTTTTTCAAGAAAATTTCTATTTTTAATTCTTGAAATATCAAGATTTATTGAAGTAATTTCTTTGCTTGATATTTTTATTATTTCTTCAGCCTTATCCTTGTTTGTTTTTGTGCTCGCATCTTGGGCTATTTTTTTATTTTCTTCGTGTGATAAATTTTGCATTTGATTTTTTTGGTTTTTGTACAATTTGAAAGTTGGAATATCTAACAAAAATAATGAATTATTTTCTACAATTCTTGCTTGTTTAAAATATCCCTTATTCATCATATACAAAAGCTCTTTTATGGTATCTTCTTCAGATTTTTGAACTGATGATGCCAAATCTCTTATTGGAATTACGGTGTTATGTCCAAGCTCTCTTAAAAATCTTGTGTAATCTTTTGAAATCATATCCAATTGTTGGGATTTTCTAAAAGTAAAAAATCCAAATATTGAAAACAAAGCTGTTAAAAATAGATTTTTAAAAAAATCATAGGAAAATCCGTCAAAAAATAAAATCATTAGCATAGAAATTGCAAGTAAAAAAGAAATTACCATTGCTGTTTTAAGTAAGCCGACTTTAGTTTTTTCTGGAAGTTTTTGGGCACAAACTTGAGGATTTTTAGTTTGGATTGCGGGTTTTCTAACTTGATTTCCATTTATAAAATTCATTGTTTTATCAATAAATATATCAAGACTTGTCTTGACCTTTTCACTTATATCAGAAAAATCCATGTCAGAAATAGCTTTATTTAGACTATTTTCCAAAGATTTTTCGTTTTCTTTATCATAATTTGTCATATTCACTCCTTAGTAAAATTATACCAGAAAGATTCAATATATAAAAACTATCTTAATATTTATTTAATATACAAATAGTAAAAATTAAATAAATTAATAATAAAATCAGGATGTTTAAGAATCTAAATCTATTATTTTATCAAAATAATTTTTATTTTCCCTCAATTTTTCCCTATTTCCAAAAACTGTAAGATTGTTTTTGTTCAAAATATTTTTGTAGTCATCTTTCAAAGTAATTATATCATCTAATTTAGCATTTTTTATATCAAGAAGTTTTTCTTCAAGCTCTTTATAAGAAAATCCTTGCAAATATCTTATAAAATCCAAGGAAGTCTTGGCTTGAAGAGATTGAGGTTTTAAATATGAACCCATTTTTGAAATTTTTTGGTTTTTCAAATCATTTGGATCAAGTTTTAAATTTTCTAAAATTTCTGGGATTTTTTTATAATTTTCTACAGTTTCTTTTATATGAGGGTCCCTGTAAGAATATGTTCCAATATTTCCGTACTTATCAACCATAAGTCCTACTCCATAAGCTCCTCCTTTTGCACGAATTAAATCGTGAAGGTAAGGATTTGAAATAATTGATGAGGAAAGAGCCAAAAGATTTAATTTCTTGTCAGAAAATTCTTTCAAATCTGCCCCCATAGAAACATAATTTACATTTGCATCAGACAAAATTCCTTCTTTATAATAGGACTTATAAAAATCAATTTGAGCTTTTTCTTTTTTTATCTTTTCAAGGTCTGAAAATTCTTTCTTTATAAAAGTCTTAACTTTTTCATAATCTTCATTTGATCCTGTGATATTTATTAAAAGATTTTTTGAGAAAATTTCTTTATACAAATCTTCTAATTTTTCCTTAAACTTATTGAAATCTTCTTCTACATCCCTTGCTATTTTCTTTATAAATTCATAATAGCCAAAGCCATTTAGCTCATCTTTGATATATGAAAGTTTATCAAAATGTGAAAAAGAACGGGTAAGGGCAAGGCTATGACCAGAATCATACATATTCATTTCAAACAAAGCCTTGATTTGTTTTAAAATATCATTAATTCTTTTTTCATTATCAAAAACAGATTCATTCATTATTTCTTTTACAAGTTTCAAAGAATTTTCATACCTATCAATTGTAGTTTTGAAGGAAATTTTTATAAAATTATTAATTTCTCCGTTCTTGTTTTTTATATTTTGGATTGTAAAATTAAGTCCTGCCATATTTATTGGAATTAAATCATCCAAATTTTGGTAAGAATGTTTTTTTGTATCAATTGAGCCCAAAAAGTCTGAAATCAGACAAAGGTATTTGAGATTTTCAAGGTTAAGGTGGTTTATATCAAAGAAAAATTCATTATAAAGCATCCCTGCGCTGTCAAGGTCGTGGTAGATAAATTTGAAATCATCATCTTCTATTTTTCTTGGAATTTTTTCGATTTCAAGGTCAACATCTTTAATTTCAAGGGCTGGGATGGTTGCCTTATCTTCTTTGGAATCCTCTTTTTCTTGGAAGGCTTTTAATTTTTCTTCCTTTTCCTTTAATTTATCAATCTGATCTTTTGATAAGGAATTTTTCAAATTTTCCAAATCTTGGTCGATTTTTTCTTCAATATTTTTAAAATAATCCTTATTTGGTTTTGCCACAAGAACTAGTTTAGTCTTGTTATTTATAAAATATTTCCTAACTTGCTTTTCAAAATAATCAGTTTCAATCAAAGCTCCCAATTCGTTTATATAGTCAATCAAATTTAGGCTATCAAAAATTTCATTGTCCAAATTGTGCATGAGTATATATTCAATTCCCTTTGAGGCTGAATTCATTTGTTCTCTTTGGGAAAAATCAAAAAGGGCGTGGGCAGCTTTTAGGGAATCTTTTGGAATATGGTGAGCATATTTTTCAAGCTCTTCTTCAATAATTTCTACAAACTTATTTAAGTTTTCATCTGATGTGCCTTGGGCTGTAATTTGAATTGAAGATCTTTGACCATAGCCAGTCCTTGCATAAAAACTTTCAGGCCCAATTTCCTTGTAAATTCTTTGAGAAATTTCAGAAGAATCTGAGTTGAAAAGAGCGATTGATAAAATTGCGTTTGCAAGTTGGTCTTTTATATTAGCTCTTTCATTTGTTAAAAATGAATATGTCAGATAAGATTTGTTTTTATCTTCATTGTTTGATTGGAAAGAGGTAAAAATTGGTTTTTTGTAATAATTTTCAACTACCTTGCAATCTGCAATAATTTCTTTTTTCTCATAATTGGACAAATATTCCTCATCAAGATTTTTTAAATATTTTTCAATATCCATATCTCCATAATAAAAAATTTCAGCGTTTGATGGGTGGTAAAATCTTTTGTAAAAGTCTAAAAATTCGTCATAAGTTAATTTAGAAATATCATAAGGATTTCCGCCAGAAACATATTGGTAGCAGGAGTTTTTGTAAAGATATTTATTTATTTCATTTACAATAATAGTATCTGGATTTGTAGTTGCCCCTTTCATTTCATTGTAAACAACGCCCGATACAGAAAATTTTCCATTTTCATCAATTTTTATAGATTTTCCCTCTTGTAAGAAAATTTCTTCCTTATCTAAAACTTTTGGATTAAAAACTGCATCCAAATAAACATCTTGAAGATTGAAAAAGTCCTTATCATTTTCGCTTGCAACAGGATAAACAGTTTTATCAGGATAGGTCATGGCATTTAAAAAAGTTTGAAGACTTGATGCAATCATATCCATAAAAGGCTCTTTGGTTATATATTTTTTTGAACCGTTTAATACAGAATGTTCCAAAATGTGAGAAATCCCCTTGGAAGATTCTGGGGGAGTTTTAAAAGCAATTGCAAAAGTTTTGTTTTTGTCATCGGTTTTTATATAATTAATTCTTGCTCCAGATTTTTTATGTTCATACAAAAAAACATCCAGACCAAGTTTTTCATATTTTTTATTTTTTATTAAAATATATTTTTCCATTAATAAATCCTTTCTTTATATTTATTACTACAACTATACTCTTAAATAAATTTCATCTCATTAATAGGAAAAAATTAATTTTTAAAAAAATATTTAAAAAATTTCTTGATATAGTGTAAAATAAAAATAGGTTTATTTAATAAATCAATTTAATTTAAGGAGGGAAGTAAATGATAGGTATTATACTGGCAAGTCACGGCGAATTTGCTCAAGGTATAAGACAATCTGGGGAAATGATTTTTGGAGAACAAGAAAAATTAGAAACAGCTGTTCTCTTACCTTCAATGGGTCCTGATGATTTAAGAAAAGATCTTGAAGAAAAAATCAAAAAACTTGATTGTGAACAAATACTTTTCTTAGTTGACCTTTGGGGTGGAACACCTTTTAACCAAGTTTCAGCTCTAATGGATGGAAATGAAGAAAAGTGGGCAGTTCTTACCGGACTTAATTTACCCATGCTAATTGAGGCGCTTGGCTCAAGACTTATGGAAGAAAAATCACATGATCTTGCGAAATTATTATTAGAGCCTGCCAAAGAAGGAGTAAAAACTAAACCAGAATCCTTGATGGACGATTACAATAAATCTAATGCAAAAGATAAGTCACAAGAAAATCTTCCAAAACATACTGGAACAATTCCAGAAGGAACTGTAATTGGAGATGGAAAAATTGACGTTGTTCTTGCAAGGATTGATACAAGATTACTTCATGGACAAGTTGCTACAAGTTGGACAAAATCTACAAATCCAACAAGAATTATTGTCGTAAGTGATAATGTAAGTGAAGATGCTTTGCGTAAGTCAATGATAATGGAGGCTGCTCCTCCAGGAGTTAAGGCTCACGTTGTGCCAATTTGGAAAATGGCAGAAATTTTTGAAGATCCACGTTTTGGAGATACAAGAGCAATGTTATTATTTGAAACACCACAAGATGCTCTTGAGCTTATCGAAAAAGGTGCAGATTTAAAAGAAATAAATCTTGGATCTATGGCTCACTCACAAGGAAAGGCTTATGTAACTTCTACTGTTTCTATGGGAAAAGAAGATGTTGAAACTTTTGAAAAATTACTCGACAAGGGAATAAAAATCGATGTAAGAAAAGTTCCAGCAAATCAGCCTGAAAACTTTACAAATATTATGAAAAAAGCAAAATCAGAACTTGGTTTGGCTTAAGGAGGAATTATGTCAGCAATTAGTATTATTTTAATTGTTATAGTTGCTCTACTTGCGGGTATGGAAGGAATCTTAGACCAATTCCAATTCCATCAACCAATCGTTGCTTGTACTTTGATTGGACTTGTAAGTGGACATTTAAAAGAAGGAATTATGCTTGGTGGTGCTCTTCAAATGATTGCTCTTGGTTGGGCAAATGTTGGAGCAGCAGTAGCTCCAGATGCGGCTTTGGCATCAGTTGCAAGTGCTATTATCATGGTTTTAGCTCTACAAGATGGCTCAGGAAATGTAAATAATGCAATAAATACATCAATAGCTGTTGCTATACCACTTTCAGTAGCAGGTCTATTTTTGACAATGATAGCAAGAACTTTATCAATTCCAATAGTTCACGGAATGGATGCAGCAGCAGAAGAAGGAAATTTCAGAAAAATTGAAGTTCTTCATATACTTGCAGTTTTGATGCAAGGACTTAGAATTGCAGTTCCTGCAGCAGCACTTTGTTTTGTTTCACCAAAAGTTGTAACAGGCGTTTTAAATTCTATGCCAGGTTGGTTAACTCATGGTATGGAAGTAGGTGGAGGAATGGTTGCAGCAGTAGGTTATGCGATGGTAATTAATATGATGAGTACAAAAGAAACTTGGCCATTTTTTGCAATTGGTTTTGCAGTTGCAGCAATCCCACAACTAACTCTAATCGGACTTGGTGTAGTAGGATTTTCACTTGCACTTATCTATTTAAAACTTAAAGAATCATCTTCATCAAATGGATCAGCTAATACTGGAGATCCACTTGGCGATATTATAAATGATTATTAGGAGGAAATATGACTGAAGTAAATGAAAAAAGAATAGAATTATCAAGATCTGATAGGATAAAAGTATTTAATCGTCATCAACTCCTACAAGGTTCTTGGAATTATGAACGTATGCAAAACGGTGGCTGGTGTTATTCAATAATTCCTGCTATCAAAAAATTATATAAAACAGATGAAGAAAGAAAATCTGCTTTAAAAAGACACTTAGAGTTTTATAATACTCACCCATATCTTTCAAGTCCAGTAATGGGAGTTACTCTTGCTATGGAAGAAGAAAAAGCAAATGGAGCTCCTATTGAAGATAAAACAATAAACTCTGTTAAAGTAGGAATGATGGGACCTTTGGCAGGTGTTGGTGATCCGGTTTTCTGGTTTACAGCAAGACCAATACTTGGAGCTCTTGGTGCATCAATGGCTCTAACAGGAAATATTATTGGACCAATAATATTTTTTGTATTTTGGAATATTATAAGAATGGCATTTGAGTGGAAAACTCAAGAATTTGGTTACAAAGTAGGAAATGAAATTACAAAAGATTTATCAGGTGGACTTTTAGGAAAAGTAAACTTGGTTGCATCAATTGTTGGTATGTTTATAGTTGGTGCTTTGGTACAAAGATGGGTAAATGTAACATTTACTGTAAACGTATCAGAAGTAACTCAACAAGCAGGATCATTTATTGATTGGAATTCTTTATCAAGTGGCAGCAAGGGACTTCAAGAAGCCTTCAAACTTTACGATCAATTAGGATCAGCAGGCCTTGATCAAGTAAAAGTTACAACCCTACAAGATAACTTAAACCAATTAATACCAGGACTTGTTCCAATGTTATTAACACTTGGAATTTGTAAATTATTAAAGAAAAATGTATCTCCAATTGTTATAATAGTTGCTTTATTTATAATAGGAATAATAGCATCTGTACTTGGAATCATGTAATGGTTCAAAGTCAAAATAAAAATGTAGACTTATCCATTAAAGGAAGATGCCTTAATGGATTTACCTCTGATGGAAATATAATGGTAGGCGATAAGGCCTTTGAATTTTATAATGAAAAAAATGTAGAAGATTATATACAAATTCCTTACAAGGAAATTTCTTTTGTGAGTGCGTCAGTTTTATTTGGCAAAAAAATAAATAGATTTGCGATTCATACAAAAGAAAGTGGCAATTTTATTTTTACAACAAAGGATAATAAAAAAACTTTGAGAGCTTTAAATAATTATATTGAGTCAGATAAGTTGAGAAGGTCTTTATCATTTTTTGAGGTAATAAAAAGAGGTATTAAAAATTTAATTAAAAAATAGACTTGGATTTTTTCTAAGTCAGATCGTAAACAAACCCTCAAGCACGAATATCTGACTCCAAAAATTGTTGATTTTTAAATTTCAAAATTCTAAAATCGCAAACTCAAGCTACGCTCTCAAACAGTGCGATTTCTTGACGAATTTTGGAATTTGAAATCAAATCAATTTTTTACGTATGATATTCTTAGCATGAGGATTTGTATACTTTTGAAATAATCTGGCTTGGATATTTCCAAGTCTTTTTTTATTGTAATTTGATATTTTAATAATAAGTTTAAGTTTGTTTTTAACAATGAAAATATTTGCAAAAATAAATTATTTAATTTTGTTAAAAATTTTTTAGTTAATTTAATAAAATGGGTATATAAATATACATAGAATGAAAAAATGTTTTCATCGACAAAACGGAGGTTATTTTATTATGAAAGATTATAAAACAAACAAATTAAGGAATTTAGCTTTAGTAGGGCATTCGGGAGCAGGAAAAACTTCCTTGACTGAATCTTTGCTATATTTTACAAAGGCTATTAACAGGGTTGGAAAAGTAGCGGACGGTAATACTGTATCTGACTATGAAAAACAAGAAATTAAAAGAAAAATTTCAATCCAAACCTCAATAATTCCTGTTGAATACAAGGATTACAAGGTAAACTTTATCGATGCTCCTGGATTTTTTGATTTTGAAGGAGAAGTATTAAATGCTCTCAGAGCAAGCGAATCAGCTTTGTTTGTAATTGATGGAGAAAATGGAATCGAAGTAGGAACTGAAAAATATTGGAAATATACAGAAAATATTTCTTTGCCAAGAATTATTTTTGTAAATAAATTGGATAAAGAAAATGCCAAATTCAATCAAGTAGTTAGTGACCTACACATAGATTTCTCCAAAAAAATAATCCCACTAACCTTAACCCTTGGTGAAGGCGAAAATTTTGAAGGTTTGATCGATGTTATAGATAAAAAAGCTTTTAAATATGTTGATGGCAAGGTAGAAGAGGTTGAAATACCTGAAATCAGAGTTGAAGAAGTAAATGCTGTTTATGAAGAAATTCAAGAAGTTGTTGCTGAAAGTGATGATGAGTTGATGGATAAATATTTTTCAGGCGAAAGTTTTACTGAAGAAGAATTTAAAGAAGGATTTAGGAAGGCAATTATAAATGGTAATGCTGTTCCTTTAGTTGCTGGTAGCTTGGAGAAAAATATTGGTCTTGATTTGTTGATGGATGTTATTACAAAATATATGCCATCTCCTGACCACAAGGCTGCAAACATTGGATTTAGAGTTACTGATGATTATGAAGAATTTGAAGTTAGCGAAGATAGTCCTTTTTCTGCTGTTGTATTTAAAACAATTGCTGATCCATTTTTGGGTAAGATTTCAATATTTAAGGTTTTATCTGGAGCTATTAAAAAAGATCAAAATTTCTATGATATAAGTAAAGATAAGGAATTAAAGGCTTCAAATATTTTCTATTTAAGAGGAAAAGAACAATATAAAACAGAAAAAATTGTTGCTGGAGATATTGGAGCATTTTCTAAACAAGATATTCTTCAAACTGGAGATTCTTTATGCACAAAAGACAATCCTATAGAATATAAGAAAATTAAATATCCAAGACCAGTTTTATATTATGCAATTGAGGCTGAAAGTAAAAATGATGAGGATAAAATCTCAGCCGCTTTGAAAAAATTATCAGAAGAAGATCCTACTTTTGAAGATAGAAGAGATGCTGAAACTCACCAAGAAGTTTTGGCAGGACTTGGTAATGTTCAACTTGAAGTTTTGATGGATAAATTAAAAGAAAATTATTCTGTTAATACAAAAATTGTTGATTTAAAAATCCCTTACAGAGAAACTATCAAGGGAAAATCTGATGTTCAAGGTAAACACAAAAAACAATCTGGTGGTGCTGGTCAATATGGAGATGTATTTATTAGATTTGAACCATGCGATGAAGAATTCGTTTTTGATGAGGAAGTATTTGGTGGAGCAGTTCCTAAAAATTATTTCCCAGCTGTAGAAAAAGGACTTCGTGATTCAATGGATGAAGGTCCTCTTGCAGGTTATAAGGTTGTTGGAATAAAGGCTACTTTATATGATGGATCTTACCACCCAGTAGATTCAAACGAACAAGCCTTCAAATCAGCAGCAAGGCTTGCTTTCAAAAAAGGAATCGTTGAAGCAAAACCAATTTTGCTTGAGCCTATAATGAAACTTGAAATTAAAGTTGATGAGAAGTACATGGGCGATGTAATGGGAGATATGAACAAAAGACGTGGAAAGATTTTGGGCATGGAACCACAAGAAGACGGCTCACAAATCATTTCAGCTCTTGCACCAGAAAGTGAAGTTTTAAAATATTCAATAGATTTAAGATCAATGACACAGGCTCGCGGATCATTCTCAATGGAATTTGATAAATATGAAGAAGTTCCAAAAGAAATAACAGAAAAAATTATTGAGGAAAATAAAAAAGAATAAAAAATAGTATAGAAAAGGGGCAAATAATGAAAGAGTGGAAGATTTTGGAAATTGATCCTTGGATCAAGGATTATAAAAATGATATAAATCTGAGAATGGATGAATATGAAAAACAAAAGGCTAGACTTTTGAAAAAAGGCGAAAAATTAAAAGATTTTGCCAATGCCCACAATTATTATGGCTTTCACAAGGTAAAAACTGGATGGATTTATAGGGAATGGGCTCCAAATGCCAAGGGGCTTTATCTAATTGGAGATTTTAACGATTGGGATAGACACTCCCATCCTCTAAAGAAAATTAATGACGAAGATTGGGAGATTTTTGTTAAAGGAATTAGGACTATTCCACACAAATCCAGAGTGAAAGTTATGGTTGACTATGGAGAAAGCATCCAAGATAGGATTCCTCTTTTTGCAAGAAGGGTTGAAAGAGATGAAAATTTAGATTTTTCTGCAATTGTAGAAAATCCTAGGAAAAAATTTAAATGGACAGATGATAAATTTAAAATTAAAAACCACGATCTTCTAATCTATGAAGCCCACATTGGTATGGCTTGTGAAAGAGAGGGTGTTGGAACTTACAAAGAATTTGAAAAAAATATTTTGCCAAGAATTAAAAAAGAAGGCTACAATACAGTCCAACTTATGGCTATAGCTGAACATCCATATTATGGATCTTTTGGCTACCAAGTTTCAAATTTTTTCGCTCCTTCTTCTTGGTATGGAGAAAATGATGATTTAAAATCTTTAATAAATACTGCCCACGAAATGGGTTTAAATGTGATAATGGATTTGGTTCATTCCCATGCTGTAAAAAATACTATTGAGGGGATAAATCTTTTTGATGGAACAGACTACCAATTTTTCCATGAAGGCGATGAGGGAAATCATCCTGATTGGGATTCTAAATTATTTGATTATCACAAACCTGGAGTATGCCATTTTCTTCTTTCAAATATAAAATATTGGCTTGAGGAATTTCATTTTGATGGTTTTAGATTTGATGGAGTTACATCAATGATTTATAAAAATCACGGTAGGGGAGAAAATTTTGATAATTATTCAAAATATTTTTCTATGAATACCGATATTGAAGCTATAAATTATCTTCAACTTGCCAATGAACTTATAAGAGAAGTTAAGAAAAATGCCATAACAATTGCTGAAGATATGTCAGCTATGCCCGGAATGTGCCTACCAATTAAAGATGGAGGAATTGGTTTTGACTATAGACTTTCTATGGGTATGCCAGATTTTTGGGAAAAGGCCCTAGAAAAACGAGATGAAGATTGGGATATGGGAAAAATGTGGTACGAGCTTTCAACTTCTAGACCATCTGAAGCTAGAATTTCTTATGTAGAAAGCCACGACCAAGCTCTTGTCGGTTCAAAAACTACGATTTTTAGACTTGCAGATTCTTCCATGTATTGGGATATGGAAAAAACAACCCACAATATCATAATTGATAGGGCGATTGCTCTTCACAAAATGATAAGATGGATTACAATATCTATGGGCGCTGAATCTTATTTGAATTTTATGGGAAATGAATTTGGTCATCCTGAATGGATAGATTTTCCAAGAGAAGGCAATAATTATTCTTTCCATTACGCAAGACGTCTTTGGTCTTTGGCTGACAATGACCTATTAAAATACGATTGGCTTTTGAAATGGGATGAAAAAATGATTGACCAAATCAAAAAAAATAAGCAATTAGGAAATGATATTTTTAGGCTGTGGCTTGATAATGATAGGAAAGTTATTGCCTACAGAAATGGGGATATAGTTTATATTTTCAATTTCCACCCACAAAATTCCTACGATTCTTTCCAAGTGCCAATCCACGATAAGGGAAAATTTAAAGTGATTTTGGATACTGACGATGAAGAATTTGGTGGACTTGGAAGAATTTCGAAAGATTTTATTTATGAATCCAAAAATTTAGAAAATACCGACTACGATGGAATTGAAATTTATATCCCATCAAGAACGGCCCTTGCCCTAAAGAAGGTAAAATAATGAGAATACTTGCTCTTGGAGATTCCTTTACCCAAGGTTATCTTGTAGAATGCAATAATTACACCCGCTTTTTAACTAAGGCGGGTTTTGAAGTTATAAATTTTGGCATAAATGGCTCTACAACAGATGATATGGTTAAAAGGTATGAAAAAAATAAAAATAAATATGAAGATATTGATTATTTAATAATTTTTGGTGGCTCAAATGACTTTTTGAATGGGCAAAGTGTGAATCTTGCATATTCAAATGTCAAAAGTATATTAAATTTATCTACTGCCAGAAAAAATATTATAATTATACCGCCTTTAATAGAGGAGGAAGATTCTTATCTGATTTATGGATATGTAAATGAAAAAATAAATGAATTTGCAAAAAAACTTTTGGACTTTGATTGTTTGAAAGTTGATTCAAGAAAAATCAAGCCCTATTATCTTGATGGTTTGCACATGGGGAAAATTTTTCACGAAAAGCTTGCTTGTGAAATTTTAAAAATTATAGAGGATGATATAAATGAATGAATTAGAAGATATAGAAAATATTGACAAGATGGTTGCAAAGAGCTCTCTTTTACCCGATTTTATGCGAAATAAAATTACTATAAATATTATTTCTGTCCTAATTGTTTTGTTATTGTGTTTTATTACATTAAAATTAGTTCATAAAATAATAAGAAAATTTTTTGAAAGAAACAAAAGCAAAGCAAAAAGAAATACAGCAAAACTTGAAACCCTATCAAGGATTTTTTATTCTATAATTAGGATACTTATAATTTTTATTGCCATAACTATGATTTTGGATATTTTTGGAGTAAACACATCAAGTCTTATAGCTACAGCAGGAATTGGTGGTATCGCCATAGCTCTTGGTGCTCAAACTCTTATTGCAGATTTTGTGAAGGGAGTTTTGATAATATTTGATGACAAGATAAGAGTTGGCGAATGGGTTTCATGCTCTGGAGTTGAAGGAACTGTCGAAGAGGTTAATCTTAGAATTACAAAAATCAGAGATTATAACGGATCCCTTCACATTATTCCGAATTCAAATATAACAAATGTCCAAAATTTTGATAGGGGAGCTCAAAAAAGTGAAGCATATTTTTGCGTATCTAATGATACAAAGCTTGATGAAGTAAAAGCGATGATAAAAAGCGTATCTCAACAAATAAAAACAATGCCAAAATATAAAAATGATTTCGTAGAAGATTTGAGCTTTTTTGAAATACACGAATTTAAGGATTTCTCCTACACAGTAAGGGTGACATCCTTGGTAAAAGCAGGAATGCAATGGGAGATTTCAAGAAAAGTAAGAGAGCTTATAAAAGAAGAAATGGAAAAAAGAAAAATAAAAAGTAGTTTATTAGAAGAGGAAATTTATGAAAAAATATAAATTAAACGATATAGTTAGCCTAAAAAAATCTCATCCGTGCGGAGAAAATAAATGGAAAATCGAAAGAATGGGTGCAGATATGAAGTTAAGATGTTTGGGTTGTGATAAATTGGTTTGGCTAAAAAGAACAGATTTCGACAAAAGAATTAGAAAAATTCAAGACAAAAACGGGAAATTTGTATCCATAGTAAATTACAATCCAGAAGATTAGAGGAGAAGAAAAGGAATTAATGATAAACAACAAAATAAAAGATGATTATATAAAAATAATAAACGAAGATTATAAAGGCTATAGAAAAGATTACCAAAATTTATTAGACAAAAGAAAAGAATATGGAGCAACCTACAAAGAAGAAGTTCTACCTACCTTGTATGATGCGTATTTTTACGATACAAAAGATTTTAAACTCTATGATGAAATGATAAATATTTTTATGTCCATAGTAGAAAAAGTCACAAAAGAATACCTAGAAAACGAAAATTACAGAAAATTATTCGACCTAGATCCTTTGACAGAAAAATTAATCCTAAAAGATCCAGGCTATGACATTTCAACACCAATAGCGAGATTTGACGTAATGTATGATGGCAAAAAAGACTATAAATTTTGCGAGCTAAACACAGACGGCTCATCAGCTATGCTAGAAGATAAGTCTTTGGCAGATTTGATGAAAGATTCCAAAGCTATAAAAAAACTAGAAGAAAAATATCAAATAAATCATATAAACCTACTAGAAAGTTTGGTAGATTCAATAGAAGATTTATATTTTTCAATAAAAGGCAAAAAAGAAAAAATAAACATAGCAATAGTCGACATAATAGAATTTGACAACATAGAATTTGAAACTATAAAAAATCTATTTCAAAAAAGAGGTCACAATTGCAAAATTGCAAACCTAAAAGATTTAGAAAGAAAAAATAATGGCCTGTATATAGAAGATATGAAAATCGACTTAGTCTATAGAAGACTTGTCACAAGCGATTTAATAGAAAACAAAGAATTAGGAAAAAATTTAATAGATGCCTATCTAAACGATGAAATAATAAGCATAGGCTCATTTAGGTCCACACTTTTTTACACAAAAGATATATTTAGAATCCTAAGGCTAGAAGAAAGTCAAAAGATACTATCGGAAAAAGAAAATAAATTTATAAAAAATCACATACCATATACAGAAAAATTAAATTACGAAAAAGACAAAGAAAAATTGGTAGCAAACAAGGACAAATATATTTTAAAACCAATCCAAGGCTACGCATCACACGGAATCTACGTAGGAAAAGAACACACAAAAAAAGAATTTGGGAAAATCTTAGAAGAAATAAAAAATAAAAATTACATTTACCAAGAATATTACACAGTAAATCCTATGAAATTTATAAAAATGGAAAAAGAAAAAGCAAGTTTAGAAAACTTTTCATACGTAACAGGCCTATTTGCCTACAATAAAAAATTCATAGCACCATACATGAGAATAGGAAACGCAGCAATGATAAGTTCAGCAAGAGAATATTACGTAGTAAGTTCCCTAAAAATAAAAGAGAAATAAATTAATAAAAAAATATTTGACAATAGAAAAAAA
>NZ_KV821184.1:0-1211 GCF_001815585.1 Anaerococcus sp. HMSC075B03
AAAAATAACTGTCTTAGCATTACTATTATGCCGGCTTTTTTAGCGTTTCCTATTGATTGGAAGAATGTTATAGTCATTACCATTACTCCATATAGAATAAAGATAGAATAAAATAGTCTAAAGTTTCCTATTCCCTGAGTTATAATACTTTCTTCTACTCCAAATAAGGAAAGTATATTCTTTGAAAATGCTAATGCTGGTATCCAAAATATTGATGCAAGAATTAATCCTCCGATAGAAAATACTTTCATAGCTTCTTTTACTCTGTCGTATTTTTTCGCTCCAAAATTTGTACCAACTACAGGTTGTAAACCTTGACTCATTCCCCAAAGTGGAATGAATGAAAAGGCATATATTCTAAGTGTTGCTGCCATCAAGATAGCATTTGTATCTCCGCCATATTTAAATGACATTTTATATAGCATTGTTTGTTGAATCATAAATAAAATTTGCATCATCATAGCAGATGACCCTACGCCAAACATTTCTTTTTTTATTTCCTGATCAGGTTTGATTTTATTTATTTTTACTGCTTTACTTTTATATTTGAAGTAATGGAGTGTTATTATCGCTTGAACAAATTGTGCTGTAATAGTTGCAAGTGCAGCCCCTTCTATTGCGTATTTTCCCATTAATTTCATTAGAATTGGATCAAGAATTATGTTTAAAAAAGCCCCTAGCCCCATAATGAGCATTGCTTTTTTCATTAATCCTTCTCCACGCATAACCATGTTTGCTGATTGAGTAAAGTTTACAAATAAAGAACCAATGAAAATCACTCGTAAATATCTGATACCATATTCTTTAATTTCTCCACTTGCTCCAACCATATCTAAAAAATGTGGTGCAAGTAAAATTCCGCCTATTGTAATAATTGATGAGAATAGAATAACCCAAAAGATTAAATTCCCCATAATTTTATCAACTGTTTTTTTGTCGCCCTTTCCTATAGCTCTTGATAAAACTGATGCTGAACCTACACCTATGAGTGTAGATACTCCACTATTGAAAAAGGTAAGTGGCATAGCTACACCACAAGCTGTCATTGCAGTTTGTCCTATAATATTTCCTGCAAAAATTCCATCCATTAGTGGATAAAGACCTATTACTATCATTCCTATTACAGCAGGGACAGATAATTGAAAAAGTAAATCTATGGGTCTTTTTGTTAATAATTGTTCTTTCATATCTTGTTTCATAAAATCATCCTC
>NZ_KV821185.1:0-1280 GCF_001815585.1 Anaerococcus sp. HMSC075B03
ATGTCCATGTTCCATCGTTTTCTGTATCTTCGACTGTTTTTTGTTTTGGATCAGTAGGAGTTACAGTTTCTCCATCTTTCTTACCAGTTTGTTGAACTGGTGTTAAATCTGTAACAGCTTTTGGAAGGTCTTTTCCTTTTGTTGATGATACAAATTTATGTTCTACTTTGTATTCTGGATCTGGTGCAAATACCCAAGTTCCTGTAACTTTTTCGTCTTGGTTTGAAATTTCTACTGAATTTTTGTCAAAAGATTTGAATTTCCACGTTCCTTTGTTTACATCATCTCTAAATGTAGCGTCATCGCCTGTTGGAACTGGGGATTTTACTGTATCGCCTTTTACTTTTCCTGTTGCTTCTTTTGGAGCTTTCGCTTTTAATTCAGCTGGCAATTCTTTGCCTTCAGTTCCGCTTACGTATTCGTAAGTTACTTTGTGTTCGTTTGGTGTAAATTCCCAACTTCCTTCAAACATTACATCGGCTCCGTCTACCTTAGCATCAACTTTATCAGTAGTTTTATCTAGGTCTTTGTAGCCTTTGAATTTCCATATTCCGTCATTTTCTGTATCTTCTACTTTTTCCTTTTTAGGAGCAGTTGGTGTTACAGTTTTTCCGTCTTCTATACCAGTTTGTTGATCAGGAAGTTGATCTTTTACTGCTTGTGGAAGGTCTTTTCCTTCTGTTGCTGACTTAAACTGATGGTTTACATTGTAGGTTACAGGATCAGGTTTTGGAGAGAATTTCCAAGTTCCTGTAAATACAAGGTCTTTATTATCAACAGTTTCACTTTCTTTGTCATACTTAACAAAGGTCCATACTCCATCTTTAGTTGTAATTGATTCTGGAATAGGTTTTGTTGGTGTTACTTTATCACCCTTAACCTTTCCTTTTTCTGGATTTGGAAGTAGATTTTTCACTTCATCAGGAAGAGTTTTTGTTGGATCTTCACTAACAAATTTGTAGCTTACTTTGTGTTCGTTTGGTGTGAATCTCCATTTTCCTTCGAATGTTACATCTGATTTATCAATAGTTTTGCTATCTTTATCATAACCTTCGAATGTCCATGTTCCATCGTTTTCTGTATCTTTTACTTCTGTTTGTGTTGGAGCAGTTGGTTTAACAACGCTTCCATCTTCTTTGCCTGTTTGATCTTCTGGTGTTAGGTCTTTTACGACTTGTGGAAGATCTTTGCCTTCTGTTGCGGATACAAATTCGTGTGTTACATTGTATTTTTCTGGTTCTTGATCTGGTATAAATTCCCATGTTCCTGTGAATTCTACA
>NZ_KV821186.1:0-65364 GCF_001815585.1 Anaerococcus sp. HMSC075B03
TTTGATCTTGACTTTTGTCATTTTTCGTTTTGGTTTACTCAAAGTAATTCACTTTACTTTTATTGTAGTTTTCTATATATTTTTTGAGGTTCAATGCCGTTACTTTGTAACGACTATTATATAATACCACGTTCATTTTATCTTGTCAAGTATTTTTTTAATTTTTTTATTAAAATCTTACTTTTTAGATTGTTTGTTTGAAGTGATATTATATTTATAATACACTATTTAAATTACTTTGTCAATTTTTATTTTTCTTTTTGACTTTGCTCTTTAACAGTGCCTTTATATAATACTAGGATTTTTTATCTTTGTCAAATTTTTTTATTTTTATTTTTTTGCATTTTAAAAGAGCCTTATTTCAAAGTATTTTTACTCTTTTATAAGGCTCTTTTTATTTTATTTTTCTAATGATTTTTTTAATTCTTCTAATTTTTCTTTGCAAGCATCCATTGCTTTTTGGAGTGAATCTTTTTTGGTCATATCTACTCCTGCATCTTTTAATACTTCTATTGGATATTTACTTTTTCCTGCTTTTAAGAAGTTAAGATATTTTTCCAAATCTTTTTTATCTCCGTGAAGTATTTTTTCTGATAGGCTTACTGCTGATGAGAAGCCTGTTGCGTATTGGAAGACGTAGTAGAACATATAAAAGTGTGGAATTCTTGCCCATTCTGTTGATATATATTTGTCTACTTCTATATCTTTGCCAAAATAATCTACGTTTAGGTCGTGGTAGATTTGATTTAATTTTTCTGCTGTTACTGGCATTGAATTTTCTACTAATTTGTTTGCCTCTAGCTCAAATTCTGCAAACATTGTTTGTCTAAATACTGTTGATTTGAATGAATTTACATAGTGGTTTAGTAAATAGGCTTTTTCTTTTTCATCTTTTGCATGGTCTATCATATAGTTTAATAATAGAAGTTCGTTAGTTGTTGATGCTATTTCCGCCAAAAATATTGAATAGTTTCCATAGATATATGGTTGGGTTTTTCTTGTGTAGTAGGAATGCATAGAATGACCCAATTCGTGGGCTGTTGTGAAAAGGGAGTCTAAGGATTCATTATAGTTTAATAAAATGTATGGTTCTGTATCATAAGAACCTGATGAATATCCTCCAGATCTTTTTCCTTCGTTTTCCATTACATCAAACCACCTATCATCAAAGCCTTCTCTTGCTTTTTTGATATAATCTTCTCCAAGTGGAGCTAGGGCTTTTAGGATTAATTCTTTCGCTTCATCAAAAGTGTAAGTTTTGTTATAATCTTCTACTAATGGCAAATAAATATCGTAAAATCCTAAATCATCAAGTCCCAAAACTTTTTTTCTCAAACTTGTGTAATCTCTGTGGATTTCTATATTGTCGTGGATTACTTCTACTAGATTATCGTAAACTTTTTCGTCAATGTTATTTGAAAAAAGGCTCATAGCTCTTGCCGAATCGAATTTTTTTAATTTTGCTATGGTGTTATTTGCTGTCATTTCGCCATCAAGAAGGGAGGCTGCTGTATTTTCAAATTGCTTGTAAACTGTATAATATTTTTCGTAAACTTCTTTTCTAAATTCACGATTTGAATCTAGCTCTAGGTTTGTGAAGTTTGCGTCTGTAATTTGGATTTCTTCATCGCCTTTTTTTACTTTTGGAAATTTAAGGTCAGCGTTTGAAAAAATCATATAAGTGTTTTGTGGATTTTGGGATAATTTTGCAAATGAAGCTATTATTTTTTCTTCATTTTCGCCCAAGGTGTGGTCTTTATTTCTAAATAAATCTTCAAAATAATGAGCGTAAATTTTTAGCTCTTCTTTTTCTTCTATATATGTTTGTACTTTATTATAATCTTCTGACAAAATTTCTGGTGTTATAAAAGAAAGTTCTTGGGCAAGATTTGCAAATAAATTATCTGCTATTTTTGACATTTCTTGGTATTTTGCAACTCTTGTATCTTCGTCAGATTTTAATGAGGCATATACGCCAAGTTTTGAAAATTTTCTTTCTAATTTTTCGTTTGTTTTTAAAAAATCGTAAAGACTGTCGGCTGATTGTAAAATCTTTCCTTTGTATGCCTTAGTTTTTTCGATTAGATTTTTTACTTCTTCTACTTCTTTGTAGAAGTCTTCGTCTGTCTTGTAAATTTTTTCTGTATCCCATTTTAGAGACTTGTCTATATCTTTTCTATCCATTTTTTCTCCTTTTATTTTGTTTAATTTTTTATATGGCTTGTAACATTGATTTATTTCCTATAAATACAAAGCCTATTGCAATTAGCACAAAGGCTAGAAGGGAAATAATTCTTGTGCTTGTTGGCAAAGTCATATTCATTATCGGGAAAAATCCTGCAAGAATAAATCCGCCCAAAAGCCCTCCAATATGTCCTGTAATTCCAATTCCTGGAACCATAAATGAATATATTATATTTATAGCAACAATTCCTATAAAGCTTGAGCCAAATTGTCTTAGAAATTCGTTGTCCCTGTAATTGAACATAATCCCCAAGGCAAGCCCAAATAAGCCGTACAAAGAAGTTGATGCCCCTGCTGATACGCTTGTTACCTCTCCAAAAGCATAAGTAAATAAATTACCCATTATTCCACAAAGTAAATAAATTATCAGAAATTTTGTAGAGCCATAAAGACTTTCAAATACATCTCCAATATTATTTAAAAAATACATATTCATCAAAAGATGTATTATCCCAATATGTATGAAAATCGGGCAAAAAAGCCTCCACCATTCGCCATAATAAATATAGATTTTGCTCATAGCATTAAATCTCAAAAGATTTTCAATATTTTCACTGCCACCTGTAACAGTCATCAATATAAAAACTAGGATATTTATTCCCATTAAAATTCTTGTCATTTTTCCCTTAGCCATAACTCCTCTTTCTCAAATTTATTTTCCATCTGTGAAAGATTATCAGAAATAAAAGTCCTAGCAACAGACCTAATTTCTTTCTCATAATCTCCCCTTTCAAGATTAGATTTTATTTTAAATTTATAAATATCATCTATATAAGGATTATCCCTCATATTAGGATAATCTTCATCTTGCAAGAAAATAATTTTTATATTTTCATTATATCTTTTAGCAAATTTAGAAAGATTAATAGAATTTTCCCCATTAAATTCATCAACATTTTCCGTAATAATTAAAAGGTCTTTGTCCCTAACCAATTTTTGAAAATCAAGCAAAGACAAAACAAGTTCCATAGAATTAGAAATTTTTGCCCTAAAAAATATATAAAGAGCCCAAGAAACTCCGCCACCAGCACCAAGATAAGGAAAATCTATTTCGCTTACACCCAAAGCCTCACTAACTTTTTTAGAAAAATGCTTGCAGGCTTTTTCAAGTTCTAAAATTTCCTCAGGACTTGCTCCCTTTCTAATAGGTCTTTTTTCCAAAAAAGAATTTCTTTGAAAAAGAGTAAGAGGTTGGCTTGTAGCAATCTCCAAATCAACATCCATTATTCTTCTATCAAGACCAGACATATCAATAGAATCAACCTTAATCATATTTTTTGCAACAGGATTTAAAGAATTAAGATTTTTATCAAAAAACCTAACCCCCAAAGCATAAAGCATACCCATGCCCATATCATTAGTTGCAGTATCCCCAATGCCAATAAAAAATTTCTCACAGCCATTATTTAAACCATCAACAATCATCTCCCCAAGACCAATTGAAGAAGATTCCATAACATCAAGCTTATCCTTATACAAAAGCCTAAGCCCGCAAGCCTGAGCCATCTCCATCACGCACAAATTTTCCTTTATAATATATCTAGAAGTTACAGCCTCACTCAAAGGATTATGAACATTAACATAAGAAAAATCCCCACCAATAACTTCCTTCATAATTTCAACAGTCCCCATTCCCCCATCCAAAAATGGAAGAATATTAACCTCATTATTCACATTTTCACTTTCCAATTCTTCCTTGAAATAATTTCCAATCTCAATAGAATTTTCAAAATCTTTAATAGAATCCAAAGCTAATAATATATTCATAATTCACCTCAATTAAATTATACCCAAACTATGTGGACAAATTATTAATTATCTTTACCAATTGTAAATTCAATGATATAATTAAATAGAAAGTTTAGAAAATAAACTTTTACTGTTTAACTCATGGAAATCTTTGAAAAAAGATTTCGCCCATCAAAGAGCCACTTAAATACTTATAAGTGGCTTTTTAAAATTGCCTTTCCATAAATTTTGGAAGGGCATTTTTATTTGAAATTTATGATATTGATTTTAGTTTTATAATGAGTATAATTATCATATACTTTGTTTCTTATTTAAAATAAAGTAATTTATTTAAAAATGGAGGATATTATGTCATTAATAGGAAAAAAATTACCTGAATTTAATTTGGATGCTTATGATCCAAAAACAAATGAATTTATCAAAATTAGCGATAAGGACCTTGAAGGTGAATGGAAAGTTTTAATGTTTTATCCAGCAGACTTTACTTTTGTATGTCCTACAGAGCTTGAAGATTTACAAGAAAAATATGAGCAATTAAAAGAGATGGGAGCAGAAGTTTATTCTGTAAGTGTTGATACACATTTTGTACACAAGGCTTGGCATGATGAAAGTGAAGCTATAGGAAAAATCCAATACAAAATGATTGGCGATTCTAACAAAGAACTCACAAAAGCTTTAGATATTTTAACAGAAGATGGAAAAGCTGACAGAGCAACTTTTGTTATAGACCCTGATAATGTTATTCAAGCATTAGAAATAAATGCAGGAGGAATCGGAAGAAAAGCAGAAAATAATATATATAAAGTTAAAGCTGGTCAATATGTAAGAAAACATCCAGACCAAGTATGTCCTGCTAAATGGAATTCTGAAAATGATGATACACTAACACCAGGACTTGACCTTGTTGGAAAAATCTGATGTTAGACAGTAAATTAAAAGATCAGCTAAAGGCTTATCTTAAAATGCTAAAGTCCAATGTAACAATTGGACTTTCGCTAAATGAAGATGAAAATTCAAAAAAACTAAAATCTTTTGTTGAAGATGTTGAGTCTTTATCTGACAAGATAAAAATAAAAGAAGAAAAATTAGATTTTACACCTGCTTTTAGTTTAAACGGAGAATTTGAACACGGAAAAATTGTTTTTGCAGGAATTCCTTTGGGACACGAGTTCGAATCATTTGTTCTTGCACTTTTGCAAGTTGGTGGAATCGAACCAAAAATATCCACTGAAGAAAAAGAAAGAATAAAATCTATAAAGGAAAAAAGAAATTTTGAAACAATAGTTTCACTTTCCTGCCACAACTGCCCAGAGGTTGTACAAGCTTTCAATATTATGGCAGTTTTAAACAAAAATATCTCACACACAATGATTGAAGGTTCAATAAACCAAGATATATGTGAACAAAGAGATGTTATGGCAGTACCAGCAATTTTTGAAAATGGAGAGTTTCTTGACGGGGGCAAAAAAACTATGGCAAGTCTTTTAGACCTTGTTGCAGAAAAAGTCCAAAAAGATTTATCCAATTTCAAAGATTACGATATCTTGATAGTCGGAGCAGGACCAAGTAGTGCTACAGCTGCAATTTATGGAGCAAGAAAAGGCCTAAAAGTTGCAATAGTTGCAGACGAATTTGGTGGACAAGTAAACGAAACTCTCGATATAGAAAATATAACAGGAATCCTAAAAACAGAAGGACCTAAATATATGCTATCAGTCAAAAACCAAGTAGAAAATCTTGGCGTAGACATAATAGAGGGAGTAAAAGCTGTCGATTTCGAAAAAAAAGATGATGAATTTAATATAATCCTAGAAGATGGAGCAAAAATAAATAGTAAGAGTCTAATTTTTGCAACAGGAACAAGATGGAGACTTCTTGGAATAGATGGAGAAGAAAAATTCAAAAACAAGGGCGTAGCTTTTTGTACCCACTGCGACGGTCCCCTATTTAAAGGAAAAGACGTGGCAGTTGTAGGAGGAGGAAATTCAGGAATAGAAGCGGCAATAGACCTTGCATCAATAGCAAAAACCGTTACAGTTCTCGAATTTTTACCAGAATTAAAGGCAGATAAAATATTACAAACAAAATTAGAATCCTTTCAAAACGTAAAAGTTATAACATCTGCCCAAACAACAAAACTCCTAGGAGATAAAAAACTAACAGGTCTTGAATATATAGATAGAAATACAAAAGAAGAAAAAACAATAGATCTCGCTGGAGTTTTTATCCAAATCGGTCAAATTCCAAACACAGAATGGCTAGAAGGAAAGATAAAACTCACAGATAGGGGCGAAATCGAAGTAGAAAAAGACGGTTCAACAAATATAGAAGGAATATTTGCAGCAGGTGATGCAATAAATTCCGTTTATAAACAAATAATAATAGCAGCAGGCTCAGGAGCAACAGCAGCCCTATCAGCCTTTAACTATTTAATAAGAAAATAAAAAATATTGGAATGTTGCAAAATAAATAAATCATCCCAATTTTTAGAGGAAACTCTATGAAGATTTTGCCTCAATATAAGAGTGCTATTAAAAATCTTCTAGGAGACCCCTCTAAATATTGAATAATGATTATTCATATTTTTCAACAACCCCATTATTTTTTCTTAAAATTACATAAAAATCATAAAATTATCAGCTTTCATTTTTAAAAATATAATAAAACACAATAAAAGGCGAAATTATAAAAATTATTGGCAAAACCAATTTCGAAAATGTTAAATAATCTATTTTTTCTAATTTTTCTCCCATATCTTTTATGGCTTGGGGGAAGGCTATTACTGACAAGGCTAGAAAAATTGTTAATATTAAAAATGGCATTTCTTTTGGGTTTTTGTTTAAGACTCCTTCTACTATTCCAAAATAATAAATTAGGTAAAAGGCAAAGCCAATTATGGCGTATAGAAATGACCAAAAAATTTTTCCTATTTTCGATTCATCTTCTTCATTTTTAAAATATCCTATATCTACTCCAAAAATTTCTGACAATTTTACCAAATTTTCCATTGATGGCTCGCTTATTTCTTTTTCCCATTTAGATACGGCTTGTCTTGATATATTTAGTTCCTTTGCCAAATATTCTTGGGTAAGGTTCAATTCTTTTCTTTTGTTTTTGATTTTTTGTCCAATCATAAGTCCTCCTTAATATTATTTTAAGTAATGTTTTTCAAAAAAGCTAGCAACTATAGGGCAACTTTGGGGAAATTTTATGATTTTTTTATTTTTTTTATACAAATTATGATATAATTATAAAAAATAAGGAGAAATTTATGGGAGAAATTATAAAAATTGAAATTGATGATATAGTTGTAGGTCTTGATGACGGATCTGTTGTAAGAGTAAAACTTTCTGATGTGAATTTTATTCCTCAAATTGGGGACAAGGTCAAAGTTTTTAAGGCAGATGATGGATATTTGGTAAGTAAAATCAAAGAAAAAAATTTTGTTGAAAATCATAGCTTAAATGAAGATTTTGATGAAGATGATTTTAAGGTAAATAGGATTGAAGAAAAAAGTAATGTGACTAATAATTATTATATAAACTCTTACAATAAAAGGGCTGTAAATAAAGTTGCTTATGTGCTTTTGGCGTTTTTTTTGGGAGGAATCGGAGCTCATAAATTTTATTCTGGAAAAATCGGCACAGGTATAGTTTATTTAATTTTTTCATGGACTTTTATCCCATCAATAATAGCCTTTGTGGAATTTATAATAGCTCTTACTAAAACTTCTGATGAATATGGAAATATATATGTTTAAAGGACTCTTGCAAAATTATGATTATTCATAGTTTTGCAAAAGTCCTTTTTTATTTGGATTTTTGTATTTTTTCTTTATAAAAATATATATAGATTCTTAAATCTCCATTCTTATTTTTTATTTTCTTCCAATTTTTTTAAGGCAAAAAATATTGCAACACACAAGTTTTCATCTTCATAAATTTCTAAGGTGTTTTTTGTAAAGTCAAAGTTTGCCAAAAATTCATCTTCTTTTATTAATGTTAGATTTTCTCCATTTTCTATTAATTTCATTTGCCTATTTATAATTTTCGCCTCATTTATTTTTTGGTCGTTCATTTTTTCAATTTTTAAATTTCCTATTACAGCTTGCCTTTTTCCTCTTAGGCTAAATAAGTTTTTTATTTTAAATCTTGCTACCAATTTACCACTAGGACGCAATACATTGTACTTTCCTTCTAATTTATAGGTCATTCTTTCATTTTCAAAAATTTTTTCGTCTTTATATTGTAATTTTTTCATTTTTCCCTCACAAAAAAACCAGCAGGATTTCCCACTGGCTTAATTCTAATAGTTTTCTTTTAGATATTCTATTATATCGTCAGATTCGTACATTTTTTTATCGCCAAAAACCATAAATGGAATTTGATCTTTTCCACCAAGCTCTATTAACTCTTTGGTGTTTTCTTCTCCACTTCTTCCATCTTTTACGTTGTAAGATGTGAAATCTACAATTTTATTTTCATGCATAAAGTTTAAAACTTTTAAACAATATGGACATTCTGGTTTAAAATATAAATCAAATTTACTCATAATACTTCCTTTCATATTCTTTTATCATTTCTCTTTTAATTTCTTACCCTTAAATTTATTTTGTAATCTTAAAAGAAAAATATTAAGGATGTAAAGAGTAGAAGTATTAATAAAACTGGTGGTAAAAAAACTTTCATAGCTGCCAAAAACATAGCGAGTCTATCGTCTTTTTCTAGATTATCTTTTTCTAAAAGTTCTTCTTTTTCATAGATTTCTTCTTTTGTTTTATTTTTGAAAGGATCTACTGGTCTTTTCATAGATTAGCTTCCTCGGCTAATTCATGTTCTTTTTTAAGTCTTTCTTCTTCATTTTTTTCGAAGGCTTTCATTTTTGTTTCTTCTGATACATCCATCAAATGGCAAGCTACAAAATGACCTGGTTCAACTTCTTTAAGCTCTGGCTCAAATTGTTTACAAATATCCATGCAATATTTACATCTTGTATGGAAACGACAACCCTTTGGTGGTCTTACAGCTGATGGAATATCTCCTTCGATTGTTTGAAGCTCTTGTCCCTTATCAACATCAGTTCTTGGTATTGCTTGCAAAAGTGCTTTGGTGTAAGGGTGTTGTGGATTTGCAAAAATTCTATCAGAATCTGAAAGCTCGACCATAACTCCCAAATACATTACTCCTATCCTATCAGAAATATATTTTACAACTGAAAGGTCGTGGGTTATAAATAAATATGTTAAATTTAAGTCAGTTTTTAAATCTTGCAATAGATTTATAATTTGTGATTGGATTGAAACGTCAAGAGCTGATACTGCCTCATCGCAAACTATAAATTTTGGATTTAAAGCAAGGGCTCTTGCAATTCCAATTCTTTGTCTTTGTCCACCAGAAAATTGGTGAGGATACCTATGAATAAAATATGGAGCAAGTCCACATTGGTTCATTATATCTTGGATATATTCGTTGTAGCCTGCTTCACTTCTTGATTTAAAAAGTCCATGACCCAAGACACCTTCTCCAATAATATTTCCAACTGTCATTTTTGTATCCAAAGAACCATAAGGATCTTGGAAAATAATTTGAAGATCTTTTCTAAGCTCTCTCATTTCTTCGTTTGTAAGTCTTGAAAGATCAATTCCATCATCTACAAAACTTTCGAATTTTTCAAAAAGCTCTTTTGATTTTAATTCTTCTTTTTTAGCAGATATTTTTTGCTCTTTTTCCAAAACTTCCTTATCAAGTTTTTCTTTTTTATTCAAAAGTTCCTTGTATTTCGGATCATTTAGGATAGCATCTTTTAATTCTTTTTTATCTCTAATCCTTACTTCGTCTTTTTCTTCAATTTTTTTAATGTCTAGTAAAACTTTGGATCTTTCCTTGATTTTTTTGTAATAATCATCAAGAATAGAAGAAATTTCTGACAAATTGTCGCTTGCAAGAAGTCCTCCTGCTATTCTCATCATATTTTCATAATCTTCTTGGAGAAGTCTTCTTTGATGCATAGCAGCTTCGTTTAATTCAGCTTTTTTTTCTTCATCTTCAGTTTTTTCTAGCTCGTCATAAATTGAATGAAGTTTTTCAACTTCCTTATCATAAGAAGGGAATTTTTTTGGAATTTCTTTAATATCTTTTCCCATATAAGCTGGGGCAAGTCTATCAAGAGTTGTTCCATAATAAAGAGTAGTTCCTTCAGTTTGTTCATAAATTTGAAGGATTGTCCTACCAAAAGTAGATTTTCCACAACCACTTTCTCCAACCAAACCAAAAGTTTCGCCTTCGAATATATCTATTGAAATATTTTCATTTGCATGGACATATTCGTTTGCTCCCCTAGAAAAGATAGATTTTTTCTTGATTGGGAAATATTTTTTGAGATTTCTTATTTTAAATAAGATCTTTTTATTATTTTTCTCCATCTTCTCTCTCCTTTCTATTTGGAAAGTGGCATCTTATTTTTTGATTTTCATTTACTGCCACAAGCTCTGGCATTTCTTTCCTACATTTTTCTGTAGCATACTTACACCTATCTGCAAATTTACATCCATCAGGAAGGTTAAGTGGATGTGGAACAGAGCCTGGTATTATATCAAGTCTTTCGTTTCTATCGCTTGTTATTGCTGGAATAGAATTTAAAAGAGCAACTGTGTAAGGATGGTTGTATTTTGTAATATCGTGTTTGAAAATATAATCAACTGGTGATTGTTCAACAATTTGTCCACAATACATTACAGCAACCTCATCTGCCATTTGATTTATTACTCCCAAATCGTGAGTTATAAATAAAATTGAAGTATTTTGTTTTTCCTTTAATTCGTTCATCAATTTTAGAATTTGAGCTTGGATTGTAACGTCAAGGGCTGTTGTTGGCTCATCTGCAATTAATAATTTTGGCTCACAAGCAAGTGCCATGGCAATCATAACCCTTTGGTTCATACCACCAGAAAGCTCAAATGGATATTGTTTGGCAACAACGTGAGGATTTGGAATTTTTACTTGAGCAAGTAATTCCTCCACTCTTTTTGCCGCTTCTTTTTTATTCATTTTTTTGTGAAGAATTAAAACTTCTGAAATTTGTTTTTCCACTGTAAAAACTGGGTTAAGTGAACTCATAGGTTCTTGGAAAATCATAGAAATATCATTTCCTCTTACCTTTTCCATTTGATTTCTATTAAAATCAGAAATCTTTTTACCATCAAAAATAATTTCTCCGCTGTAGATTTTTTGGTTTGGCTCAAAAAGTTGCAAAATACTCATAGCAGTTTGACTTTTTCCAGAACCAGATTCTCCAACCAAACCCAAAGTTTTTCCTTCTTCAATTGTGCATGATACTCCATTTACTGCTTTTATAAGACCACGTCTTGTTTCAAAGTAGGTATGAAGTTTTTTTATTTCAAGTAAATTTTTCATTTTTACACCTATCTCTCATTTGATCTTGGGTCTATTGCATCTCTTAGGGCATCTCCAATCAAGTTTACTGAAAATGCTGCCAAAAATACTGCAAGAGCTGGAATTACCCATCTCCACCAATAAATATTAATTACATCTGATGATTGGGCACTTGTCATCATATTACCCCAAGATGGCATTGGCTCTTGAACACCAAATCCTAAAAATGATAGACCTGCTTCAGTAAGTAGGTTTCCTGCAAATCCAAGAGTTGCATTTACAATTATTATTGATAGAATATTTGGCAAAATATGTCTTACAAGAATTGACGAATTTGTAACACCAAGGGCTTTAGCTGCAATTACATAATCTCTTTCTCTTTCAGCAAGAATTTGTCCACGTACAAGTCTTGCAATTCCTGTCCATCCAATAACACCAAGTAAAACCATGATCATCATAAGTCTTGTATTTTGACTAGTATTTACAGGAAGTAGGGCTGAAAGTGTAATAATTAATGGATAAAATGGGAATGATTGAACAATTTCTGTAATTCTCATCAAAACATTGTCAACACGTCCGCCAGCATAACCTGAAACCATACCAATAATTACACCAAGAACTACTTGGATAAGAACTGATACAAAAGAAATTATTATGGTCATTTTTCCACCGTGAATTAATCTTGTAAAAATGTCACGACCTTGGTCATCTGATCCAAATTTAAATCCTTTAAGTCCCCATGTATCAATTTTAGAATCCTTGCTTACAGCATAATTGTTGAAATAACCAGAAAATACTTTTTCATATTTTCCACTAGGAGCATCTGCTTCGCTATAATTATTATTTCCCCAAGAATATAATTTTCCATCTTCAGCAAGGACAGTAAAATGATTTGTTCCTGCAACTATATCTTTAATTTTGCCCTTAATTTTTGGAACATTATCTCCAGATAAGTTATCTCTAGAAGGTCCCCAAACATAAAGTTTTCCATTTTCATCAAGGGCTGCCGCAGAATTTGAAGTTAAGGCAACCTTAGAAATTTTAACTTTATTATTTTTAATTTCATCTGGCGCTCCAACATCTACCTCAGCTCCTCTTACACCAAGAAGTTTTGTAGAGCCATCTTTTAATACAGCCAAAATATTTGAACCGCTTGTATCAAAATCAACAACTTTTCCTTGAACTTCTTTTGGAATAAGATCAAGTCTTGAGTTCATAGTAGAACCCCAAACATATATATTATTTTTTTCAGTTAAAACTACAGAATATTGAACTCCGCCACCAAGTTTTTTGATTCCTTCTTCTTTTATTTGGCTTTCTTGCATTGGTGGAAGTTTTGTTTGTTGGAATGAATCATTACCCCAACCATAAACTTCATTATCTTCAGTTGCAACAAGAATATGTCTATCCCCAGCTGCAACATCTTTTATTTTTTTACCATCAAGTTTTTCCTTTATATCATCAGGCATTTTCATAACATTATCTTCGTTATTTTTGCCCCAATAATAGAAATTTTTCTTTTTAGTAAGACCTACACCAAAAGTATTTCCTACAGAAATTCTTTCAACACCTTCTTTTTCCATTTCAGAAGGATATTTCATATATCCAGAACCTGCAGAAACATTTATAAGGTTACCCTCAGATTGGTAAGGATTAAAAGGAATTAATGCTGATCCAACAAAAACTGCTAGAATAATTCCAAGCATCAAAAGAAGACCAATAACTCCCAAAGGATTTCTAAAATAATTTTTTACAGCCATTTTTCCAGGAGAAGTAATAGCATCTTCCTTCAAAGACTCATTTTCATTTTTAGGATTAACATCTCCAAGATTTACATCAGATTCTTCATTATTTGCCCTAGTTCCAAAAGTAAATAAAGAAAGAACTAATCTACCAAAAGATTTAAATGATTTATTTAATTCATCTTTCATATTAAGCCTCCAATTTTACTCTAGGATCTACAAGAGCATAAGCAATATCCATAATCAAGTTTCCAAGAAGAGTTAAAATTGCATAAAACATAGTTAAAGCAAGAATAACATTATAATCTTGAGCTAAAACAGATTTAATAAGAATATTTCCAATTCCCCTGTAAGCAAAAATAGTTTCAGTTATAGCAGAACCCGAAAACATTGATAAAACAGCCCAAGTCATAGCAGTTACAACTGGAATTAGGGCGTTTCTAAAAGCGTGAGAATAAATTACAGTTTTTTCCTTTAAACCCTTAGCCCTTGCAGTTCTAATATAATCCTCATTTAAAGAATCAAGCATAGAATTTCTTACATATCTAGAAATAGATGCCATAGAACCAAAAGTTAAAGTTAAAGTAGGTAGGATTAAATACTTAACCCATTCGCCAAAAGTATTATTTCTAGGCATACCATTAGCAGGGAACCATCCTAGCCTAAAAGCAAATAAGAATATCAAAAATAATCCTATAAAAAATGTAGGCAAAGAAATTCCAACAAGAGTAAACACCTGGAAGAACTTATCAAAAAATCCTCCCTTATGAACAGCCGATCTTATTCCAATAAGCACCGAAAGCACAAAAGAAACAAGAGTCGAACCTATATTTAATAAAATTGTATTTTTAAGTGGTTCAGAAAGATATTCCTTAACAGGTCTTTTAGCTTGAGTAGATTCACCAAAATCTCCCTTCAAACTTCTTCCCATCCACATAAAATATTGCTCTGGCAACGATTTATCATAACCATAACGTTTCTCAAGATTTTTATACATTTGTTCTTGTTGAGCCTTGGTCATTCTTCCATCCTTTGGCATCATAGCTAAAACAGGATCGCCAGGCATTGATTTAGAAAGTACAAAAACCAAAATAGATATAATTATGGCTACAGGAATCAAATTAATGATTCTTTTTACTATGTATTTTAACATATTCATCCCTTCCTTATGTTTTTAAGCTTACCATCTAATATTTTACTCATATTGATTAATTAAAAATCTTTATGATTTTCAACAAAGATTTTGACTAAGAAAATATTACTTATAGAAATTTATAAATAAATATAAAAAAATTAGATAGAGTAAACTTATAATATCATAACCATTATATTAATATAAAAACCTATATTTGTCAACGAAAAATTTGTCATAAACTTATAAAGATTGACATTTATTTTTAAAAATTCATTATTCATGAGCAAAAACTTATCTCAATGCATATTAATTGAAAAATTATTCTACAATACGTTAATACTCTAATGATTTTAATTTATAAAGATGAATTTAGGAATTAATAAAAATAAAAAATATAAATTAATAAAAAATGATATTAAAAAAGGAAAATAAATTTGATTAGAAAGCAAAAAAATATTGTGGATTTTCTAGAAATAGATTTCTATTAGCTAAATTTATGAAATGTAAAAAAATCATAGCAAATAAAAAACTCCTTATAAAACAAGTTAATAATTTAAATTAATTACATTTTTTTACTATTTATATTTCTAAATTTCAAAAAATTTTGTAATCATATTCCTTTTCTAATTTTTATACTAAGCAAATAAAAAGAAATTTTATACTCATCAATTAAATCAATTAAAAAGAAGCCAAATTTATGGCTTCTTTTTGTCTTTTATTTGATTAAATCTTATTTAAGACTCATTTGATTGATTTGGCAAGATACTGCCCATTCTGGTGTTAAACCATCAAATCCTTTAACTCTTGATGATGCTGATGAGTGGATATTGTTAGAATAAAGTGGAATTTCTGGAAGGTAATCATTGTACCATAATTGGAATTCTTCCCATTTATCTAAGTAAGCTTCTTTATCGCCAGGTTTTACTTGTCTTAATTCTTCAGTTATTTTATCAACTTTTGGATCATTTGTCTTTGTTTTATTATCATTTCCTTTACTATTGTATTGGTAGTAAGGATCAAATGGTGATCCAAATCCAAGTCCAATGTTGAATGCTGTATATTCTGCTTTATCTCCTTCTTTTGGATTTTCTCTGTAGTTTAGAAGGGTATTAAAGTCACCTGCTTGAACGTTGTATTCAAGTCCTGCTTGTTTAGCATTGTCTGGTAATTGGTTTGAAAGAAGTGTTGTTATTTCTGATTCTTTTGCACCAAATTGGTTGATTTGTAATTTCTTTCCATTTTCATCGTATCTGTAGTAATCAAATTTGTCAGCATTATTTTTGTATTCTTCTGCTGCTTTTTTAACATCCCAAGGAGTTTTTCCATCTTTTTCAAATTTGTATGGAGAATTATCTAATCTCTTGTTAGCTTCATCAACATTTAATGTATATTTTGTAAGTTTAGCTTCTACGTCAGCTCCTCTTTCTTTATACATCCATTGGCTAGAACCATACATTCCGTTTGTTACTACTGCATATCCACCTGCAAAGTTTTGTACGAAATCATCTCTGTTCATTAAAAATGCTACTGCTTGTCTTACTTCTTTGTATTGAGTTGGTCCCCTATCATCTAAGAATGATAAACATCCATAACCATTTCTGTCGTAAGCTACATATTGCAATTTCTTTTCTTCAGCAGCTTTTCTAATTTGAGAAATTCTTGAACCATTCATTTCATCTTCGAATACATCTATGTCCCCATTTTTAACAAGGTCTACAGATATTTCTGGGTTTATTGCTTGAATGATTACATTTGGAATTGTAGCTTTGTGTCCTTCAAAATCTCCAGCATATTGGTCGTTAAGTTCCATCTTAACCATATTGTTTTCAAATGAAACAAATTTGTAAGGTCCACAAGTAACTTTTGGTGCTTTTCTGTAGTCATTTGCATCAAAAAGCATAGCTTGTTCTACAAGCATTTCTGTAGGGTCTATATCATTTCCGCTTTCTGCAGATTTTTTCTTATCTTCAAGAGTTTTTAATTTCTCTTCGTGTTCTTTTTTGTATTCTGGATCTTCTTCGCCAGCTTCTTTTACTTCTTCATCATAAGAAGATTTTTCTGTTTCAATTTGCTTATCAAGTGATTCAATGAAGGCTTTTTTATCATCGTCTGATAATTTATAACCATCTTTAAGAGCAAATTTAGATCCATCAATTGTTAAGTTTGGAGCAATATAGTGAATTGGTCTTGGGTTCATTACCTTTAAAGATTCTTCTTCAAAGTATGGTAAGAATGATGAATCAAGTGTAATTTCAAAAGTATGATCATCAATTTTTTTAACACCTTCAAATTCTTTAGTTTTTCCTTCTCTAAAGTCATTGTAACCCTTTAATGAATCTCCACCTATTTCAGTAGATCCTGTTATTAGAGCATAATCTTGTGGTGAGTGTAAAAGAGCTTTAAATAAATAATCATCAGCTGTTACAGGCTTACCATCAGACCATTTTAAATCTTTTTTAATTTTAAAAGTAAAAGTTTTTGATCCATCTTCATTTTGTTTTTCTTGAGGATCTCCATCAAGAACTGTTTTATTAACTACATATTTTCCGCCCTTATCTTTAACGTAAGTATCATAACCAACAGAACCTTGGATTCCCATAAATTCTCTTGCTCTTACGTCATTTTGGCTGTTATTAAAACCTTGGATGAATTCTCCACCAAGTGAATCAACACCTACTACAAGTGTATCATCATTAGTTTGCTTTTTAAATTCTTCATCCTTAGCTTGTTCGTTACTTGCATTGTTGTCTCCAGCATTTGAGCCGTTGTTGTCTTTGTTTCCGCTACCGCCACAAGCAGTAAGTGTTAAAACTAAGCCAAGCGCAAAAGCTTGTGAGAAAACTTTTTTTACATTCATCCTTCTCTCCTCTTTTCTTTTTTATTTTTGATTTATATGAATACATTATAGTTTATATTTATGTTTTTGTCAAACTCCATTTGTTGCTGATAATTTCAATAAATTTAAATGAAAAAAATTTTTTTAAAATTTTATATTTTTATATTTATACAAAATTTTAAGTTTTTTTTGTAGAAAAATCAGAGATTTTTTTTGATTTATTAAGCTAAACTATTGAAATAATAAGTTTTGCTTCATTTGCATATTAATAGACTAAATTGTAATTTATAAAATTTAAAAAATTATATTTTCAAAAAATATTTGAGAAATTTTCTTAAATTTTTAAAAATTTTCAAAAAAATAACTAGCAGATAAACTGCTAGTTATTATTGCATTTTTTGCATTTCTATTGTGAATTTTTGTAGAATTTTTTTCTCTATTCTTGATACTGTCATTTGAGAAATAGAAAGTTTATTTGCTATATCTACTTGGGTTCTTCCTTCGTAGTATCTTAATTCTAAAATTTGTTTTTCTAAGTCGTTTAGTCTTTCGGTTGACTTATCTATCAAATCTTTTAATTCTACTGAATCAAAATTTTTGTCGTCTTCTCCTATCATGTCGGATAAATCTACGGAATTTTCTCCTTTTTGGACTTGATATTTCATATCCAAACTTTGTGGAGAATAAACCTTGCTTGCCTCTATTGTTTCAAGAATTGTTTCTTCGTCTTCTCCAAGGTAAGCTGCAATGTCTTTTATAGTTGGGGTTCTTTGGAGTTCTTGTGGAAGAATTTTTTTTGCTACATTTATTTTTTTGTAGAGATTTTGAATTCTTCTTGGAACTCTTATTACCCAACCTTTGTCCCTGAAATATCTTTTTAGCTCGCCCATTATTGTTGGGGTTGCAAAGGATGAAAATTCGTATCCTTTTGATGGATCGTACCTATCAATGGCATAGATTAGACCAAGAGATGCTACTTGATAAAGGTCATCTTTTTCGATTCCTTTTCCTACGTATTTGTTGGAAAGGATGTCGACTATATACATATGATCTTCTATAAGTTCATTTCTCAGATCCTTGTCCCTTGTTTTATAAAATTGTTCAAATTTTTCTTTGATCTCTTTTTTTCTTTCAAGAGATTCTTTTGTATCTGCCATAATTATTTCTCTTTTGTAAGTATTATCTTATCTTCAACAACTTCTACCTTGTCTGCTAATTGTTCAAGGATAATTTGTTTGATTTTTAGATTTTCCTCTTCAATTTCCCTATCTTTTCCTATAACTTCTACTTTCATTAAATTCTCTTTTGTATAGAAATTTATTTTTATATTTCTATCGCTCATTTTATAATTTATTGCTTCTGATACAACGACTCTTATATCTTCAACTTCTTCTATATCAAAGCCAATGTCGCTTGCAAGGCTTGCTGCTAAAAGTCTCATTGATTTTAAATAAATGGTTTTTGGTGGAATTGTTAAACTTATGGTATCCATTATTCCTCCATCTCAAATAAATCACTTATGTCTGTTATTTTAAATAATTTTTTGATATTTTCTTTTGGATTAATTATTTTTACAATTTTGTCTTTTTCTTTTTGGTCTTTGTATATATTTATAAACATACCAAGACCTGTTGAATCTATATAATCCAATTTTTCAAGGTCTATTATAAAATCTGTATCAGTATTTTTTAAAGACTCATCGCAAAATTTAGAAAAATCTTCTTTTGAATAAACGTCTAAATCCCCAATAAGTTTTACTAATAAGTGATCATTTTTTTCTTCAATATTTGCCTTAAACATTTCTAGTCCTCGCTGTTTTCTTCATAATATTTGGTTACAGAAACAATAAAGTCCTCAGTATTTTCTAAATTCTTTAATTTTACTCCTAGGGTATTTCTACCTGTTGTTGATATGTCTCTTGCTGATATTCTAATCATATCTCCTTTTAAGGAAACCATCATTATGTCGTCATCCAAATTAGCAGGAAGAGTTGCTACCACATTTCCAGTTTTTTCTGTAATTTTGTGGCATCTTACACCTTTTCCTCCCCTATTTTGATTGTTAAAATTATTGAAGGATGTTTTTTTACCAAAACCATTTGCAGTTACAACTACCAAATAAACTTCATCTTCAACTATATTCATTGACACAACTTTATCATCATCTCCAAGTCTAATTGCCCTTACTCCTTGAGCATTTCTTCCCATAGACCTGATGTCTGATGAGGCAAATTTTATTGCCATTCCTTTTTGAGTTGTTACAATTATATCACAAGGATGATCTATTTGCCTAATTGAAACAAGTCTATCATCATCTTCAAGTGAAATTGCTATAATTCCATTTCTTTGAATATTTGTAAATAATTGGGCATCAGTTTTTTTGATTTTTCCCTTTTCAGTTTGGAACACTAATTGGCTGTTGTCACTTAGCTCTGACAATTCCATTATGTCAGTTATTTTTTCATTTGTTGCAAGAGAAATTATATTTATTATAGCTTGACCTCTTGATTGCCTGCTTGCTTCTGGAATTTCGTAGCATTTTAGTGAATAAACTCTTCCAAGATTTGTAAAGCAAAGTAGGGATTCGTGAGTGTTTGTTGTAAGAATTTTTTGGATAAAGTCATTTTCCTTTGTATTTCCAGCGGAAATTCCCTTTCCTCCCCTATTTTGTACCTTATAAGTATTTATTGGAAGTCTTTTTATATAACCATCATGAGTTAAAGAAATTAATACGTCTTCTTTTTCAATTAATTCTTCAATATCAAATTCTCCCTCATCTGGAACAATTTTCGTTCTTCTGTCATCAGCAAATTTTTCTTTTATTTCTAAAATTTCTTCTTCAATAACGCCAATTAATTTTTCTTCATCATTTAAAATTGATGTGAAATATTCGATTTTTTCAGCAAGTTCCTTATCTTCTGCTTGCAATTTTTCAATTTCAAGACCTGATAGTCTTTTTAATTGCATATCAAGAATTGCTTGAGATTGTAAATCTGTTAAGCCAAATCTTTCATTAAATATTTTTTTAATTTGGTCGTTATCATAAGATGATCTGATTATTTTTATAATTTCATCGATATTATCAATGGCAATAATCAAACCTTCAACTATGTGTTTTCTCTTTTGAGCCTTGTCAAGGTCGAATATTGTTCTTCTTCTTACTACATTTTTTTGATGTTCAATGTAGTATTTTATAAGTTCTTTTAAGTCAAGAATTTTTGGAACCCCATCAACAAGGGCAAGATTTATAATTCCGAAAGTTGTTTCAAGTTGAGTTTGTTTGTAGAGATTATTTAGGACAATATTTGCATTTGCATCCCTTTTTACCTCAATTACAATTCTCATTCCCTTTCTATCGGATTCGTCCCTAATATCTGAAATTCCTTCTAGCTTTTTATCTTTAACATATTCAGCAATTTTTTTGATTAAATTTGCCTTGTTTACTTGGTAAGGAATTTCTGTAACAATTATTCTTTCCCTGTTTTTCTTAAATGGCTCAATTTTTGCAACAGCACGAAGTTTTAATTTTCCACGTCCTGTTTTGTAGGCTTTTTTGATTCCAGCTTTTCCAAGAATTTGTGCTCCAGTTGGAAAATCTGGTCCTTTTATGATTTCTGCCAATTCTTTTATAGAAATTTCTGGATTTTTCATATAAGCAATACAAGCATCAATAGAATCTCCCAAATTATGAGGAGCCATATTGGTTGCCATTCCTACTGCTATACCATTTGATCCATTTACCAAAAGATTTGGAAATCTTGATGGAAGAACTGTTGGTTCTTTTTCTTCTTCATCAAAGTTTGGCATAAAATCAACTGTATCTTTGTTTATATCTCTAAGCATTTCCTTGGCAATTTTGCTCATTTTAACTTCTGTATAACGCATAGCCGCTGCATCATCGCCATCAATTGAACCAAAGTTTCCTTGACCGCTTGCCAAAGGATACCTAGTTGAAAAATCTTGAGCAAGTCTTACAAGGGCATCGTAGATTGCAGAGTCTCCATGAGGGTGGAATTTACCCATAACCTCTCCGACAACTCTGGCTGATTTTCTGGTTGGCTTATTTGGATCAAGTCCAAGTCCTTCCATTCCGTATAAAATTCTTCTATGAACTGGTTTTAATCCATCACGTACATCTGGTAGGGCTCTTGAAACAATTACTGACATGGAATATTCCAAGTAAGCACTTCTCATTTGCTTTTCGAGATCTACCTCTATGATATTTTTATAGCTTTCTTCTGTCATTTATCCTCCTAGACATCTAAGTTTTCAACATATTGGGCGTTTTCTTCTATAAATTCTCTTCTAGGTTCTACCTTTTCACCCATTAGCATTGAAAATGTTGCGTCTGTTGACATTTGTGAATCTTCTTTTTCATAAACTTGAAGTAAGACTCTGTTTTCTGGATCCATAGTTGTTTCCCACAATTGCTCTGCGTTCATCTCTCCAAGACCCTTGTATCTAGAAATTTTGTAATTATCTACTTTCCATTCTTTTACAATTTCATCTAACTCTTTATCTGTATAGCAATATCTTTCTTTTTTTCCACTTGAAATTTTATAAAGTGGTGGTTGGGCAATATAAATATGTCCTCCATCAACAAGTGGTTTCATGTATCTGTAGAAAAATGTCAAAAGTAAGGTTCTAATGTGAGCCCCATCTACATCGGCATCTGTCATAATTATAATTTTTCCATAACGAAGTTTACTTATATCAAATTCCGAACCAATTCCTGTACCAAAAGCTGTAATCATTGATTTTATCTCTTCATAATTTAAAATCCTATCAAGATTTGCCTTTTCTACATTCATTATTTTTCCTCTTAGAGGAAGAATTGCTTGAATTCTATTGTCACGACCGCCTTTTGCAGATCCACCGGCTGAATTACCCTCGACTATAAAGATTTCATTTTCTCCTATATCTTGTGATTGGCAATCAGCAAGTTTTCCTGGAAGAGTTGTTGAATCAAGAATTGATCTTTTTCTTGTTAAATCTCTTGCCTTTCTTGCAGCCTCTCTTGCCCTTCTAGATGCTAGGGCTTTTTGAATTATTGATTTAGCGATTTTTGGATTTTCTTCTAAGAAATTTCCCATGTGCTCTGAGAAAAAGGCATCAACTGCTCCTCTTACTTCGCTATTTCCAAGTTTTCCCTTTGTTTGTCCTTCAAATTGAGGATTTGAAATTTTTACTGAAATAATTGCAGTAATTCCTTCTCTTGCATCATCTCCTTGAAGATTATCTTCATTTTCTTTTAATAAATTATATTTTCTAGCATAATCATTTACACTTCTTGTCAAAGCTGACCTAAATCCTGAAAGATGAGTTCCACCTTCTAGGGTGTAAATATTATTTGCAAATGTTAGGATATTTTCGCTATATCCATCTGTATATTGAAAAGAAATTTCTATTTCTGTAGATTCTTGACGTCCTTCAAAATATGGAACTTCTTTAAAAATTGGAGTTTTATTTCTATTTAAATATTCTACAAATTCTTTGATTCCACCGTCATATTTAAATTCAATTTCTGACTCATCTCTTTTATCTTCAAAAATAAGTCTTACTCCCTTATTTAAAAAGGCCATTTCCCTAAATCTATTTTCTAGGGTTTTTTTATCATAAACAGTTACATCAAAAATTTCTGGATCTGCTTTAAAAGTTATTTTTGTTCCACTTTCTTTTGTATCCCCAATTATTTCAAGATCACTTGTTGGTTTTCCTCTTTCAAAAGTCATTCTATGAATATGACCTTCTCTTTTTACTTCTGCAATCAAATATTCACTTAGAGCATTTACAACTGAAACTCCTACTCCGTGAAGTCCTCCTGAAACCTTGTAAGCCTTATCGTCAAATTTTCCTCCAGCGTGCAAAACTGTAAGAACTGTTTCTAAGGTTGATTTTCCAGTTTGTGGATGCTTTTCAATAGGAATTCCTGAACCATCATCTTCTACTGTTACAATATTATTTTCATCTATACTAATTTTTATGTAGTCACAACGACCTGCAAGAGCCTCATCAACAGAATTGTCTACAACTTCGTAAACTAAGTGATGAAGTCCCCTTTCGCTTGTTGAACCTATATACATTCCAGGTCTTAGTCTTACTGGCTCAAGTCCTTTTAAGACCCTAATGTTCGATGCATTATATTCTGAATTTTCCATAAGATTCCTTTCTATTATTTAATTCGACCATCTTTTATTTTTCTAATTTTACTCCTACTAACCCCATCCAAACTTTTGGTGTTTGTTGCTGTAATTATTGTTTGAAATTCTCCTAAATTTTCCAATAAAAAATTTGATCTTTTTTCATCAAGTTCTGAAAAAACATCGTCAAATAAGATTATCGCCTTATCTTGGCTAGTATTTTCTATTAAATTTACATTGGCAAGTTTAATATTTAAAATAGCAGATCTTTGTTGACCTTGAGATCCAAATTTTTTTGTATCTTTGCCATTTATTATTATATCAATTTCATCTCTTTGACTGCCTGATGTAGTCCTATAATATTTTAAATCATCAGAAATATTTTCCATAAATATTCCACCATATTCTTCCATTGAATTTGCTTTGATGTTTGGCTTATAAATTATGGTTAAATTTTCCTTATTTTCTGTAAGATTCAAATGATTTTTATTGGCATAGGTATTTATTAGGGAAATATATTTTTCCCTAAACCTATAAATTTTATAATTTAGCCTAATTATTTGCTGGTCAAATGCCATAAGCTCAGTTTTAAAATATTTTGACCTTTGATTTTTTAATAATTTATTTCTTTGGCTTAAAATTTTATCAAAATCTTTTTTAACTGCCTTGTAGCTAAAATTAACACTAATTATTATATCATCAATCAAGTCTCTTCTAAAATTTGGTCCATCTTTTATTATATTTAAATCTTCTGGGGTAAACAAAACCAACTTGAAAAGAGATTTTAAATCCTTATTTTTGTCATATTTTATTTCATTTACAAAAATATCTTTTTTATTTTCATTTACATCTATATGAACATTTTTAAAAGATTGATTTTTTCTAATAATTCCATCAAGGGACATTTCTTTTTCATTAAACATAATAAGGTCCTTGTCCCTAAAGGATTTGAAACTTTTTGCATTTGCCAAATAATATATGCTTTCAAGTAAATTTGTTTTTCCTTGGGCGTTATCTCCCAAAAATATATTTATATTTTCATTAAATTCTATATTTTGAGAAAGATAATTTCTAAATTTATTGAGTTTTAAATTTTGAATCCACATTATACAAGACTTATTAAAAATTGATTGTCAAATTCTATTTCATCGCCCTTATAAAGTTTTTTGCCAGCTTGGAAAAATTCTTCGCCATTTACCAAAATTCCATATTCTTTTATAAGATGTTTGGCTTCTCCTCCGCTTCGGGCTATGTCCGTTGCCTTTAAAAGATCTTTTGCTAAAATCTCGTCGCATTCAAATTCTATCTTTTCCATAAAAACTCCTATTCTGCAAGTCTAACTGGAAGGGCAAGATAAGTAAATTCTTCATCATCATATTTTGATTCGTTTGGATAAATTAGGCATGGATTTAAAGATGATTTTAAATGCATTCTTATAGTTTGGGTATCACAAGCCTTAACTCCTTCTATCAAATATCTTGCATTAAAAGCAATTTTTACATCATCGCCTTCTTTTTGAATTTGTAAAACTTCTTTCAAATCTCCAATTTCAGAATTTGATTCGATTAGGCACTTATCATCTTCTATATTTATTTTTATAAGATTTGCTCTTTGGGTATTGTTTAATAATTGAGCTCTTTCCAAAGAATTAATAAGTTCTTGCCTATCAACAACAAGGCTTGTTGTAGAAATATCTGAAATTATATTTGTGTAATCAATATAATTTTTATCAATTACCTTGCAATACATTGTAGTATCTCCAGATTCAAAAATTATATCCTTGTCGTCCTTATAAATTTTTGTAATTTTTTCATCATCAATTATCCTTGTCCATTCAGAAATAGATTTTCTTGGAATAATAAGCCTAGCCTTATCCATTGATGATGGATATGATAATTTTAATTTTTTAAGGGCAACCCTATAACCATCAAGGGCTACAAAATTTAAATATCCATCTTTTAATTCAAATAAAATTCCTGTAAGGGCAAGTTTTGTTTCGTCCAAGCTTGTTGCAAATTCTGTTTGTGAAATTGATCTTTTCAATTTATCATTTTGAATTTCTAAATAATCAACGCTTGGTATAGAGAAATTTTTCTTTTCATAATAATCAAAAGCTAGGATATTAAAGTTTGAACCATTGCATTTGATTTTTATTTTTGAATCTTCTAGCTCAATTTTTATTAGCTCATCTGGAAGTTTTCTTACGATATTTGCAATTATATTTGCATTTATTGCCATTTCGCCTTCTTGTATTACTTTACAATTAGCTTTTGTTACAATAGATATTTCTCCATCTGATGATGTTAGTGTTAAAGTATCATTTTTTGCTTCAAAGTATATTAATTCATGTATTTGTATATTGGTTTTTCTCGAAACAGCTTTCATAGCTATGGAAATTTTATTTGATAAATCTTTTTGTTGAATTTCTATTTTCATGTTTGCTCCTAACATATTATATAAACTTAGTAGTATTAGTATTAGGTAGTGTATATATGTGGATAAGTCTTACAAAGCTTTATTTATAAATTAAAAACTCAAATAATAAGTTCTGGATAAGTTTTTATAAGTCATCCACTTTTCCACACAATCCACAGACTAAAATAATTTTTTTAGAAAGTTAAGCTTATAAACAAGCTTATCCTCAAACTTATACACAATTTGTGGATAACTAAGCTTTTATTTCTTTAATAATTTCTTCTATTTCTTGCCTAAAATCTTGGTCTTCTTCCATTAAATCTTTAATTTTATCATGACCATGCATAACAGTTGTATGATCTCTATTAAATTCATTGGCAAGACTTACCAAAGAAATTGATAAAAGATCCCTGCAAAGATACATAGCAATTTGTCTTGGCATAACTATTTCTTTTTTTCTAGATTTACCTCTAAGATCAGCAAGTTTTACATGGTATCTTTCAGCAACTTTTTTTTGAATATCTTCTGCATTTATTTTTTTTCTATCATTATGAACTCTTGAACTTACACCAAGTCTTGCATCCTCAAGGCTTACAAATGATCTATTATTTGATTTTGCACAAGCAATTGAAGTTGCCAAGGCTCCTTCAAGATCCCTAATATTTGTTTCAATATTTTCTGCAATATATTCTAAAATTTTGTAATCAACAACAGCTCCAAGCTCATCTTGTTTTTTTTGTAAAATTGCAACCCTTGTTTCAAAATCAGGTTTTGAAATATCAACTATAATTCCCCAACCAAATCTTGATACAAGCCTATCTTCCAAGTGTTTGATTTCTTTAGGTGGCCTATCTGATGAAATTACAATTTGTTTTCCTTGATTATATAAATCTTCAAAAGTATGGAAAAATTCTTCTTGAGTACCAGTTTTATTGGCAATAAATTGAATATCATCAATCAAAAGCATATCAACAGAACGATATTTTTTCCTAAATTCTTCATTAGTATTATTTCTAACAGCAGAAATCATTTCATTAGTAAATTTCTCACTAGAAAGATACATCACATAGCAATCATCTCTTTTTTCAAGAATTTCATGAGCAATTGCCTGCATAAGGTGAGTTTTTCCAAGTCCACTTGCTCCATAAATAAAAAGCGGATTATAAACTCTTGAAACCTTATAATTAGCCATATTTTCAGCAACAGATTGGCTTGCTGCAAGAGCTAATTGATTTGATTTTCCTTGGACAAAATTTTTAAAAACATTATTTTTTTCAAGAAGAGGTTTAGGATACTTATTTACATTATTAAGTCTTAGTTGTCCATCATCATCAACATTTTTTCCAAGACTTAAAACTTCATCATAATTAGGTCCATCTTTGGCAACAATTTCAATTTTATATGCCGTATTTTCTCTCTTATTTATATCATTTAAAATAGACTGGAGTTGAGGAACCCAAATTTGGTCAAAAATAAACTTAGTATCATTTTTTGGAATTTCTAAATAAATAGTATCTTCATATTTATTTAGTGGCTTTAAAATTCCAATCCAAGTTTCGTATTGTTGAAGATCTGGAACATTCATTTTCATTTTTTCTTTTAATTCATTAGTTATGTATTCTAGATTCATCTTACAGCTCTCTTTCATAAAATATTATCCACACTTAACAAAATGGTAAATTGTAATAAGTTAATTATATTTTTCGACTTATCCCCAAATTTTGGATAAGTTGTGGATAACTTTAATGTGGATAGGATAAATCTTTATTTTTAGAGAAAATTTTTGCTTATTTTAAAAAAAATAAAATAATACAATTAATTTATCCACAAAAAATATAAGCAAATCAATAAAAAATAGACTTATCATCATCTTTTACACAAGAGATTATACACTAATATAGCCATCTTGTAAAGTTATCCACAAAATGTTGATAAGTTTTGGATAAGATAAATAAATTTAAATTTAGAAAAATTAAAACTATGTGGATAATGTGGATATCTTGATAAAATATAAAAATTTGTAAATATTTTTATGAGTAAATCTTTGATTATAGGAATTTATTAAAAAAATATTTCAAGAAATTTAAAAATTATTCAAATAAAGAACAAGCAAAATTGTCTGTGTATAAAATATAATTAAAAAAACTTATCCACATATAAATAATAATTTAAATTCGGTGGATATTTGCATAAAATTTATAAAACTGATATTAGCTTTAAAATTTTAGAAAAAATAGAAATTTACGCACAAAAATTTTAAATTTTTTAAAATTTAAAGAATTATTTTTTTATTTTCAAATAAAAATATAAACCTATAAAATTTAAGCATTAATTTTTAATTTAAATTTTTGTATTTTTATATTTAAAACCTTGACTTTCTACCATTATTTAAATATAATAAAAGACAGCGTAAAATAATAGGAGGTGATAATATGAAGAGAACTTATCAACCAAATAGAAGAAAAAGAAAAAAAGACCATGGCTTTAGAAAAAGAATGTCAACTCCCGCTGGTAGAAGAGTTTTAAAATCCAGAAGACAAAAGGGAAGAAAGAAATTATCTGCATAATAAAAAAGCTACGGCTTTTTTATATTGTAGATAAGTTAGAAGTTAGGTTTTATTCTTATGGAAAAACAATTTAGTTTAAGAAAGAATGTAGACTTTGAAAGAGTTTATAAAAAATCTAAGCACTACTACAATAGAGATTTTACCGTTTTTATAAAAAATAACGGTGTAAATAGGCCAAGGTTTGGCTTTTCTATTTCTAAAAAAATAGGCAAGGCAAATCAAAGAAACAAACTTAAAAGAAGACTTAGGGCAATTGTTTATGAAAATTATAGGAATATTAATAATGTAGATATAATTATTATTCCAAAAAAACATACCACAGATTTTACTTACCAAAAACTTAAATCTTCTTTGGGACACGTACTTAGTAAAGCCTTTAAGGACAAGAAAATTAGATATGTTAAATAAACTTTTTCTAATATTAATTAGATTTTATCAATTGTTTATTTCTCCACTATTAGGCTCTGGAAAATGTAAATATTATCCTACTTGTAGCCAATATGCTATTGACTGTTTTAAAAAGTACAATTTTTTTAAGGCCTTTTTTAAGGCTTGTTGGAGAATTCTAAGGTGCAATCCTTTTTCTAAAGGAGGATACGATCCGGCCTAGCAATTGATTTTTTATATTTACACTAGAGATTAGGAGAGATAATGTTAAGTTTTATAGCACAAATATTGGGTAGCTTAATGAAATTTATTTATGATTCTTTAGTAAATAATTTTACTGAACCATCTAATATAAGTTTTTATGCTATTTCAATAATTTTAATGACAGTTTTGGTATCATTAATTACTATACCAATGACTATGAATCAACAAAAACAAGCGGCAAAAAGTGGAGAGATTCAGCCAAAAGTTGAAGAAATTAAGAAAAAATATGCCTACGATCCTCAAATTATGCAACAAAAAATGCAACAGTTATATAAGGAAGAAGGTGTAGGACCAGGAATATCTTCATGTTTGGTTATGATTTTCCAATTATTAATACTTTTATCTTTATATAGGGTTATTCAAAATCCAAATAAATTTATATTTGCAGGTGATATGCACCAAGTTAAAGATAATTTTTTATGGGTACCAACCCTTTCTAAGGCAGATCCTTTATTTTATGGTTTGCCACTTTTAACAAGTATAAGCCAATTAGGTGTTCAACTTTTCACAATGAAAACATCACCTCAAGGTCAAGCTCAAAATACTCCTGGTATGGGTTCTATGAATAATATGCTTTTGGCTATGCCAGTAATTTATTATTTTGTATTTAGAAACCTTCCTGCAGGTTTGCCTTTATATTGGACAACAAGCTCACTTGCAAGACTTTTAATTCTTGGAGGACAATATTTAGTTGGCCTAAGCAAAAGAGATAAAGAGGAAAAAGATGAAAAGATCAATAGTAAAAACAGCAAAAACTAAAGATGAAGCTATTAATGAAGCTTTGAAAGAAATTAATAAATCAATAAATGAAGTTGATATTGAAGTTATAGAAGAAGAATCTACAGGATTTTTGGGTTTAATTGGACAAAAAGATGCTGTTGTTAAAATTTCTTATGATGAAGATATTAATGAGGGAATTGATTCATTAATGAAAGAAATTGAAGAAGATAGCAAAAAAGAGCTAGAAAAAGAATTTGATTTGGAAGATTTATCAGAAAAAATAGAAGAAGAAAATTCTTTTGAAGATGGATTGGATGAAAAAGAAAATTTGGATGAAATAAATGAATCTTTTGAAGACTTAATAGAAGAAGATTTTGAAGATGAATTAGAAGATTCTGACCAAAAAGAAGACGAAGTAAGTCTTTATTATAAGGCAAAAGATTTGTTAGAAGAAATTTTAATCCAAATGCACTTTGAAGATGTAAAAGTTATTGGAAATTTAGAAGATAACATCATTAAGCTTGATGCAAAAATTGATCCAAAAGATACAGGAATTGTAATTGGGAAAAATGGAAGAACCCTTGATTCAATTGAAACTGTAATAAGAAAAATTATAAAAGCAAGATCAAACAAGGTTAAGCTTAATATTGATATAAATAACTACAAAAAAAGACGTGATGATAAAATTGTAATGCTTGCTGATAAGGCGTGCAAAAAAGTTTTAAAAACAAGAAAAAGTTGGAACTTAAAATATATGAATTCCTATGAAAGACGACTTGCTCATGAGCAAATTTCAAAATATGATAAGCTTGATTCTCACTCAGAAGGAATTGAACCAAAAAGATATGTTGTAGTTGATTATAAATTAGATTAATATAAAGGATGTTTCACGTGAAACATCTTTTTTAATTGATAAAATTAATGTATAATATGGAAAGAATGAAAATTTTGTTTATGTCAAAGGTAAACAGTCATTTTAGAAAGGATGAATTATGAGTGAATCTACAATAGCAGCAATTTCTACGCCACAAGGTAGTGGTGGTATATCTATAGTTCGTATGAGTGGCGATAAATCTTTTGACATTATAAAAAAGATTTTTAAGCCAATAAATAAGAGGGCTTTAGATAAAGAAAAAGATAATAGGATGATGAGATACGGTCATATAGAAAAAGACGGCCGTATTTTTGATGAAGTTATGGTTAATTTTATGAAAGGACCAAATACCTACACAAGAGAAGATATTTGCGAGATAAATTGCCACGGTTCAATGATTTCTGTAAGAGATATTTTGAATTTATTATTGGATATGGGCTGTGAGCTTGCAGATAGGGGAGAATTTACCAAAAGAGCTTTTCTTAATGGAAGAATAGATTTATCCCAAGCTGAGGCGGTTCTTGATATTATAAATTCAACCAATGAATTATCACAAAAACAAGGCTTAAAACACTTATCAGGTTTGTTAAGAGAAAAAATTGAGGAAATTAGAAATATAGAACTTGAGGCCTTATCAAGAATAGAATATTCGATTAATTTTACCGAAGATGGAGAGGATTTGCCAGTTGATAATATTATAGCTTTTATGCAAAAGGCCTATGATGAAATTTCAAAACTTCTAGCAACAGCAAATAAGGGAAAACTTGTAAAAGATGGGATTGAAACAACTATAATTGGCAAGCCAAATGTAGGAAAATCTTCACTTTTAAATGTTTTATTAAATGAAAACAGGGCAATTGTTACAGATATTCCTGGAACTACAAGAGATTCTATAACTGAGTATATAAATCTTGGAAATTTAACTTTAAAAATTAATGATACGGCAGGAATTAGGGAAACCCACGATGAAGTTGAAAAAATAGGAGTGCAAAGATCAAAAGAATTAGCAGAAGATGCAGATCTTATTATAGCAATATTTGATAGGTCCAGAAAACTAGATCACGAAGATAAGATGATTTTGGATATGTTAAAAGGAAAAAATGCTATTATAATTTTAAACAAAATTGATTTGGATTCAAAAATTTCAAAAAGTGATTTTGATGATTCTTTTAAAATTATCGAAACATCTATGGTTTCACGAGATGGAGTTGATAAATTAGAAGGAGCTATTTTTGATATTTTTGATTCAAAAGAATTAAATAAGGAATCTTTGATGATAACAAATTTAAGACATGAAAGATTATTAAATTCTTCAAGAAAAAAATTGCAATCATCATTAAATGATATAAAAGCTTATGTTCCTATTGATTGTGTAGAAGTTGATTTGAGATCTTCTTATGATGATTTGGGACTTATAATAGGAGAAACTGTTTCAGATGAAATAATGGATAAGGTATTTAGGGAGTTTTGTGTTGGAAAATAATAAGTTAGAAAATAAAAATCATAAATATATAGATGAAGCCTATGATGTAGTTGTTGTAGGTGCAGGTCATGCTGGTTGTGAGGCGGGACTTGCTTCTGCGAGGCTTGGATTTAAAACTTTGGTTCTTACAACAAGTATGGAATCAGTGGCTGATATGCCATGTAATCCTAATATTGGAGGAACAGGAAAGGGACATATAGTAAGAGAAATTGATGCTTTGGGTGGAGAGATGGCAATAAATATTGACAAAACCTTTATCCAATCAAGGATGTTAAATACATCAAAAGGACCTGCTGTTCATTCATTGAGAGTTCAAGCTGATAAAATCAAATACCATCAAGAGATGAAAAAAACTCTTGAAAATCAAGAAAATCTTGATTTGTTTGAACAAGAAGTAGATAAAATTAATATTGAAGATGGCAAAGTAAAAAGCGTTGAAACAATTCAAGGGGCAATTTTTCCTACAAAAGCTTGTGTGGTTTGCACAGGAACATATTTAAATGGAAAAATTTTGATGGGAGATTTTCAAAAAACATCAGGTCCACACGGTTTATCTGCAGCAACTCATTTATCCGATAGTTTAGAGCAATTAGGTTTTTCATTAAGACGTTTTAAAACTGGAACCCCAGCAAGAGTTGATAAGAAAAGTCTAGATCTAACAAAGACTGAAATTCAAAAAGGAGATGAAAATGTTGTTGCCTTTTCATTTTTAAATGAAGATAAAGATTTTTCAGATAAAAAACAAGAAGCCTGTTATTTGACATATACAACAGAAAAAACTAAGGAAATTATTATGGAAAATTTGGATAGGTCACCAATGTATGCAGGTCTTGTAAAAGGGATTGGTCCAAGATATTGTCCATCAATTGAAGATAAAATGGTGAGATTTCCAGATAGGGATATTCATCAAGTTTTTATTGAACCAGAAAGTCTTTCAACAGATGAGATGTATATTCAAGGCGTTTCATCAACTCTTCCTCAAGAAGTTCAAAAAGAATTTTATAAAACTATAATAGGCTTGGAAGAATGTAAGATAATTAGACCAGCTTATGGAATTGAATATGACTGCCTTGATTCTACAAATTTAAAAAGAAGTTTAGAGTCAAAAGAGATTGAAAATTTATTTTTTGCAGGACAAATAAATGGTTCAAGTGGATATGAAGAAGCCGCAGGGCAAGGTCTTATTGCAGGAATAAATGCAGCTTTAAAATTAAGAGGAGAAGATGCCTTAATTCTTGATAGGTCTGATGCTTATATTGGGGTTTTGATTGATGATTTAGTAACTAAAGGAACTAATGAACCATATAGGATGATGACTTCAAGGTGCGAATATAGACTTACAATGAGGCAAGATAATGCTGATTTTAGGCTTACAGAAAAAGGACATGAAATAGGACTTGTATCAGATAAACGTTATGAAAAAATGGTGGCAAAAAGAGAAAATATTGAAAAAGAAATTTCTAGATTAAAAAATGTAATGATTAGTCCTAACGAAGAAAATAATGAAATTCTAGAAAAAATAGGTTCAAATCCTATAAAAACTGGATATAGTTTGTTTGATCTTATAAAAAGACCAGAATTAACTTATAAAAAATTGGAAGTTTTAGATCCTGATAGACCAGAATTGCCAAAATTCCAACAAATTCAAGTTCAAACAGAAATCAAATATCAAGGCTATATCAAAAAACAAATGGCAGATATAGGAAAATTCAAAAAACTTGAAAACAAAAAACTAGACCATGATATTGATTACAGTAAAATCAATGGATTAAAAAAAGAATCAGCAGAAAAATTAAATAAAATAAAGCCAGATTCAATAGGTCAAGCCTCAAGAATTTCAGGAGTTTCGCCAGCTGATATAAATGTACTTCTTATAAGACTCAAGTCGGGAGATTTAAATGGATAAGTTTAAAATATATGAACAAATGCTCATAGAAACAAATAAAAAATTTAATCTAACAAGCATAGATGATCCGAAAGAAATAAGGATAAAACATTTTGAAGACTCTCTTACTATAAAATCATATATAAATAAAGGAATGAAAGTCTTGGACATCGGATCAGGAGCTGGATTTCCAGGAATACCTCTAAGAATTGAAAAAGATTTTGATTTAACTTTGATAGATTCAGTAAATAAAAAAGTAAATTTTATGAATGAAGTAATAGAAGAATTAAAACTTGAAAAAGCTAAAGCTGTTCATGTCAGAGCAGAAGATTACGCAAAAGATCATAGAGAAGAATTTGATATGGTTATTTCAAGAGCAGTTGCAAACTTATCAACACTTTCAGAATATGCTCTTCCATTTTTAAAAGTTGGCGGAATATTTATAGCTATGAAAGGTCCCAAAGCAGAAGAAGAATATGAACAAGCACAAAATGCTTTGAAAATTTTGGGAGGAGAATTAATTAATATTGACACAATTGATCTTTACGGAAATACAAGAAAAAATATTTTGATAAAAAAAGTAAGGTCAACGAAAAAAAAATATCCTAGAGGAAAAAATCAACCAAAGAAAAATCCTTTATAAAAATAAAATAAATAAAAGAAAAAATGTTTCACGTGAAACATTTTTTTATTGAAAATATGTTATACTATTATAGAGAAAAGAGGATTTATGAAAGCACAAATTTTTTCTGTAGGAACAGAAATTTTATTAGGAAATATTACAGATACAAATTCGAAATTTATAGGGCAAAAACTTACAGAATATGGAATAGATGTCTATAAGATGGTAACTATTGGAGATAATTTTGATAGATTGTACCAAGCAATGAAAAATGCTTATGGAAAAGTTGATTATATTTTTGTAACAGGAGGGCTTGGACCAACTGAAGATGACATAAGCAAAGAAGTTGCCATAAAAGTTATTGGAAAAGAAGACCAAGTAGAAATTGATAAAAAATCAAAAGAAAGAATTGAAAGTTATTTTTCTAATAACAAAAAAGCTGTTAAGGTAAATTTAAAGCAAGCAAAATTTCCAAAAGGTGCAATCATTTTAGATAACGACAAAGGAACAGCTCCAGGTTGCATAATGGGAGATAAGACTAAGATAATTCTTCTTCCTGGACCACCAAGAGAAATGGAATATATGTTTGAAAATAAACTTTCAAGTTATTTAAAAAAAGATGCTATTATTAAATCGAAGAATTTAAGAATAGGACTTTTGGGAGAATGGGATATGGCAAATAGAATTGATTTGTCATCAACAAATCCTACCATCTCTCCTTATTTTGATAATGAAGGTGGATTTTTAAGAATTACTGCAAAGGCTAAAAGCGAAAAAGAAGCAGATTTTTTATTAAATGAAAAAGAAAAAGAAGTTAAAAATGTTTTTGGAAATTTGTTTATTTCTGATGATGGTTTAAGAAAAGAAGAAACTTTAATAAATTTATTAAAAGAAAGAAATGAAAAAGTTTCTACTTGTGAATCTATAACTGGAGGATTGATTGCTTCATCAATAATAGATATAAGTGGTGCAAGTGATGTAATAGAGGAATCCTATATAACTTATTCAGATAAAATTAAAGAAAAGATTTTAAATGTTTCACGTGAAACATTAGAAAAATATAGTGCAGTAAGTGTTGAGTGTGCAAACGAAATGGTGGAAGGATTATACAAAATAACAAAGTCAAGTCTTTGTATAGGATCAACTGGCTATGCCCACAAGGGAGAGGTGATTCTTGCAATAAAATATAAGAATCAAAAAGTTATAAAAAAATTTCAATTTTCAGCTGATAGGAATAAGGCAAGACTTTTTGCAAAAAATCGAGCCTTGGATCTTGCTATAATTATTATGAGAGGTAAGTATGAAGACAATATCGATATTTAATCAAAAAGGTGGAGTAGGAAAAACTACAAGTGTTGTAAATCTTGCAGTATCCTTGTCAAGACTTAATAAAAAAGTATTGGTTATTGATTTTGACCCACAAGCCAATACAACAACAGGTCTTGGTTTTGATAAAAATGAACTTGAAAAATCAATATACAAAATATTTTATGATGAAGGGGATAATTACAAGGAATATATTTTAAAAAGTGAGGAAGGTCCTTATCTAATAGCTAGCGAAAATTCCTTGTCAGGTCTTGAAGTAGAACTTGTAAGTCTTGATGAAGTGGAAAGATTGAAAATGCTTAGCCAAATCATTGAAGAAATAAAAAAAGATTTTGACATTATTTTGATAGATTGCCCGCCATCTTTGGGACTTTTGTCTTTAAATGCTCTTGTAGCTAGTGATTCTATAATTATTCCTATTCAAACAGAATACTATGCTCTTGAGGGAGTGAGCGAGCTATTAAAAACTTATCAAACAATAAAAGAATCCATAAAAGAAGATTTGGAAATTGAGGGAGTTTTGCTTTGTATGTTTGATAAGGATACGGATTTATCTTATGAAGTAGTAGAAGAAGTAAAATCATTTTTTAAAGAGAAAGTATTCTCTACTATGATTCCAAGAAATATAAAACTCGCAGAGGCGCCATCATTTGGAAAATCTGTTATATCTTATGATGAAAAATCTAAGGGAGCAAGAGCTTACTTGTCTTTGGCAAAAGAGATTGTAGAAAATATTTTTGGAAAAAAAGAAAACTTAGAAAAAAATTCAAAGATTGAAGAAAAAAATGATAAATTAAATAATGCTGAGATGAAAAATTCAGAAAAAACTAAAGAAATTGATGATGAAAAATCTAAGGAAGATAAAAACATAGTTAAGAATGATAAAAAAGAAAATTCTGATGAGACAATAGTAAAGAAAAACAAATTTTCTTTTAATCAAAATAAACTAATAAATAATGAAAAGAGGGATTAGCTATGACGAAAAAAACATTGGGTAGAGGACTTGGATCTCTAATACCAGAAAATAACAAAAAAAATAAGGCCATAGTTAGGATTCCTTTGGAAAAAATTTATGCTAGAGATGATCAACCTAGGAAAAATTTTGATGATAAATCATTGGAAGGACTCAGTCAATCTATAGAAAAATATGGCTTATTAAACCCAATTGTCCTTAAAAAAAATGGGATAAGATATGAAATAATTGCTGGAGAACGTAGGTTTAGGGCAAGTAAGCTTTTGGGTTTAAAAGAAATTGATGCAATTATAAAAAATGTAGATACAAAAGATATTGATATTCTTTCAATAGTAGAAAATGTTCAAAGGGAAGATTTATCTGGTCTTGAAGAGGCCAATGCTTATAATGAGCTATCAAAAAACTATGGTATGACTCAAGATGAAATAGCAAAAACTGTTGGCAAATCAAGATCTTACATTGCAAATACCCTAAGACTTTTAAAACTTGATGAAAATTCAAAAAAAGAGCTTGAAAAGGGAAATATTTCTTCATCCCAAGCAAGAACACTTCTTTCTATAAAGGATGAAGAAGATAGAAAAAAAAGCCTTTATGATTTTAAAAATAAAAAAACAAATATAAGAAAAGTTGAAAAGATTAGTTCTAAAAATAATAAAAAAAATCAAAAGGAAGATAATTTAGATAGGATTTTATTTGAGGATTTTGAGGAAAAATTTATTGACCTACTTAATTCAAAGGTAGAAATTAAAAGAAATAATGAAACTTATAGGGTTACTATTGATTGTTTTTCTATTGAGGAGATAGAAAATTTATATTGGAGATTAAAAAATGGAAAAGAATAAAATGATAGATTTTTCTGTAGACCATCTTATAGAAAATACCAGAAAAAAAACAGCTAATCCAGGAGGAGGGGCTATAACAAGTCTTGTTGGAAACCTAGGCTTAAATCTTATTTTGATGATGGCAAAAAAAGATTATAAGGATGAAAAATTAAATAAAAAATCAAAAAAAATTGAAGATAAATTCAAAAAATATTCTGAAGAATTAAAAGAACTTATGCAAGAAGATATTGATAAGGTAAATCTTTTAATAAAAGCTTATAAAAATAAGGAAATAAAAAATTACGATGACTATATTATAGAGGCAAACAAGGCTCCAAAAAGAACTATAGAGCTTATGATAATTGTTTTGCAAGATTGTGATTTTATTTTAAAATATGGAAATATTGATGCGATTTCTGATGGAGAAATAGGACTTAGACTTGTAAAAGAATCAATCCATTCTTCTTTTATAAACCTTATTTTGAATGAGGAAAATATTACTGATCCAAATCATGAAAAAACAAATTACAAATCTATTATAAATTTCTGTGATAAATTATATAAGGATAATATGAAAATCATCGAAGAAAGGGAAAAGAAATGGGACAAATAATAGCTATAGTAATCTTATTTATTCTTGTTATTTTTGAATATTCTATGATAAAAGCTAATAATAACAAACTAAAAAGACAAAAAAGAAGATACGATCATCTACTTAGGGGCAAAAATCCTGATGTAAATCTTGAAGAATTAATTTTGCAATTAAATGACCAAATCGAACAATCAAATAGGGAAATAAAATCTCTTGACCAAAGATCATCAGATACAAAAAATACTACAATGGGAGCTGTTAGCAAAATGGCAGTTGTTCATTATGATGCTTTTGATAGCCAAAGAGGAAAAAATTCGTTTTCATTAACTCTCCTAGATTCATATCACAATGGAATAATTCTTACAAATTTATATTCACAAGATGGCTCAAATACTTACTTAAAAGAGATTACAAATGGAGAGTGTGACATAGAGCTTTCCGAAAGGGAAAAGGAATCTTTAGAAAAATCAAAATTATAGAAGATAATTAAAATTATTGGGGTATAATATTAATGCTAAAATCGATTTATGATTAGGAGGTAATTATGGCAAACGATGGAGTTATGGAACTTGCTACTGAAAATATTAGGGGCAAAAATCGCAAAATAGTATTTCCAGAAGGCAATGACTCAAGAGTATTAAGAGCAGCTATTAGACATCAAAATGATGGTCTTATAGTACCAATACTTTTAGGAGATAAAGAAGAAATTCAAAAAGTAGCAGAAGAAGAAGGGGTAAAATTAGGAGATATTCAAATAATAAACCCTAGAGAAAGCGAACTACTTGATGAATTAGTAGATAAATACGTTGAACTTAGAAAAGGAAAAAACACCAGAGAAGATGGTGAATATATACTAAAGAAAGATAACAATTACTTTGGCACAATGCTAGTTCAAACTGGAAAAGCGGATGGAATGGTTTCAGGAGCATCAAATCCAACTGGAGATACTGTAAGACCAGCCCTACAACTTATCAAAACTAGAAAAGGTGTAAATAGAGTATCCGGTGTTATGATTATGCTTGGACCTAATGGAGAAAAATTATTATTTGCAGATACAGCAATAAATATTACTCTTCAATCAAACGAACTTGCAGAAGTTGCAGTTGAAGCAGCAAAAACAGCAGAAGAATTTGGAATTGAACCAATAGTTGCTATGTTATCATTTTCAACAAAAGGATCTGCAAAACACGAACTCGCAAGAAAAGTAGAAGAAGCTACAAAACTTGCAAAAGAAATGGATCCAAATCTTAAAGTTGATGGAGAAATGCAATTTGATGCAGCAATTTCACCACAAGTTGCAAGAAAGAAAATTCCTAATTCAGATGTGGCAGGAAGAGCAAAAGTATTTATTTTCCCAGACCTACAAGCTGCAAATATTGGATATAAAATTGGACAAAGACTTGGTGGATACGAAGCTTTAGGCCCAATACTTCAAGGATTAAACAAACCAGTTAACGACCTTTCAAGAGGATGTAACGAAGAAGACGTATATAAATTAACAATACTAACAGCAAATCAAGTTAGAGATTAATAAAAATTTCAAAAGAGACAGTCGCTAGATTGCCTCTTTTGTTATACAAAAAATTAATATATGAAATATAAAAATAATAAAACAAAAAGAGGTGATGATAATATTTAGAGAAGAAATAAAACAAAATTCCAAAGCTGTTGTTCCCATAGCAGTTTTAGTTTTAATTTTAAATTTATTTAGACCAGTAGAAAACAAAATTATTATAAAATTTTTAATAGGATGTATTGGGATAATTTTTGGTCTTTCTATTTTTCTTACTGGAGTTAATCTATCAATTTCAAAAATTGGAACATATATGGGAGATTTTATTGCAAAATCTGAAAAAATAATTAAAGTTATTATTTTTGGAATTTTTATAGGATTTATAATTTCAATTGCAGAACCAGATCTTTTAATTTTAGCAAATCAAGTAAGAAGTGCTATTGGTCTTTCTTCCTTATTAATAGTAGCCATAATTTCAATTGGGGTTGGCTTTATGATTTCTCTTGGTCTTTTTAGGATATTTAAAGAAATAAAACTTTCAACACTTATGTTTATAATTTATGGTGTGATTTTTATTCTAATGTTTATAGTAAATGATTTGGGCCATGCCATAGCTTTTGATGCATCGGGAGCAACTACAGGTGCAATGACAACTCCATTTATTATTGCTCTAGGTCTTGGAGTAAGTAAATTAAAGGGAGAAAAAAAGGGAGAAGAAAATTCCTTTGGCCTTGTAGGAATCGCATCAACAGGACCAATTCTTGCGGGACTTTTGATGACTATGTCTATAAATTCAAAAAATATTTTGCTAGAAGAACAAGCTCATCAACTAGCTTTGATTTCAGGATTTAAATCGGCAAGTTTTGCAATTTTGCCAATAACTTTGGTGTTTTTTATAATGGATAAGCTAGTTTTTAAAATTAAAAATAAAAAATCAATAAATCTTGGTTTGATTTACACTTACCTAGGACTGATTATATTTTTGACAAGTGTAGAAGGTGGATTTATGGAACTTGCAAGACTTATGGGGGAGAATTACTCTGATTTTAGATTTGTACCTATCATTGGATTTATTTTGGGCCTATTGGTAGTTTTGGCAGAGCCTGCTGTTTTTGTTTTGGCAGAACAAGTCGAAGAAGTTACAGGAGGTTCAATCCACAAATCTTCAATAATGAAAGCTCTTTCTGTTGGAGTTGCTTTTGCAGTTATGCTTGCTATGCTTAGAATAAAAATAGAAGGCTTTAAATTATGGATGATAATTGTTCCAGGATTTTTAATAGCTCTAATTTTATCAAGAAATGTTTCCCAACTTTTTGTAGGAATTGCTTTTGATTCGGGGGCAGTTGCGTCGGGGCCAATGACTGCGACTTTTATATTAGGTTTTTGTCAAGGAGTTGCAGGAAATATTGATGGTGGATTTGGAGTGATCGCCTTTGTAGCTTTAATGCCAGTGATTACAATTATGATAATGGGATCTTTTTATAAGGAGGCCATAGAAGGATAATGAAATATTTAAGAATAATAACACCAAGATCAAAAGGGTCAAAAATTATGAACCAATTAAAAGAAAAAGGTGCTAAGTCAATATCTTGCCTTTTGGCAGAAGGATCTGCCAATGCACATATTCTTGAAGTTTTAGAAATTGATAAGGAAAAAAAAGAAATAGTTTCAGCACTTGTAAATGATGATTTGGTAAATGATTTATTAGACCAAATAAAAGATAAATTTGATAAGAAAAACACATCTATAATGTTTACGACACCAGTAGATTACAAAGGAGAAATAGATATGGAATATGAAGCTTTGTATGTGATAGTTAATAAGGAAAATGCAGATAAAGTTATAGAAATATCCCAAAAAGAAGGAGCAAAAGGCGCAACTGTTGTTCATGGCAGAGGATCTGGAATTCAAAAAAAATCTGTGTTTTTAAATATGACTATAGAGCCTGAAAAAGATATTGTCATAATGCTTATAAAGAAGGAAATTTCAGAGAAAGTAAAATCAGCAATTTATGATGCAATGAATTTGGATGAAAATTCGAAGGGGATTTTATTTTCACTTCCTGTCACAGATGTGCGCGGGCTTGTTGAGCAAAATTAAGACGGTATAATTTAAAGAGAAAAAATGGAGGATATTATGAAAGAAATAAATACAAGTGAATTTGATACACACGTTTTAGAAAACGAAGGAATAGTTTTAGTAGATTTTTCAGCCACTTGGTGTGGACCTTGCAAAATGCAAAAACCAGTTCTTGAAGAAATGGAAGGCGAAGTTGATTTTGAAATATATTCAGTAGACGTAGATGAAAATCCAGACCTTGCAGGAAGATATAATGTAAATGCAGTTCCATCAATGATGTTATTTAAAGGTGGAGTTTTAAAAAATACTCTAGTAGGTTTTCAAGCTAAAGAAGTAATACTTGAAGAAATAGAAAAACTTAAATAATGGATTATGATTTAATAATAATAGGATTTGGGCCTGCAGGAATTTCTGCAGGTCTAAATGCTAGTATAAGAGGAAAAAAAGTTCTAATTATTGGAAAAAAATCAAAAGCCTTGGAAAAAAGTCCCTCAATAAAAAATTATTTGGGATTTAGTGATATAAAAGGCTTGGACTTATACAATAATTTTATACATCATATAAAAAATTATCCTGTTAAGATATTGGGTAGGAAAATAAAGGCAGTTTATGCCATGGGAGAATATTTTTCAATAGATTTGGGCGAAAAAATGCTCACATCAAAAGCTTGCATAATTGCAACAGGAATTGATATGGGAAAAAGCATTGAAGGAGAAGATGAATTTTTTGCCAAAGGAATTTCTTATTGTGCAACTTGTGATGCCAGCCTATATAAAGGAAAAAAAGTAGTCTTGGTTGGATATAATGAAGAAGCTATTGAAGAAGCAAATTTTATAAATAAAATGGCAAGCCAAACAATTTTTGTAAACCCTAGTAAAAAACCTATAGAACTTGAGGATGGAATTAAAATTATAAACAAAAAGCCAAAAAAATTTCAAGGAGCTTTGAAGGCCGAAAGTCTTATATTAGAAGATGGGGAAGAATTGAAGGCTGATGGATTTTTTGTAATAAAAAATTCTTCAAAACCAAAAAGTCTTGTACCATCAGTGAAAATTGAAAATAGCCATATAAAAGTAGACTTAGATATGAAAACAAATATAAAAGGTCTATTTGCCTGTGGAGATATAGTCGGCACACCTTATCAAATAAATAAGGCGGTAGGCCAAGGACAAATTGCTGGATTAAATGCGGCAAGTTATATAAGTAAAAATAAATAAAATGTTTCACGTGAAACAATTAATGTCATGCAATGAAGTGTGGTATTATTTTTTTGCTTAAAGAATTTTTTAAAAAAATCCATTTATAATTTATTTTTTTATGCTTGGAGATTTTTTTAAATTTCAAAAAAATTTATCATAATGTTAGCTCTAATAATATAAAAATTGTAAAAAACATAATTAATACATAATTAAAATTAATTATCAAAAATATTCTTTCTTTTTACTTGAAAATTGTCGTATTATATGTAGAATAATATTTAAGTAGATTATTCTATTCTAGATTACAGTCTATAAATTGTAAGGAGGTTTATATGACAAGAAAACACATAGAATTTTTTGAATTTAATAACTCTATATTTTCAATGATTAGGGAAATATCACATAAGATAGATTTGCTTTTACAAGAAACAGCTCAAGAAATGGGCGTTACAACTCTTCAACTTAAAATGATTATGACTCTATCAGCATCTGATGAATCAGTTTCTATAGGAAATCTTGGTAAATCAATTGGAGTAAATGGTGGAAATATTTCTAATATTTGCAAAAAATTGGAAAAACAAGGATTTGTTGATAGAAATAGATCTGATGAAGATGAAAGAGTTGTTAATGTGAAATTAACACAAAAGGGTTTTGATGCTGCTGAAAAGGTAAGCAAATATTTTGATAAAATTAGACCTAAAGAAGACGAAAAAAGTATAAATTCTAATTTAAAAACAATAATTAATGAATTAGATTCACTAGATAATTTATTAGACGATTACATTGTTAGGAGTGGTTTATAGATGCCATCATTTAAAAAGGGCAAAAGGCCTCTAGTCTATTATTGGATTATTGCCATTGTGGCCTTTTTGGTTATTCAACAAATTTTGCAACCAATTAGGGCTGAGGGAAAACCAAAAGAGATAACTTATTCTCAATTTGTGTCAATGATTGATAATGGACAAGTTAGAGAAGTTACAAAAGATGATTATAATTACACTTTCACAGCGGTAGTTGATGGAGATAAGCAAAAATTCATCACAGGCTTGTGGCCTGATACTGACCTTACTGAAAGACTTCTTGAGGCTAGCAAAAAACACAAAAACTTGACCTTTACTAAGGAAGTTGAAACAAAGATGAGCCCATGGCTTACCTTGTTTGTTACAAGTATTTTGCCATTGTTGTTTTTACTTTTAATATTTTATATGGCAAATAGGTCTTTATCAAAGACTATGGGAGGCCGTGGCGGCGGAGACTTTATGAATTTTGGTAAATCAAACGCCAAAATTTATATGGAAAATAAAACCGGCAAGACCTTTGCAGATGTAGCAGGTCAAGAAGAAGCGAAAGATAGTTTAAACGAAGTAGTAGATTTCTTGCATGGACCACAAAAATATAAGGAAATTGGTGCAGTTTTACCAAAAGGAGTACTTCTTGTAGGCCCTCCAGGAACTGGTAAGACTCTTCTTGCAAAAGCAGTTGCAGGAGAGGCAAATGTTCCATTTTTCTCAATTTCAGGTTCTGAATTTGTAGAAATGTTTGTAGGAATGGGTGCTAGCAAGGTTCGTGATCTTTTCAAACAAGCAAAGGAAAAAGCTCCTTGTATAGTATTTATCGACGAGATAGATGCCATTGGTAAAAAGCGTGATGTTTCAGGATATTCTGGAAATGACGAACGTGAGCAAACACTTAACCAATTGCTAAATGAAATGGACGGATTTGATGCGACAGAGGGAGTAGTTTTATTATCTGCAACCAACAGACCAGAAATTCTAGATCCAGCCCTAACAAGACCAGGACGTTTTGATAGAAGGGTTCAAGTAGAACTTCCAGACCTAAAAGGCCGTGAAGATATATTAAAAGTTCATGCCAAAAAAATTAAGCGTGAAGATGAAATTGATTATGAAGAAATAGCAAAAAGAACTGCAGGAACAAGCGGAGCTGACCTTGCAAATATTGTAAACGAAGGAGCTTTGAGAGCTGTTAGAGAAGGACGTAAAAAACTAACTCAAACAGACCTTGAAGAATCAATCGAAACAGTTATAGCTGGTGCCCAAAAGAAAAATGCAGTTATTTCAGATGATCAAAAGAAAATTATCGCTTACCACGAAGTAGGACATGCTCTTGTTGCAGCAATTCAAACACAAAAAACTCCAGTAACCAAAATTACAATTGTACCAAGAACTGGTGGAGCTTTGGGTTATACAATGACTGTCGACAAAGATGAGAAATTTATAATGACAAAACAAGAGCTATTTGATGAAATAGTAACCTTGGCAGGTGGAAGAAGTGCAGAAGAATTAATATTTAATGCAAAAACCACTGGAGCAAGCAACGACATAGAAAAAGCCACAGCCATAGCAAGAAATATGGTAACAATTTATGGTATGGATGATGACTTTGACTTTATGCAACTTGAACAAATCCAAGGAAGATACCTTGGCGGTCAAAGATCAATGATAGTTTCAAATGGAACAGGAGATAAAATTGACCAAAAGGTAGGAAAAATTATTGCGCAAGCTCACATGAGAGCTATAGAAATTTTAAAAGATAATTTAGAAAAACTTCATGAAATTTCAGACTTCCTTTTAAAAGAAGAAACAATTACAGGCGAGCAATTTATGGAAATATTAAATAAAAAACCTGTAGAAAATAAAGAAAATCCTAAAGAAGAACCTTCAAATGAAAATAAATTAGAAGAAAAAGCAATCGAAGATGAAATAAAAACATCAGATGACAAAAAAGAAAATTCTAGCGAAATTTCAAATGAAGATTTGAAAAAGGAATTAGAAGAAACTTTGAAAGAAAATGAAGAAAAATCTTCAGATAAAGATTTAGATGATACAATAGCCTTAGGCTCAAGTGAACAATCAAATCAAGAAGATGAATAATAAAAGAGCCTTAGTGGCTCTTTTTGTTTTAAGGGAAAAAGATTAAAAATAGAAAATAAAAATTAACTTCAAATTAAATTTTTTGGAGTTTTGAGGTTTATATGGAATATATAATTAGAATTGAAGATAAAAAAGATAGTTTTACTCAGACAGATAAAAATATTGCATCTTATATATTAAACAACAAGGATTTGATAATAAAACAATCGAGCATTGACCTTGCAAAAAACACAAAATCATCTCAGGCTGCTGTTACAAGATTTGTAAAAAAAATCGGTTATAATTCCTTTGTGGATATGAAAATATCAATTGCAAAAGCCTTTGAAGAAGAAAGTGATTTTATAGAAGATGAAATAAAAAAATCTGACAAAACAAAGGATATAATAAATAAGTCTAAGGCAAATATACAAAAAACAATAGAAAAAACTTATGCATTAATAGATGAAGAAAAAATTGAAAAGGCGTGCCAAATTTTAAATAAGGCTAAAAAAATTTATCTTTCAGGAGTGGCAGGTTCTGGACTTATATGCGAAGATTTTTATTATAAATTATTAAGGGCAGGGGCAGATGTGTATTATGAAAAAGACGCCCATACAAATCTTTCAAGAATTTCTCATATAGGAAAAAATGATCTTTTAATCGCTATAACTTATGGGGCAAAAACAAAAGAAGTCATGGAATCATTTAATTATGCAAAAATTAAGGGAGCATCTCTTATAAGTATAAGTAAAAATGAAAATTCAAAACTTGCAAAAGATTCTGACGTTTTTATAAAAATTCCATCAAGTGAAAAAGAAATTAGGTATGGAGCGATTGCGTCGAGATTTTCATCTTTAATCATAACGGATATTTTATATTTTTCTTATATAGGATTGAACTATGATTATGTAGTTGATAATTTAAAAGTAACCAAAGAATTTACAGACAAACTTAAAATTTAATTTTAAAAATATAAAGAAACACTTGAAATTTTATTTCAAGTGTTTTATAATGTAAATGTGAAAAGCTTTTCTAGGAGAAAAAGGAATTATTTATGTTAGGTTTTAGTTTGTATCTCAATCAAAATAAAGATGAAATTATAAAAAAGCTAGAAGAATTTAAAGATTATGATTTTTTGTTTACATCTATGCACTATCCTCTGGAAGATGAGAATATGAATAAATTATTGTGGCTTTTGAATAGGTTAAAAAATTCTAAGACTAAAGTTTGTGTAGATTTAAATGGAGAAGTTTTGGAAAAATTTCCCAAACTTTTAGATTTAAACATAATAATAAGGCTAGATTTTGGATTTAATAATGAACTTATAGCAAAATTATCTAAAAAAAATAAATTGGCTATAAATGCATCGACCATAGATTATAGTAACCTAATGGATTTGAAAGAAAAAAATTCAAATTTTTCAAACGTTAGTGCTTGGCATAATTATTATCCTCTTTCTTATTCAGGACTTGGAAGTGAAGAATTTATTAAAAAAAATCAAATGTTAAAAGCATTTGGCATTGATATTTTTGCCTTTTTTCAAGGAGATAAAAATTTTAGAGGACCTATGTATGAAAGTCTTCCTACTTTGGAAGAAGATAGGTGGGAAAATCCTTATTATTCTTATTTGAAACTTAGAAGAAAGTATAAAATAAAAAATCTTTTATTATCTGAAGGGATTTCTCAAAAAAATAAAAAATATATAGAAGATTATGAGAAAAATAAGCTAATAAATTTAGATGTTTTTTTGGAAGATGATTATAAAGATTTGAAAAATTTTGAAGTTAGAGAAGATTTAAGTGATTTTTTGATTAGAAATAAAAGGTCCTATAAATTGATTGAAAAAATCGATGATAGAGAAATAAAAAAGGGCGATTTAGTAATTTTAAATAAAAATGCCAAAAGATATTCTGGAGAGCTTGAAATAATTAGAAAAGATATAGGAGAAGATAAGATGAGAAATATTATTGGACATGTAGATAAGTCTCATCTAGGAATATTAGATTTGATAGGAGGAAGTGATAGACTTGTCATCAACAGAATCAAGAAATAACAAGAGCAAGGGCTTGGACACCAAGTCAACTCTAGAAATTTTAAAAATAATTAATAATGAAGACATGACAATAGCTAAAAAAGTTGGCGAAAAAATCCCAGATATTGAAAAATTAACAGATGCTATTGTAGATGTATTTAAAAAGGGCGGTCATTTATATTATATTGGCGCAGGAACTAGCGGAAGACTTGGAGTTTTGGATGCGTCTGAAGCATTTCCAACTTTTTCCGTAGATAAAAATATGATAAAAGGAATTATTGCAGGAGGAGATAAGGCACTAAGAAATCCAATTGAAAATGCAGAAGATGATGAAAATTTGGCAAAAAAAGATTTGCTAGACCATGGATTTACAAAAGACGATTTGCTTGTAGGAATAGCAAGCAGTGGAAGAACACCTTATGTTATTGGAGCATTAAAATATGCAAAAAAACTTGGAGCAAAAACAGGTTCTATAACTTGCAACATAGGTTCTGAAATTTCGGAATTTGCAGATTATCCAATAGAAATAGACACAGGAAGCGAAGTTTTGACAGGTTCTACTAGAATGAAAGCAGGGACTGCAACAAAAATGGTTTTGAATATGATTTCAACAACTTCAATGGTAAGAATTGGAAAAGTTTACGATAATCTTATGGTTGATCTTAGGGTATCAAATGAGAAATTAAAAAATAGGGCTTTAAAAATGATTGAAGATATTTGCAATATCGATAAAAATCATGCAGAAAAATTACTAGATGATGCAGATGGCAGGGTAAAATGTGCAATTTTAATGGAAAAAAAATCAATTAGCAAAAAAGAAGCACTTGAGTTGTTGGAAGAAAACGAAGGATTTTTAAGAAAGGGAATACAATGAAACAAGATAACAAAAAAATCGCCACAGACCTTATAAAAAATTTTGGTGGAAAAGATAATATAACAGAAGTTATAAATTGTATGACAAGAGTAAGGGTAAAAGTTGTAGATGAAAGCAAGGTAAATTTCAAAGAAATTGAAAAAATTGATGGAGTTTTGGGAGTTTTAAAAGGCGAACAAATTCAAATAGTAACAGGCCCTGGCAAAAGTGAAAAAATAGCAAAAGAAATGTCAAATATGGCAAATGCAAAATTTTCTGAAGAAATTGAAAGCGATATAGAAAAAAGAACTAGAGAAAATAAAGCAAAAGTAAAAGAAAAACAAAATAAATCAAAATTCAAATCATTTTCAGCAACAATAGCATCAATTTTCGTTCCATTAATACCAGCTTTTGTAGGAGCAGGACTAATAGGTGGTATTGCCTCTGTTATGCAAAACATGATAACAGCAGGTTCACTTTCACAAGAAAATTTTGGAGCAGTACTTCAAGTTTTAAATATAATAAAAACCGGACTTTATGGATATTTGAATATATTTATAGGAATAAATGCAGCAAGAGTCTTTAAAGGAAACGAAGGCTTGGGTGGAGTAATTGGAGGAATGGTATATCTTTCAGCAATGAATCCAGACGAGCCATTAAAAAATATGTTTTTAGATTCAGCCCTACTACCAGGACAAGGTGGAGTAATTGGAGTAATTCTTGCAGTATTTATACTTGTAAAAATTGAAAATGCCCTTCACAATGTAATTCCAGATTCACTAGATATAATTATTGTTCCAACAATATCCTTATTAATTACAGGAATTTTGACAATATTTATAATAATGCCAATAGCAGGATTAATATCAAATGGACTTATAGGAATAATTAATTCTGTAATAGAATTAGGCGGAGCAGTTGCAGGATTTATTCTTGGCGCAGTATTTTTACCAATGGTAATGCTAGGACTACATCAAATTTTAACACCAATCCATATTGCAATGATTGAACAACAAGGCGCAACATATTTATTGCCAATTCTTGCCATGGCAGGAGCAGGACAAGTTGGAGCTGCAATAGCAATACTTGTAAAATGTAGAAAAAATAAAAGATTAACAGAAATAGCAAAAGGTGGATTGCCAGTAGGAATTTTAGGAATTGGAGAACCATTAATTTATGCCCTAACTCTACCAATGGGAAAAGCATTTATAACAGCGTGTCTTGGCGGAGGAGTAGGAGGAGCAATAATTGGTGCAATAGGATCAATTGGAGCAACAGCAGTTGGACCAAGTGGACTTGCCCTAATCCCATTAATCTATAATGGAAAAGCCCTAGGATATATATTTGGACTTATCGGTGGATATGTTGGAGGATTTATACTAACATATTTATTTGGAATAGATAAAAAATATATAGACGGAGAAGACATAGTAGATAGTATAGATTTTAAATTTTAATTAAATAAAAAAATAATCTTGCCTTAGGGGAATTAAATTATGGATTTTAGAAAAACTGATTTAGAGAGTCTTTAGGTGGCAAGATAAAAGGCTGTGAGTTTAATGCTCACAGCCTTTTTTTTCTTATATACTCTTAAAAGTATTATCTGAGTTTTCGTTTATTGTTTTAAGACCACTTTTTATTGCAAGTAAAACCCCTGCACTCATAAATACAAATACGATTATAATAGGGATATAATTTATATTTGTTATCAGACCTTTTATCGCAAATCCTAATTCATAGTTGCTCCTATAGGCTCTAAGTGTAATTCCCATAATAAACATAAAGATATAGGCTAAGAAAATATTTTTAAACAATATTTTTCCTTCTTCAAAGACCATCTTTTCCATTTGTTTTTCTGTCATACCTGCTGTTGATAGAAGTTTAAAATCATTGGCTCTTGCTCTAAGGTTTCCTTTAAAACTATTATAGGCATTGGAAAGAGCAATTGTTATAAGAATGATTTGGATAGCTAGGTTTAAAAGTCTTTCATTCCTTGTTTGTTCTTTACTTGCTGCTTCTCTTAAAATTTCTGTAGCTGTTCCATGGTCAGACTTTGGTACATAATTAGAAATCACTTTTTCTGCATCTTCAAATACTTTTTCTTTATTATTATCAGCTTTAATTTTTACAAAGTAATAATAGACTGGGTCGCCTTCAGCTATTCCATATTCATCAATAAATTTTCTCATATTACTTGCGCTTGTGTAGATGGGTATTTCATTGTTATTATAGGCTTCTAAATCATAAGGTATCTCTTCTATACTTGCATCTATTTTTAAATTTATTGGCTTTCCTTCTGCATTATATTTTAAAGAAATATCTCCAGATTCCTTGTCAGAAATTTTTATATAATCGCTAAAAGCGTAAGGCGTTCTATTATCTTTTCTTATCTTATTAAGCAATAAATAAGATGCATGAGAGATGTTATTTTCTTTTAAAAGCTCTTCAAAATCTTCATCTGTTAAAGCATATATACTTGTGTATAGTCTATCATTTTCTATTTTTCCACTAGCTAAAGAATCTTTTAAGTCTTTAGAAATAAAATTTTTATTTTCGTCAACATAAAATTTTGTGTTATTTCTTTGATATAAATGAAGGTCTTTTGCTCCTTCAACTTTTTCTAAATCAGCTAATAAGTTTTCATCTAAACTCTTATCAGTGTAGATACTTGAATTAAAATTGTAAGGACTTTTATAAGAGTTATATTTTTCGTTCAAAGCTCTATAGGACTGGCTAACTAAAACTGTAGTCAGTACAAAGGCAGAAAGTGCCATGGAAATTACAATAATTCGATAGGTTGATCGATATGACCTGTAATAATCTTTTGCTAAAGTCTTTTCTATAGGTCCATTTATTTTTGACTTACCCAATTTAATGTTTTTTTCTGTAATCCCATTTAAACCTTCTATAATTTTTATTTTTGCACTTTTCCTAGCAGGAATTATCGCAGATAAATAAACTGTTAGGATCGACAATAATATAATCATTATTATAGAAATAGGGTTTGGATAGACGAAATAAAAACCTGGAGATTTTAAAGTTTCTCCCAATATCTCAGACATATTTTTATAGGATACCGAATTATTAAGCCACATCAAATATAATAAAAGATTTGCAAATACCAAAGATAAAATTGTACCCAAGGCTATTGGTAATGTTGAAAGTTTAAAAGCTTTCTTTCGAATCATTTTTTTGACCTGCTTATCTGTCATACCTGTGCTTTTTAATAGGGCAATTTTCTTTAAATCCCTATTGTTCCAGACATTAAAAGAACCATAAATGATAAAAGCAAAAAGTAGGCAAAGTAAGAAGCCTGCTCCATATTTTTCTATGGCTAAGTATACAACACTTTTTGGTGGAATGATTCCTTTTGGATAGACCATTTTATACTCCAAAATATCTTTGTTATAAAAAACTCTCCCAATATCTAGGGCATGGTTCTCGTCAATATTCATTTCTGACAAAATTTCTCTAGTTTTTGTATAAGTATCCCTTATATTTTTATACCAAATTTGAGCTTCTATTCCATTATTTTTTTCAAATAAACCCTTCTGATCATCACTTTCAATCAAGCCTATAAGCATAGATTCTTCAAATGATTTAGAATAATCATCATAAATTCCAACCACTTTATAAGTTTTATCACGAACAGTTATTTCAGAACCCAAATCGTATTCTTTACTTTTTATTAAAAATTTCTCTGGAACTAAAATCTCGTTTGCATTATTTGGTTTTCTTCCCTCTTTAATATCAAAATCTATAAGACTAGAAGGATCTCCAAATTCATATATAATTGCATTTAGATCTGTCTTTATGAATTTATTAAAAGAAATCTTTTCTATATCCTCATTATTTATTAATTTATCATAAAGTTTCTCGTCAATTTCAGAGATTGACACGTGGTAGTCTCCAACATTTTTTTTAACATAATTATACTGTTCGGTTCTCATTGCATTAAAGATAAAAATTACAGTTCCTAGTAGAATAACTGCTAAAAATATTGATATTTTAATAGCAAAACTGTCTTTCTTATTATTTTTTACATCTCCATCAGCTAGGTCATTAATAATTTTCATAAGTTCCATCTCCTAAGAAATTTAACCTACCATCTACCATTCTATAAACCTTGTCACAAGAATTTGCTACTTTTTCATCATGAGTTATTATCATTATTGTAGAATTTAATCTTTTATTTACAAGTCTGAAAAGTCCTGTGATTTCTTCTGAGTTTTTCCTATCAAGATTTCCTGTAGGCTCATCTGCTAGGATAATGGCAGGTCTTGTAATAAGACTTCTAGCAATAGCGACTCTTTGTTGCTCTCCACCAGATAATTGTTTTGGATACCTATCAAGCTTTCCTTCTATTCCTAGTATTGATAAAATTTCCTTTAAATATTCTTCATCTACTTTTTTATTGTCCAATAAAAGAGGAAGTAAAATATTTTTTCGAACGTTGATGTTTGGAATCAAATTAAAAAATTGATATACTACGCCTATATTCCTTCTGCGAAATACTGTCATCTCATCTTTGTTAAACTTGGTAATATTTTTATCTTGAATAAAAATATCCCCACTTGTTGGTGTATCTACTCCTGCAAGTAAATGAAGTAGTGTAGATTTGCCGGATCCACTGTCTCCTATAATGGCAACTAGGTCTCCTTTTTCTAATTCAAAGTTTACATTTGAAAGGGCATTTACTTCTACTCCGCCCTTATATGTTTTTGTTAAATCAACTGTTTTTACTATATTCATAATGTATCCTCCTTAACTTGTCTATATAATATTAGACTTAAGTGACTGAAAAGTGACTAGAAAAAAACTGTGTCTTATTTTAGACACAGTCTTAAAATTTAATTATAAAATCTTAGTTCAAAGGCATTTGATTTTTTCCCCTTATGATATAAAAGCTCACCATTTTGTCTTTCCATTACTGATTTTGCCATTGGAAGTCCAATACCATAGCCTTTTGAATTTGGATCCGCCTTATAAAAACGCCTAAAAACTTTTTCTAACATTTGTTTATCTAAACCTTTAGAAAAATCTTCCACAAAAATACTCTTATATAAATTCGTTTCTTTTAAGTGAATTTCAATATGTCTATCTTTTGTTGCTTCTAGACCATTTTTCATCACATTAAATAATGCTTCATAAGTCCATTTCTTATCACATAAGATATCAAAATCTTCTCCATAAAGAGGAATTTCAATATTATCTTTTATAAAATAATCTTTTAGCTTTTGCATGATATATTCAATTAATTCTTGAGCAGATATTCTGTCTTTTGCCATTTCTATTGTACCTGAATCAAGAGCTGCAAGCTTTAATAAAATGTCAGATAAGTTGTGGAGTCTAAGCAAATTATCTCTAAGTCTTTCTATATATTCTTCGGAAAACTTGTCATTTTCGTCTTCTAATAGGTCTAACAATAATAGTGATCCCGTCAACGGAGTTTTTATTTGATGAGCAATGTCTTCAGTATATTCTCTTAAAGTTTCCTTATTTTTCTCTGCATTTTCAGCTATTCTCTTATTTTCTATAATAATTTTAATAATCTCATCTCTGAGTTTGCCGAATTCATCGTCTATAATTTCGTAATTATCTGAGTCTATATCAAGTGAATGTAGTAATTTAAATATATTATTAATCTTATCCTCAAGAACTTTTTCTTTTTTCTTTTCAATTTTTGAAATAGCTATAAACAGAATTATATTTATAAGTAAAAAACCTATAAGAGTTAGAATATCAAATCTTGGATTGAGATAAATTACAAACAAAGACAATATCAAATTTAAAATTAAGACAAGTAAAATATTTTTGTTTTTATTCATTGTCCCACCTATATCCTATTCCTCTAAGAGTTTTTATATGGCTACCATAATCTCCAAGTTTAGATCTGAGTCTTTTTATGGTGACAGTTAGGGTATTGTCATTTACTTCATAAAAATCATAACCCCAAACATAATCTAAAATTCGCTCTCTTAGTAGATTTATATTTTGATTTTCTAAAAGCATTTCCAATATAGTAAACTCTTTTAAGTTAAGGTCTAAATCTTTTCCATCTAGCAAAGCTTGCTTTGAAATTAGATCTAAAGATAAATTTTCAAAAGTCAGTTCGTCAACCTTCTTTATTTTTCTGCTAAATACATTATCTATTCTCGCCTTTAGGACAGGGAGAGAAAAAGGTTTTGTAATATAATCATCTGCTCCTTGAGAAAGACCTTTTATTACATACTCATCTTCGTCTTTTACAGTAAGCATTATTACAGGAAGGTCAGAAAATCCCCTCAGCCACTTTAAAAAATTAAAGCCTGATCCATCTGGAAGATTGGCATCAAGTAGAATTAAATTAAAATTATTAAAATTAAGATTTTCTGTCAGAGAAAGATTGTTATAAATAATAGTTTCAATATTATGTTTGTTTAAGTAAGTTTTAACAGCAAAGGCAATTGTGCTGTCATCTTCAATCATTAGTATTTTCAATTCTATACTCCAATATTTCGGATATATCACATTTAAAATACTTACAAATTCTAGCAAGTATTTCTGTAATATTATACCGCGTTCTAAAACTTAATCTTTACATATTTCTTAAGACAGATTTATTTTCGTATTTTTATAATTAATAGAATTAAATCTTCTAAATAACTAATCAATACTATTGCTTTTGTCATAGGTCTAGTAGAGGGAGAAATTTTCTTACAGGTTTAAAAATTGCCGAATTTCTTTGCCTGTTATTTAGGTATAGATAACATGTTTTTCAAAATAACTAGAAAATTTAAACTAGATTTTACTTATGCTAGTAGAGGGTAAAAATATTATTCAAAATATTTCTATCTGTCCTAAGGAATATGAGGGGATGTTTTTTATTAGAGAAATTAGAAAGGTTACAGCATTTGCAAAAGAACACGAGGAAGAATTTGTAGATAAGTTTTAAAAACATACAAAAAAATGGACTTTTACCTTTTGATTTTTGGTAAAAATCCTTTATGTAAATAGTCTCAATTAAGAGACTATACAAAAACAATTTCTCTTAGTGTCAACGATAATTGTCTTGCCTTTTCATTGTACTCAATTGTTAAAAAAAATCAAAACTTATTTTCTTATCCTTGATTCTTTAAATTTAGAATAATATAGTGTTATTATAAAATATAAAATTAAAGGAGTTAATATGAAAAAAAACAATGGCAAAAGATGGATAGCTGTGGCTATTGCTCTACTTTTGTTTGTAGCATCTTCTATTGTATCAAATAGGAGCGATAAAATATCTGAAAAACAGGCAGATAAATTGAAAAATGAATATTTAAATCAATTTAATCCTTTTTCAGCTACTGCAAATAAAAATATTGTAGAAGATGGGGATAAGAAAAATAAAATTGCTCTTATTTCTTATGAGGGAGCAATCGGAGATGGAGAAGTTTATGATTCTTTTATGGAGCAACTTGATGATATATACAAGGATGATTCTGTTAAGGGCGTAATTATGCAAGTAAATTCTCCAGGTGGAGCTGTTTATAATTCTGAACAAATTGCAAATAAGATAAAAGAAATTCAAACTGACAAAAAAATCCCTGTATTTACAGTTATGAAGACAATGGCTGCAAGTGGTGGATATTATATTTCTGCCCCAACTGATAAAATTTATGCTTCAAATGAAACCTTAACTGGTTCTATTGGTGTAATTATGTCATCAAGATCTTTCCAAGGTTTATTTGAAAAATATGGAATTAAAGAACAAAATATCACAACAGGCAAGATGAAAGATGCAGGCTCTCTTGGAAAAGATATGACTGATGAGCAAAAAAAATATTTCCAAGACCTTATAAATTCGTCATTTGATAGGTTTATAAAAATTGTATCTCAAGGTAGATCTATGAAAGAAGATCAAGTTAGAAAACTTGCAGACGGCAGGGTTTATGATGGTGCTCAAGCTAAAAACAATGGTCTTGTAGATAAAATTGGAAATCTTGATGATGCAATTGAAGATATGAAAAAAGATTATAAATTAAATAATCCAGAAGTTTTTGAATATGAAGGAAGTGATTATTCATTAAAAAAATTATTTTCAAAAGCTCAAAATTTAGTAGAAAAAAATTCTTCATCTGATCTTAGTGTTTTGAAAGAATTAATGGAAAAAGAATCTCCACTACCAATGTATTATTATGGGAAATAGGTGAAATTATGGAAAATATGGAAACAATAGAAAACAACTCTTTGAATTCACAAAAGACAATCTCCATACCTCAATTTGCCTATGCTGGTTTTTTCCTAAGACTTGTGGCTTTTACAATAGACTCTATAGTTGCCTATTCTTTTTCAAATATTATTATGAAAATTTTTCAAATAAAAACGGATTTAACAATTATGAATATAGAAATAAATCCGTTGATTGAAACAGGAATTTGTTTGTTATATTTTTTCATCTTAACTTATTTGAACAACGGCCAAACTTTAGGAAAAATGGCGATGGGAATTAGGGTTATTTCTTTAAATGATGAAAAACTTAGTTTTTTTGATTGTTTGGTAAGAGAAGTTTTCGCAAGATATATTCAAAATTTTATAAAAATTTTGTACCTAATTATAGGATTTAGCCCAAACAAACAATCTTTGGCAGATATGTTAGTTGATACGGTTGTTATAAAAGATGATGTGGTAGATTATCTTTTTGAAAATTAAATAAAGATTTTAAGATATATTTTGAATTTCAAGATATATCTTTTTTTGTGGGAAATTTTAAATTTAAATTATTTAATAATTATAATTAGAAATTATTTATTTTGTAAGTATTTTTAAATTTTCAAAAATTATAAGTACTTTATACTTTTTAAAATTCCTATCTTGTGATATGATTGTTAGGTAGAAATTTCGGAATTACCACTATATATAGTGGATTAAATATAAAAATAACAATATTTAGGGGTGGATATGGAAGTTAAAAAAAGAGATGGTCAAGTTGTTGACTTTGAAAGGGAGAAGATTAATCGTGCAATCTTTAAATCTTTTAGGTCTGTTGATTCTGTTATTAGCGATGAAAATTTGGATAGAATTTCTCTTAATATAGAAAAAACAATCAAGGAAAGATACCCAAAAGACCATGTAGTTACTGTTGAAGAAATTCAAGATTTGGTTGAGCTTGAGCTTATTGAAAATAATTACTATAAGGAAGTTAAATCCTACATTCTTTATAGGGCAAAACACAATATGGACAGGAAAGTCCTAACCGATTTTGAAGCTTTTATTGATGATGAATATACTCTTTCTATAATCAAAGATATTAATGATGAGTATGACAATCAAAGATATCCAATCGAGTCTTTGTATTTAAAATTTGAATCCTTTACCAAGAAAAATATGACTAAGGAAGCCTTGTTAAACGCCCTTATCAAGGCTGCAAGTGAGCTTACAAGTAAGGAAGCTCCTGATTGGGAATTTATTGCTGCAAGGTTTATGATTCATTTGATTAATTTAAAAATTAGCCTTAGCGAAGAAAAATATGGAATTGTTGATTTTAGGTCAAAAGTTCAATACCTAACATCAGCCGGTCTTTATGGAAAATATATTTTAGAATCCTACACAAATAAGGACTTGGAAGAATTGGGAGCATATTTAAAAGAAGATAGGAATAAATTATTTACTTATTCAGGTCTTGATTTAGTTGCAAAAAGATATTTGATTAAAACATTTGAGGGCGAATATATCGAAAGCGTTCAAGAAATGTTTATGGGAATTTCTATGCATCTTGCCATTGGAGAGAAAGATCAAGTTTCTTTTGCCAAAAAATTATATGATATTTTGTCACAATTAAAGGCAACTATGGCAACTCCAACAATGACTAATGCGAGAAAGCCATTTAACCAACTTTCTTCATGTTTCATAGACACAGTTCCAGATACCTTAAAAGGAATCTACCGTTCAATCACAAACTTCGCCCAAGTTTCAAAACACGGTGGTGGAATGGGACTTTATTTTGGAAAAGTTAGGGCCCAAGGCTCTGATATTAGAGGAATTAGAAATGTGGCAGGTGGAGTTATAAGATGGATAAAACTTGCAAATGATACTGCAGTTGCCGTTGACCAACTTGGAGTTAGACAAGGGGCAGTTGCTTGTTATTTGGATATTTGGCATAAGGATATACCAGAATTTTTATCCCTAAGAACAAATAATGGCGATGATAGGATGAAGGCCCACGATATTTTCCCAGCAGTTTGTGTTCCAGATTTATTCTGGAAAGAATGTAGGGATAATATTGGTGGCGATTGGTATATGTTTGATCCTCACGAAGTTTTGGTAAAATATGGCAAATCAATCGAAGATACCTACGGGGAAGAATTTGAAGAATTTTATCATAAGCTTGTAAATGACAAGGAAATTTCAAAAAGAGTAATTGCCATAAAAGATTTGATTAGACTTTTGATAAAATCATGGACAGAAACAGGAACACCTTTTGTTTTCAACAGAGATGCAGTAAACAGGGCAAATCCAAACAAGCACAAGGGAATTATCTATTCCTCAAATCTTTGCACAGAAATTGCCCAAAATATGAGCCCATCAGAGACAGTCAGCGAAGAGATTAAAACTGTTGATGGGGAAACAGTAATTGTAAATACAACCAAGCCTGGAGATTTTGTAGAATGTAATTTAGCAAGTCTTACACTTGGAAATATTGATGTAAATGACAAAGAAGAATTAGAAGAAGTTGTTTCAACAATCGTTAGAGCTTTGGATAATGTAATAGATTTAAATTATTACCCAACTCCTTATGCAAAAGTAACCAACAAAAAATACAGGGCAATAGGACTTGGAACAAGCGGCTACCACCACATGTTGGTAAAAAATGATATAAAATGGTCAGAAGAAGATGCCCATCTTGATTTTGTGGACAAGGTTTATGAAGATATAAACTATTATGCAATCAAGGCATCAAATGAAATCGCCAAGGAAAAAGGATCATATTCTTGTTTTGAGGGAAGTGATTGGGATAATGGAGATTATTTCACACAAAGAGGATATGAAAGCGAAAGATGGGAAAAATTAAAAGATCAAGTTCACAAAAATGGACTTAGAAATGGATATTTATTGGCAGTAGCTCCAACAGGATCAACCTCAATAATTTCGGGAACATCTGCAGGAGTTGACCCAATAATGAACAAATATTTCCTAGAAGAAAAAAAGGGAGCAATAGTACCAAGAGTTGCTCCAGGACTAAATACAAAAACTTTCTGGCTTTACGAAAATGCCTACAATATTGATCAAAATATTTCAATGAGAGCATGCGGAATAAGACAAAGACACATCGATCAAGCTCAATCAGTAAATGTTTATATAACAACAGAATACACAATGAGACAGATTTTAAATATTTACCTAACAGCATGGGAAGCAGGAGTAAAATCCCTATATTATGTAAGAGGAAAATCACTTGAAGTAGAAGATTGTGATTCATGTGCGTCATAAATTTATTATAAAACTAATATAAAATTAATCACTTCGGATTTGGGGGAAGAAAGGGGGAGTTTCGATTCTCCCCTTTTACCACGCTAACTTACTTTTTAAAATTAAAAAAATCTTAAATCAAAATTCAATTTAAAATTAAAACTACGAATAAAGTCCGCGGTATAATTATTGAAATTGTACCACTGGCACAATTTCAAGCTAATTATATCCCCAAGCCCCTACTTTATTAACCCCCTGCAACCGACCGCTGCGCGGGCTGATTTTGTAAGAAGCTTTGCTTCTTTCAATTATTATTTAAGATTTTATAGGAAAAATTGGGTAAATAAGAATTAGGAATGATTTTAGTTAAAATTAAGCTTTTAACCATCTCGACTAAAGGAAATGTTAGTGAAGAGCATGGATAGATCTCTTGATATTTGTAAAAGAGAAAATTAAATTTCCTGTAATTTTAATGGTTAAAGCTTTTATTTTTAAGAGCTTATTTTTTATTTTAATAAGGAGTAAACATGGAAAAAAAATATAAGGAAGAAGTTTCTAAAAGAGGAATTTTTAATGAAGATGGGGATATTGATCTTTCTAAAAGAAGGATTATAAATGGAAATACAACCAATCTTAATGATTTTAACAATGTAAAATATACATGGACAAGTGATTGGTATCGTCAAGCTATGAATAACTTTTGGATTCCTGAAGAAATCAATTTAAATCAAGATATAAAAGATTATAGAAATTTATCTAAGGCTGAAAAAAAGGCCTATGATAGGATTTTGTCATTTTTGACCTATCTTGATTCAATTCAAACTGCAAATTTACCAAATCTTCAAACCTATATAACAGCAAATGAGATAAATCTTTGCCTTGCTATTCAAACCTACCAAGAGGCAATCCACTCCCAATCTTATTCCTATATACTTGATACAATTTGCTCTCCTGATGAGAGAACAAGAATTTTGTATTTGTGGAAAGAAGATGACCATCTTTTAAAAAGAAATAAATTTATCGGCGACCAATACAATGAATTTATAAAAGATGATAGTGAATTTAATTTGATGAGAGTTTTGATTGCAAATTATATACTTGAAGGAATTTATTTCTATTCAGGCTTTTCATTTTTCTATAACCTTGGAAGAAATGGTAAAATGCCAGGAACTGTCCAAGAAATTAGATATATTAATAGGGATGAAAATACTCACTTGTGGCTTTTTAGGTCAATGATAAATGATTTGAAAGAAGAAAGACCAGATTTATTTACTGACGAATTAAAAGAATTCTACTTATCACTATTAAAAGAAGGAGTAGAACAAGAAATCGCCTGGGGAAAATATGCAATTGGAGATGAAATCCAAGGATTAAATTCACAAATGATTGAAGATTATATAAAATATTTGGGAAATTTAAGGGCAAAGGGCCTTGGTCTTGGAACAATTTATGAAGGGTATGAAGACGAACCTCAATCAATGAAATGGGTAAGCGAATATTCAGATCCAAACCAAGTAAAAACAGATTTCTTTGAAGGAAAAGTTTCTGCTTATTCTAAATCTTCAGTTATTGAGGATGACTTATAAAATAAATTTTATAAACTGTTGTAGAATAGATATTTCTATTTTACAGCAGTTTTTTATTTGCAAAAAATCTAAGAAAATTAGACTTTTGCCTTATAAAAATTTTTTGTAAAAATAGAAGATATTTAAAAATAATCCAAAGTTTCAATTAATTTAAAGGAAATGGTGTTTGATTTGAAATCTTTGAAATTTTTTACATGAATTTAATATATTATACTTAGCCTTATTTAATTTATAGTAAAAATATTTTAAAGACTTGGATTTTGTTGGTTTTTTTAGTTTTTTTAAAAATTTTTATATTTAACAAAAAAATAAATTGAAATATTGTGTTTTTTTCTACAATTTTGTATAATGGAACAGATAGTGATTATCACTATTAGAACTAACGGGTTTTTAAATAAAAAAACTTGTAAGAATTTATAAATTTTTAGAAAGGGGGAAAAGTGAAAAAATAAAAATTGATATTGAAAAAATATAGCTAGATTATAAAGCGAATAAAGTAATCATATAAAGGTTTTAATTATAAAAATTTATAAGGATTTAGATTTGTATTTATTCGGCAAATTATTTGATTAGATAAAAATATTATGAAAAACTTTACTAAGAATATCAAATAAAAATTAGTTATTTTAAAAAATACTATAAAAATGAGAAAAGCAAAGTTATTTTTACCAATATCAAGACTTATAAACCGAATATTTTAGATAGAAAATAAAATTGATTTAAAAATTTTAAAAAATATCTAAAAATTCATCCTTGCAAAATAGATTATTTAATTTATTTGCAATTTGGAGTTTATACTCCACAACTCAATAATTTTTTAAGATTTTTATGTAAATGAAAATCAAAAAGGTTTAGGTTACCTTTAATAACCTAAATATATTTTGTAAAGAGGAAAGATGAAAAATACATTTTTAAAGAAAGTATTGACCTTTATTATTGTAGGATTAGCGTCTATGGCTATGATAAAATCGTCTATGTTTGTCTTAGAAAAAAATAAGCTTGCGGCTGAAAAAAAAGACAAAATAGTAAGCGATAGCGCTCGTCTTGCAACAGATTTAAAAGATGGTCAATACGAAGCAAGTTCTGAAGGTTATGGTGGTTTGTTGACTGTTAGAATAACTGTTAAAAATGGAAAATTAACAGACATCAAGATTTTATCCCATAATGAAACTGAGGAATATTTTAAAAAGGCTTCAGCGATAATAAAAGAAATTTTAAGAACAGGAAAAGTAGATGTAGATTCTGTTACAGGAGCAACCATATCATCAAACGCCATAAAAGATGCTGTTTTAAAAGCTCTCCAAAAAGCAGGTTCTAAAGAAAAAATAAAAGAAAAAGCTAAAAAAGAAGATAAAAAACCAGTAGAAGGTTTAAAAGATGGAGAATATTTTGGTAGCGCAAATGGATATGGTGGAAATTTAACCGTAAAAGTAATCATAAAAAATGGAAAAATAAGTACAATTGACGTTGTTTCACAAAATGAAACACCAGAATATTTTAATAGAGCTTATGCTGTAATAAATAAAATTTTAAGTAGTGGAAGTGTAAATGTAGATTCAGTAACAGGAGCTACAGTATCATCAAATGCTATAAAAATGGCAGTAGCTGATGCCCTTCACAAAGCCGGCTCTAAGGAAAATGCAAAAGTTCAAGCTGTAAATAAAGCATCAAGCAATAATAAAAGAGCAAATGCAAAAGGCACAGTAGCAATTGGAAATAAAGACCTTAAAGATGGAGTTTACACAGGCTCAGGTCAAGGATTTAATGGGCCAATAAGAGTTAGAGTAACAATATCAAAAGGCTCAATAACAAAGGTAGAAATACTTTCACACAGCGATGACAATCCATATTTTGGTAGAGCAAGAGCAGTTATATCAAAAATTTTAGGAAAAGCTGACAAAAGTGTTGATACAGTTTCTGGTGCAACATATTCAAGTAGAGGAATACTTGATGCAGTAAGAAATGCTCTATCAAAAGCGGGTGGAAGCAAAAATGCTGATAATAAAAATAAAAAACCATCAAATACAAATCAAGCAAAAAAACCAAATAAAAAACCAGAAAAACCAAGTAAAGATAATAAGATTTACAAACAATACAAAGATGGTGTATACGAAGGAGTAGCAGAAGGCTTTAATGGTCCAATAAAAGTAAAAGTAACCATAGCAAAAGGTTCAATAACAAAAGTAGAAATCCTTTCACACAAAGAAGACGATCCTTATTTTAGCAAATCAAAAGGAGTAATCTCAAAAATGCTTGGTAAGCCTGGCAAAAACGTGGATACAGTATCAGGAGCAACATTCTCAAGCAAAGGAATAATAGATGCTATAAATAATGCAGTATCAAAAGCTGGAGTTGAAAATAGTCCATCAAAACCTGACAAAAAGCCAGATAAAAAACCAGAAGAAGATAAGAAACCAGAAAAACCAAGCGAAGAAAAAATAGACGAAGCCCTTAAAAAATATTATAACGATCAACCATTAAAAGACGGCGAATATACAGGATGGGGCATTGGATATATTAATACAAGAAAAATTAGAACATATATAAAAGTCGAAAATGGAGAAATTTCTGAAATAAGAGTAGGAGAAAATTCAGAATACGGCGATGATATGGGACCATTTAGACAAAAAGCAGAAAAAGTTTTATCCTTTATCAAAGGAAAAGAAGCAAGACTAAATCTTGCAAAAATGGGATTATACAGAGAGTATTTTGAAACAATAAGAAAAAGTAGTAACCCAAAAGCAAAAGCATTAGAACTTTTTGGTGCAGAATATGCAAAAAATCTTAACGGATATAGAAATGATAATTCAGAATCAGATTTAACGCTGATTTCAAGAACAGTTAAAGCTTATATGTCCAAAAAATATAAGTCAAAAGAATTATTTGATAGCGTTACAGGTGCGACAGTTAGTGCTAGTGGAATATCATCAGCAGCGAGAGAGGCGACAAAAAAATCATCAAATGATTACATTACAAATTCAGATGTAAAAGAAATCACAATAACAGCTCCAAAAAATAAAAACATAGAAGTAAACAAAGGCGATGGAGTTGATTTTACAGAAATGAAAGTAAACTTAATCAAAAAAGATGGAAGTCAAAAAGAAGTAGAATGGAAAGATTTCAAAGAAAATGGAATTAGCATTACAGACGAAAATGGCAAAATAATAGAAAACGGAAGCGACTTAAAAAATTATGCTGACAAAAAAATTATAAAAGCAAAAGTAATGCACCAAAAATCACTATCCTATGATGACTTTAGAATTTTAATCGGAAAATATAGTAAAGATTATATAATCGGATTAGAATACAGCGCAGATGGAAATAAGTGGTACAAAGTCGATAAAGTTGAAATGGATTACGTAGATAAAAGAAATATTTCCGACCATCAAGTTATCGATGCACCAACATCATTTGAATTTGAAAAAGTAAAACTTAGAGCAGTATCAAAAAATGGTAATCGTTATGAGTACACAGGCGATAAATTGCCAGTAAATAGACAAGTTAAATATACATTGCTCAAAGAAGAAAATCCAAATACACCAAAGACAATATATGTAAACTTCCAATTATCAGGAGAAGAATCCGATAAAAATTTAGTAGAAGAAAAAGAAAAAGAAGAAAAGCCAAAACCACAAGA
>NZ_KV821187.1:0-40950 GCF_001815585.1 Anaerococcus sp. HMSC075B03
TTTCATATCTTGTTTCATAAAATCATCCTCTATTAAATTTTATTCAATTTTCCAACCAGTAGCTTTTTCTCTTTTCTCAATAAAGCTCTTGTATATGTGTGATTTTTCCATAAGCTCTTTATGTTTACCAATACTTTCAATATTTCCTTTATCCATAACAACAATTTGATCAGCATTTTTAATAGTTTCAAGTTTATGTGCAATCACAATTACAGTTTTATCTTTTAACAAATTGTTTAAAGCAGTTATAAGTTGTTGTTCATTTTCTGGATCTACACTTGAAGTAGCTTCGTCAAGAATAACAATTCTGCTTGGTTTTAGCATAGCTCTTGCTATAGATATTCTCTGACGCTCTCCTCCAGATAAATTTGAACCACCCTCTTGTAAAACTGTGTCATAACCATCTGACAACTTCATAATAAATTCATGACACTGTGCTTGCTTAGCAACATTAATAACTTCCTCATCACTAGCTTCTGGATTTCCGAACTTAATGTTGTTTTTTATAGTGTCATCAAATAAATAGACGTCTTGAAAAACAAAAGTGAAATTAGATAACAGATTGTCATACCTAAAATCTTTTATGTTATTATCATCAATCAATATTTCTCCAGAATCTACATCCCAAAATCTAGCTATCAAATTACAAAGTGTTGTTTTTCCACTTCCAGAACCACCTACAATTGCTGTAGTCTTACCTTTTGGAATATCTAAATTTAAACGGTTAAATAAGTTCTGTTCGTCATATGAGAAGTCAACGTCCTTTAGATTTATATCTCCTTTTTCAAAGCTTGTTCTTGTGCCTTCTGAAATTGTTGGTAAATTCCTAAGTTTAGCAATTGAATCCAAGTTTTGTATAGCTATTCCTCTAACGTTTTGCATACTTCCAGCCATTTCAAAACCAGAAAAAACAATAAAACTTGACACTACAAGCATTACAGCTTTATAGTGATCAATTTCTCCTATACAAAATCTATAAATAGCTGAAAATATAATAAGACAAATCCCTAATTTAAATATAATTAGAAATATCAAAGCAGCAGGTGCTACAGTTTTTTCAACATTTATAAAGCCTCTTCTATTTTTATAAATCTCTCTGTCCAATTCTTTAGTCATTTCACCACTTTTTCCAAACGACTTAATGACGCTAATACCTTTAACATACTCTAAAGTAGATGCATTTAGATTTATTTTTAACGCTTGTAATTTTTTAGTCAACTCATCTGATTTCTTTTGAAAGATAACATTGCATAACATTCCTAAGAATAAAGTTCCTAAAATTATAGAACCTGTAACTATATCAAACGGAATCATAAATATCGCCATTATTATAGTTTGAATTACTCCCACAAATAAAGTTTCTATTATATTAACTCCTACGGTTTCAAGTTCACCTATAACTGTGGTTAATCCGCCTGAAATGTTTCCAAGGCGATTACTGCTAAAATATCCCATATTCACTTTTTTTAGCTGATCACCTATATATAGCCTGTTTTCTGCTCCCATATTGTAAGTTGCGATGTATTTATTTCTATCAGCCATATAACTAGATAATATTTTCCCTACTACACTTAGTAGAGCTATTGCAAATACGACATAGATGTCTTCTTGTGTAATATTTCTTCCTTCAAATATATTTTGAAATATTTTAAGTAAAAGCAACATTGTAGCTCCAAGGGATATTCCTTCAAATATACTTTTTAATACTTCAAAGAAAAACATCTTGCTAATTTTGGAAGATTCTTTTCCAGCGACCCAATATAACTTGTGAATTAATTCTTTCATTTACTCACCCCTATCGTTTGATAAACTTATGTGTGATTTCCACATTTTTGCATATGTTTCACTTTTTCCAAGAAGTTCTTTATGAGTTCCTTCTGCTTCAATTTCCCCATTGTTTAATACTATGATCTTATCGGCTCCTATTATTGTAGAAAGCCTATGAGCAATCATAATAACCGTTTTGTTTTCAACTAATGCATCTATAGATTTTTGAATTTCAGCTTCATTATCTGGATCAGAATATGCTGTAGCTTCGTCTAATAAAACTATTGGGCTATCTTTAAGCAAAGCTCTTGCTATTGTAAGTCTTTGTCTCTCTCCTCCAGACAAGTTGCTCCCAGATTCTCCAATTATGGTTTCATATCCATTAGGAAGACTCATAATAAAGTCATGACAAGAAGCTTTTTTACAAGCGTCTTTTATCTCTTCAATACTAGCATTTTGATTTGCCATTCTCATATTATCTATAATACTTTTTCTAAATAGATAATTTTCTTGTGATACATAGGTTACAAGTTCCATGTTCTTTTCAAGAGAAACATCTTTAAGATTTACATTTCCTACGGATATTTTCCCTTTATTAATGTTCCAATATCCCGCAATTAGCTTAGCAATAGTGGATTTTCCACCGCCAGAATAACCAACAATAGCTGTAAGTTTATTTTCTTTTGCACTAAAGGATAAGTTATCAAAAACTTTTTTCTTATCATTATAGGCAAAACATACATTTTCAAAATTAATATCGTATGATCTTATTTTTTCCTCTCTATTACCTCGTTCTAACTCTGGTAACTCCATAACATTTTTTATTTCATCTATTACAACTCTTACATTCGCCATAGTATCCATATGACTCATAGCTTTAATCAAAGGTTTGTAGCAGGCATAAGATAATAAAACACACATTATTAGATTGCCTACTTCAATACTTCCATTCATATACAAGTATAAAGAAGTTGGTAAAACAAATAATAAAGTTGATGGTAAAACTTCCATTGCTGCTGTCATATAGAAGCAAACACTTAAATACCAATTTAGCATACTGTCTCTATTACTATTTACAGCATCTACAAATTTTCCATATGATGATGCAGATTTATTGAATGCCTTTATAACTTGAATACCTCTAATATATTCAACAGCTGTTGTATTCATGTTTTTTGCGGCTTCTTGATAATTTCGTGATTTTTCTTCATATCCACCCATCATTAGAATTGAAAATAACACCCCTAGTGGTAATGTAATAAGATTTGCAATTCCAATCCTCCAATCCATTATAAAAATAATAACTACTAAAGCGATTGGAATGATAAGATTAGCTATTACTTCAGGAATAACATGAGCTATCGGTTGCTCAATTTTATTCAAAGTTTCTACCATAAACTGAGTCCATTCTCCACTAGATCGTTTTTCAATTTCTCCCATTGATAATCTATTAATTTTTCTTACAAGTTTCTTTCTTTCATCCTCTATTATGCGAAATGCTAAGTTGTGAGAAATTAAAGTTGAAATCTCATGAAAAATAACACTTCCTATTAACCCAACTAAAATAAGCAAAATTGGTCTTATATAGAATTCTAATTCTGTATTATTAATTGCTATATTTTGAGTAATCTTAGCTAAAGCAAAATATGGTACAACACTACAAAAAACACCAATTACTGCAATAATAACTGATGATAAAATTTGTCCTATATGCTTTTTTAAAACTTCCATTACGCACCTCCTAAATTATTTAGCCTCCATAGCTCTTAACAGCTGTCCTATATTATCAATATAAAAATCTTCTGTTATTATCCCATTCTCTAGTTTTACAAGTCTATCACACGTCTTTGCTATAAATTCAATATCATGAGAAATTATCAAAAATTTTGTTCCTTTTTTTTGTTCCTCTTTGATTAATCTCCCCACCTTATCCATACTCCTGAAATCAAGCCCTGATGTCGGCTCATCCAATATAATAAAAGGTGTTTCTCTCAACATAGCTACGCATAGAACCAATCTCTGTTTTTGACCACCTGATAAAGTTGCTGGATGCTTATCTCTTATATCAAATAATCCAACTTTTTTTAAAAGTTCCTCTGCTTTCGTGATATAATCTTCTCTATTTTTTAACCCAGTTAATAATTCATCCATCAAATCTTCCCCAAATAATTGAGAGTCTAAATCTTGAGGAATATACCACACTTTGCTTAACCTCATCTTTTTATTAGCTTTGAGTCCATTTATCTTTATTTCTCCATCAGTCTGATTTTGAATCCCAGAATAAATTTTACCGAGTGTACTTTTACCTGTTCCATTTATTCCTACTAAAGCAATAGTCTCATTGCTATCAAATTTAAGTGACACATCTTTTAGTACGAAATTATTTTTATATTTTTTACTAATATTTTTCACCTCAAAATCAAAAGAATTGTCACTACTAATTTCTTTTTCTTTAACTTTGTGGTCATCTACAACAATATCATCAAGATTTATTGAGCGTAAGCCCAATGCATTTAAGTCTTTTGAACTAATTTTTTCAAATTCTTCTGCTTTATAACTATTTGTTAAAGATCCATTTTGTATCAATAAATACCTATCAGCTATTCCTTTTAAATAAAATAACCTATGCTCAACAATTACTATAGTTTTCCCTTCATTTTTTAAGTCCATTATAAGTTTTGAAAATTTATATATTGATTTCAAATCAAGATTTGCAGATGGTTCATCAAATACATATATAGATGGTTCGATAGCTCTCGCTGAACAAATTGCTACTTTTTGCCTAATTCCATAGGATAAATTGTATATCCTATTATTTAACAATTTATCAATATTCATTTTCTCACTTGATTCATTTACTCTTCTTATTATTTCATCACGCTTATATCCCAAATTTTCCGGTCCAAATGCAATTTCTCCATTAACTTCATTGGCAAAAAATTGGCTTCTAGGATCTTGAAATACATTACCGACTAACTTTGCTATCTCCCATGATTTTAAATTTCTGATAGATTTACTATCAATAAATACTTCTCCATCTAAATTTCCTTCATAAAAATTTGGAATTAATCCATTTATAGATCTTGTCAAAGTAGACTTGCCACATCCAGACTCCCCTATAATTACACAACATTCACCATCTTTAATGTCTAAATTTATATCTTTCAACTGTTCATCTTTATTGCTATTATACGAAAAAGATAATTTCCTAATTTCAACTTTATTATTCAATGATGCACCTCTCATATAAGACATAATATAAATAAAACAAAGCTTGTAGTTATTATAATTATGTCTAATTTACACAACTTATTGCTATAATATGAATCCCTTTTTATTGGGTTTTCAATTCCTCTAACAATCGCTGCTGCTGATAATTCATCTCCTACTTTTATAGAACGAAAAATTAAAGGAACTATAGCATATTCAAGAGTCCTCAAAGGATTTGATAAAATATGAAAAAAGTTACCTGTAAATCCCCTTACTTTCATAGCTTCTTTTATTGTTCTAAATTCCCCAGCAATTGTTGGTACAAATCTAATAATTACCGTTAATATAAGTACAAAATTTCGTGGCAACATTAATTTGTGAAATATTGAAATTAATTTTCCTGATGGTATCTTAAAAGTTAAAAATCCTGCCATGATTGGAACTATGAATTTATACAACATTCCCAAAAGCATTGGAGAAATTATAACTACACCACTAGGTATCATTTTTAATAACCAAAATGTAGTAAAACTATATATCATAAAATAAATAATGCTCTGCTTGATAAAACCAAAATATGCTAAAAGCATACAAAGCCATCCTACAAACAGAGCATGCATATAGTAACTTTTTGTAAATATTGACACCATACAGGAAATTATAGTTAAAAAAAGACAAGTTATTCCACTTATTTTTTCTATTTTCATTTCCCATATATCTCCATTTACTCTAAAATACCCGCCTTTTTAAAGTGCTTTTTAAGAATTTTTTGTGCAAACAAAACACCTAAAGCAGATAATATAACGGTTATTGTTACACCTAATAATAGTAGTTTTGGTGAAGATACCAAATTATATTGCAATGTTAATGTCTTATCTGCAAACCCACTCTCTAAAGCTTGCTTTTGATAAGATTCCCAAGCTATCCAACATGGAACTCCTATTCCCATGAACATACCAGCACCATAAACACTCCAGCCAATCATATTTCTTATTGGATTTATATAAGTGTCTTTGCCTATCATTACTATTTCACACAAAATAGCAAGTCCAATAAAATATGGAAGCATAAACACATAACCCATAGCTGCTGTGATAAGACCATAAATTAATATCCATATAAATAATAGCCCGTGTTTATTAAGTCTGTTAGCTGCTACTAAGTAGAAAATAGCTCCTATAAACATTTCAATTCCAGCAGTACCATAAATATATACAACCGGAACAGCAACCATACTCATTCCAATAACAATAGATATTGCATAAAATAAAGCAATCATAATAGCTACTGTTACTACATCTTTTGTAGTCATTTTTTTATTGTTCATAAAACACCTCCGTTAATTAATAAAATGTACATAGAATGTGTATAGAGAATATTTACAAAAAAATATCCATCTCAACTTTATTATAAAGTAAGATGGATATTTTTTTTATAACCTGACAGCTCTTTATTTGCTCTAAAAAGGTCAGATGGATTTTTTTCTATATTCTTGAGGAGTTTGCCCAAAATGTTTTTTGAATGACTCAGAAAATTTACTAGGATTCAAATATCCTGACAAATCAGAAATCTCTCCTATCGACATTAAGGGTTTATGAATTAATAATTTAGCAGCGGCTTCTAAACAATTTTCCCTAATAAAATTACCTATTGAGCTTCCAGTTATGTATATAAAACATCTCTTCAAACTGGATTCTGAAATAGCATATTTTTTTGATAAATCAGAAATAGAATATCTTTCAAAAGGATTATTTAAAATCGTCTTATATGATTCTACAGTTGCTTTATATACTGGTTCTGAAAAAGACGTTAACTTAAATGTATCTGAACTTTCAACTAAATTTAAAAATAATAACAACTCTATTGTTTTTATAATTGAATAAGAAAGTCTTATTCTAGAATCTACTCTATAAAGTTCACTAATAACATGGTCTATCTCATGACGTGAATGAATAATTAAAGCTGCACCATTTTTACATAAACGGTCTTTTATTTCTAACAAATCAATTTTTGCGTACGGAAAGTATTTATCAATAGATTTTTGTGCCTTTTCAATATCAATAAATATTGAAAGTCCCACATATTTTTTTGTTGGTATGCATGAATCTTCAAAAGGAACTTTACCTATTTCGATTACACTTAGATCGCCTTTACCTATCAGGGCGCGTTCATTATTTTCAAGTTTAAACTCATAACATCCCTCTAAACAATGATCTATTTCTAAAACCCCGCTTTTAGGATTTATTTTTTGATATGCTGTCTCCATATTTAGGATATTATAAGATAATTGAATACCTTCAAATAAATTGTAGCAGCGCATTTCGCCACAGCCAGTAGAATTTTCAATTGTATAAATTTTACATTCATCAGTAACCTTTTTTTCAGAAAACATATATCCTTCAAGGACATTTTCTATTATATCAATTTTATTTAATCTCAGAATTATCCCCTCCAATATATTAATGTATCCTATAAGACTTTTTCAATTTCATTTATAATTAGCTCTGGATTTAATCCTAATACTTCAGCATGTCCTACATTATCAAAACTAACAACTCTTACATCACTTATGGATTTACTCCTGATTAAATCGATATATTTGCTTGCATAAGTTTCTTTTTTGCCAAACATTATACAAACAGGCATTGTAAGCTTTTCAACTTTATTTTTAATATCATATTTATATGCCATCTTAAAAGCTTGGTATAATGTATCTCTTGTAATAAAAGGATACATCATATGTTTCAAAGTTATAACATCATTGTCTCCATAACCCATTCCTTTTCTCACATCTTCTATTAAATGAATTCCGTTTTTTAAATTATCAAATTGTTCTGCCATAACTTTTGAAAATGGTTCAATCATTTCTCCCATGCTCTCATACTGACCACCATCGATAATTAAGTTATTAACATTTATTTTCTTATTCAAAGAAATTTGTAATGCAATACTTGCTCCTAATGAAATCCCATATGCACATTCTATATTTACTATATCTTCAAGCATCAATGATTTTTCTAAATCTTCAGCAACATCCTCTACTGAACTTAACCTTCCAAGTGTATTGTTTCCATGTCCAGGTAATTCTGGGGATATAATACAATATGTTTTACTGAGTTTAGCAATAATACTCTTAAAACAATTTGCATAACTAAATCCCACACCATGAATAAGCAAAATCTTTTTGTTTGTTTTGTCTCCAACAATATTTAAATTATAATTCACTTTCATAATAATTTTCCCCTTCAAATTTTTCATTTATACTGTAATTGATATTTAAACTGTCAATGTCTTGTATAATTCTATCAATTTTTATGATATCCATAGCATAATATATACCGTTTTTAAATGTATTCTCTAAAATTGACATTGCTGTATAACCCAACACAATAGCACTCATTTCACTACTTGATGAGCTATCAATACTTATTTCAACTGATGAAGTTCTCCCATTTATTCTCCCCCTTCCACAAATATTTAAATAGCTGTATGTTTTACCTATTCCGACCTCTTTCTTAAAGTAATTTAAAATTTCATCTATGTCTTTCTTGTTATCAATATAAATATTTTGTTGCATTTTTTGTACAATCATTTGCATTTTACTTAAAATTTCACTTGAAAATGAACAATTGTACCAATTAGCTTGTTTTAAATTATATTTTTTAGCTACTCTTAATATCTCATTGGTTAAATAGTTATACATTTTATATTTTTTGTTTTTATATTCTTCTATCTTATAACAATTATTATTAATTACTTCCCCATCAATATAACTACTTAAAGATTTTCCGAAACCAGATAAATTAGTTAATATGAAATCCTCAATCGCTGAATAACTCGGTACTTCATTGCTTATATTAAATCCCTCAATCATTAACGGAACTTCGAAATGCTCTGCAACATATTTTAACATTAATCCCGTTAAGCCAGGAAAATACCCAGCAGACAAAATAAATAGATTTTTATTTTTAATATCTTCCAGTCTATCTTCTAAAAAAGATTCTCCTGATGGATCTATATAAGGAACGCCAAAATCACTAGCAATTCTTGCTATATTTTCTCCATTAATAAATGAAGCTCCCGCACAATTTAAAATAATATCGCATTTTTTTATGAATTCCCTTAAAGCATCTATATCACTAACTTCTAATTTCATATATCTACAATTTTTATCATCTGGGACGTAATTTTGATTATAGGTGGCAAGAATTGAATAATTTTTTTGCTTCAATATATCAATGCATCTTTTACCAATTTGTCCACTTCCACCCAAAATACCTATAATTTTTTCCAATTTAACCTCCTAACTTAAAGCTTATTTTTATATTATTATTTAAATAGACTATTTATATGCATTAAAGTCTAATATTCTGCTTAAGTTTTTCTTTAAGTTTTCTCCATTCAAGCAATCAAAATGTTGCCCTACTATTTCGTCGTAAAATATTTCTCCATTCAAATATTCTTCCCAAGTTTCTCTATCCTCAGCAAAGAATTCTCCATAAAAACTCTTTTCCTGTTCCTTACAATAAAAAACTCTGACATTTCCATAATACTGTTTAGGTATATATGTTGATATACAACCGAAATTTTGGGAGAATATGTTAAAAAGCGTATTAAGCATACGTATTTCTGAATCTTGAAGATTCAAAGACTCCCTTTTTATTGTTGAATATAAATTATTAAGCCTTTCAGATAAAGGTGTGTCTTTTAACTTTTTAAACTGTTGTCCAATATATTTATATTCATTTGACAATTGAATAAAGGAGTTAACATTCAAATCTCCATCACCATTAATTACCATATCATAAATGCAATCATTTAATTCATGATCCTTTATCTCATGCCCAGCGTTAGAAATATCTGCATTTATTAGTCTTGCAAAAGTTCGTTCTAACAGAATTTCATTTTTTAAATTAGAGTGCAAAGCTTTTTTATATTTTGTTGGTGAAATATCTCTAAATAGTGTTCTTTCCTGAGCTTTAGGTATAGTCGTACTTATCAAAGTAACATCAATAACCTTTTTATTATTAGCATTTAAAAATTCAGCAGTTTCTAATGCAATTAAACCTCCAACACAATGTCCTATTAATATATATTTTGAGTAATTCAAATCTCTTAAGATTTTACCGTATTTTAATCCTAATAATTTAAAAGTATCTTCTGTTTTCATAGAAATATATTCGGCTTCATCACCGAAAGTAAATCCTAACACAGCTTCATTTGCTTTACTATCTTCCTTTATATAATTAATTATTTCAGTATACGCAGAAAGAGTTCCTGTTCCAGCATGAAAAATAACTTTAGCTACCGATTTATTATTATCTATAGTGGATTTCTTGATAGTTAGCAGTGATGAATCATGATATTCCTCCCCTTTTTCAAACTTGTCTTGTATCCTTTTAGATATTTCTCTAACCGTTTGAAATTGCATCATTTCAGATAACAAGGCACTCCATTCCCAATCCTTAGCCTCTGGAACTTCCTCTAATATCTTTGTGACTATTTGTGCAATCAGTAAAGAATCTCCACCAACAGAATAAAAGTTATCATCTAGCCTTAAGTTTGTTATTCCAAGTTCTCTTGTCCAAATTTTTTCTATTTTTTCTTCAATTGCAGTTTTTGTCTCCTCTATAACATGTTTTTCATTTTTCACGGTATTTTCGAATAATTTTTTTAATGATTTAATATCAATTTTTCCATTAATTGTTGTAGGAATTTTAGATATTATTTTAACATCATTAGGTATCATATAAGAAACCAATTTATTTTTAAGTTCATTGATAACTGCATTCTCTGTTATTGGTTTATATGAATCTTTAAATCTTACTACATATATAGTTTGTCCAAAATCATCTAGTGGACTATCTTCTTTAGGAAATTCATATATTATTTGACCATTATGGTTTTCAAAATTATCCTTCCATTGATTTCTATTAAAAAAAGTTTGTTCATTTAAACTTCTAATATCCGAAAATCCTGTCAATCCATCTTTAAATTCCATAGATGTTAGTAACATATAACTCATTCTAGTTTCATCTAATATGATTAATGAACCGTTTGGTGCTAACAAATTTTTAATATTATTCATAACAAAGTCTATATTTTTTGAGTTATGCAATACATTAGCGCACAATATTATGTCAAATGAAGATATGTCATAATTTTGTTCGTAAAAAACTTGATTTATATCAAAAATACCATAATTAACCCAATTATATTCTTTAAAATTACTTTTAGCTTTATTTAAAAAGAACGTAGATATGTCTGTAAAATAATATTCAACTTGTTCTCCATCTAGTATAGGTATTACTTCTAAGCTTGTCCCTCCAACTCCCGCACCGATTTCAAGTATCTTGATTTTTTTATCTTTATTTCTTTTTACAATAAATTCTATTTCTTTAGCTATAAAATAATTACATATTTTATTTATTTTATTTGTATTATATGAGGCTAGTGCAGGCTTTATATCACCTTTTGGAAATAATAAATTTAATGGATCTTCATCCCCTTTTATAAGCGCTACCAAATTTTGGCTAGATTTCTTTAAATAGTCAACAAAATCTTTACCATAATTAAATTCTTCTTCAATTTTATAGAACTCTTCCCATTGTTTGTCTGAATTTAGACAATTAACTTCTCCTACTAAATAATAAAGTTCATTTTCTCTATTAATAATTTTTTCATTTTCTAATACTTGAAGCCATCTTTTTGTTAATTTTTGTAGTTTTTCAGGTATTCCCATCCCATATATAATTTCTTCAAAAGTGTACTTTTCTGCATTATTAATAAAGAAACCACATTTTTGAAATGTATTCAAAATATCACTTATAACTACTTTTTCAGATGCTTTAATCCATTTTTCAATAAGTTCATCTTTAATATTTTCATTTATACTATTTTCTAACTCTTTTAATTTATTTACCTCTTCATTTCTATCCAATAAATCATCATTGATTATTATCTTTTTTGGTAAAATGGCTGCGCAAATTTTCTTTTCTAAACTATCTACATCAATTGTAAACACTTCAGCTGAATCAATATCTTTGTTTTCCAATAAAGCAGATTTAATTTCGGATAACTCAATTCTATGACCATGTATTTTTATTTGTGAATCTCCATCCTCTCTACCACAAAAAATAATGTCACCATTAGGCAAATAATAACCAATGTCTCCTGTTCTATAAATTCGCTCTCCATCATTGCCTAAAGTCTTGAATTTTTCAGCATTAAGTTTCTCATCATTTAAGTAACCTACAGAAAGCCCTGTTCCTGATATATACAAACTTCCTACAACATAATCTGGACAATCTTCCATTGCTTCGTTTAATATATAAAACTTTTGATTAGCTAAAGGTGTGCCATATGGAACACTATTTAGGAATGTTTCTTGTTTGCTAACCACATGATAGATGGACCATATCGAAGCTTCAGTAGCACCTCCCATACTTATTACTTGTGCATTAGGAAACTCACTATATATTTTTTCAGGAAGATCGATCGGAATCCAATCACCTGATAGTATTATAGTTCTTAAAAACTCACTTCTCCTTAAATTCTTAGACATAGCTAAGAAGTTAGTTATAAGTTGCATTTGAGCTGGTACTGAATTCCAAACGCTAACTCTATATAACAACATTTGATTGTATATAATATTTGGATCTTTTAATGTTTTTGAGTCTGGTAATACTAAAGTCCCACCCGCAAGAAATGAACCAAAAATATCATATACTGATAGATCAAAAGAAAGATTTGCTAGACCTAAAAATACATCATTTTCGTTAATTTTATATTTTTTATTAACATCAATTATAGTGTTAATAGCCGCTCTATGTGTAATCACAACTCCTTTTGGGTCTCCAGTTGTCCCTGATGTAAAAATTATATAAGCTTCATCATCATATGATTTTCTCTTGTTTTTCCAATATTCATATTCTACATTTTGATAAATTATGCATTCTCTCAAATCTATAATCTTTGTATTAAATTCATTTAAATTTGTGCTATTAAACGATAAAATTATTTTAGCATCAGAATTTTCAATTATTCTTTCTTTTCTTTTTATTGGTTGCGAAGTGTTAATAGGAATATACACAGCGCCAATAGCCAAAGTTGCTATTACAGATGCAACTTGCCAAACGCTTTTAGGGATATCAATAATGACTCTATCTCCCTTAGTTATTCCATTTTTTTCTAAATTTTTAAAAATTGAGTATACATATTTATTAAACTCTTCGTATGTGTATTCTTTGTTGTCGCAAATCAATGCCGTTTTATTTTTATGCTCTTTCAATGAGTCAAAATAACAATCTTCTAATCTTTTTATATTAAAGCTTTCAAATGTATCATTTACTGTTTTTCTTGTATCTAAACTGCTTTTACTTAATTTAGTAACAATCTTGTTATCTAAAATATTTTTATCTGATTTAAAATTTTCAATTATGTTAGTAAAGCATTCAAACATATCATCAATAATTTTCTTTTTAAATACACCATCCCTAATATCCCAATTAATTTTAACTCCATTATTTTCTTCCATAATTTGACAATCTAAATATACCTGTGGAGTTTGACTTATTCTGTAAATAATCTTTCTATTCGAAAGTATTGTGTTGCTATTTGATAACCCTATTGTGCTAGTAAAAACTACTGGTATAATAATGTTTTGTTTTCTTTTTTTACTCAATTTTCTCAAAACTTCAACACCTGAAACTTCTTTGTGTTCTAAATCAGTCCATAAATCATCTTGTAAAATCTTTGTTCTTTCTAAAAATGTCTTACTATAATCCATATTTATAGAAGTTATATTAACATCCGTAAAATCGCCTACTACAGAATCAATATCATCTACTATTTGGGGTCTGTTAAAGAAAGTAGTATTTATACTAAATTTTTTATTTGTCGACCAATATGCTATCGTTTCAGTTAGCACTGACATTATTAAAACTGATGGGGTAATATTATTTATCTTAGAAATTGCACATATTTTATCCCATTCAAAATTATTTAGTTGTATTGATTTTTGGCTAAAAGTTTTTACACCATTATTCTGTGAAAGTATGGGTAAATTAGGAGCTTCATAAATAACATCTAATTTTTTAGACCAGTATTCTTCATCTTGATTTTTATTTTTAGAACTAGTTATTGCTTTTTCTTGATACTTAAATACATCTCTATACTTGCTTGGAAAATTGACATAGCTGTTAGGATTTTTATAAAAATATTCTAAATCACTTAATATAATATTTATGCTATTATAATCTGCTATTAACATATCCAATGAAAAATGTATAACTGATACATTAGGTTTTAGAGTAATAGCAATTTCACACATCGGCCATTGCCCCAGTTTATATTGTTTAAATTCTAAGTCTTTTCTAAACTTACTAACCTCTCCATCACCAATTTTTATACTTTCAACTAAAATATTTGGCACATGTTCCTGAACAATTTGAGTTCCATCTTCAAAAACTACAGCCCTAAGCATATCATGTTTTTTTATTACCAAATTCCATGCTTTGTTTATTTTATCAACATCTAAGATGCTATCATATTCTATTTCTATATATGCGTGGCAACCAATTCCACCCAACTCAAAGTACTCATTTCTACCCATTACATAAGATGATTGTATATTTGTCAATGCAAATCTTTCGTATCTATTTTTTGTATCTTCATAATATAAAACTTCCTTATTGTCTAAATAGTCCAAAATTTCTTTCTTATTATTTTTAAGCCAAGATAAAATTTTGTTATTCATACTATCTTTAGGAGCACTAAACTTAAGTTTTTCACCATCTTTCCACACAGTTATCCCTTTTATTTTTAAATTTTTCAGTTTTTCTTCAATATTCATGTTATCCTCCAATATATAATTAAATTTCGTAGATTTCTACATCTTGAATCAAGGTGTCAATTTCCTTTGATAATTGTTTAATAGTTGGAAATTTAAAAATCTTATTTATAGAAATCTTTTCCTTCAACATAAAATCCGAATTTATTTCACTAATAATAGATATTGCTGCTAAACTATCCCCTCCCAATTTAAAAAAATTGTCCTCTACCCTTATATCTGTTATACTTAATTTATTTTTAAATAAATTTATTAAGTAAACTTCTGTATCGGTTAATTTGGGGTTTAAGTTGTTTTGGACAACTTTTTCAACTTTTAACGATTCGTTTACTATTATTTTTTTAATCTCTTCTCGATCAAGTTTGCCATTTTTTGTAATTTTTCTGCTATTACAAATATAATATTCCTCTGGAATCATAAACCTTGGAAGAATTCTATCTAATCTTTCTTTTAAATTATTTATATTGAAGTTATTGCTATTACATACAATATATAATCCAATTTTCATTGAATTATGACAATTTATAACGCTCGCACAGCAATCAATGATATCAGGAAATCCTTTAAGTACAGACTCAACCTCACCAAGTTCAATTCTATGTCCTTTAATTTTTACTTGAGTATCTTTCCTTCCAAGAAATTCAATAGTACCATCATTCCAAAATCTTCCATTATCTCCAGTTCTATACCATCTAAGTCCATCTTCTTCAAAATACTTTCTATTAGTTAGTTCTTCATCTCCATGGTAGCATTTAGCAACACCAACTCCACCAATTAGAAGTTCTCCCTTAACATAATTAGGGCATATTCTACCTAATTCATCTACTACTCTATAGACTTGGTTTTTAAGTGGTCTTCCATAAGGAATGGAAATCCAATCTTTAGGTATTTGTCTCGGCACATTTAAATAATTTGACCAGATTGAAGCTTCCGTTGCACCACCCATAGCAACAACTATAGAATTTTCTTTTTCGATTATCTTATAAAATCTTCCTGGTAAGTCTTTTGCTATCCAATCTCCCGATAACATAACAATTCTAAGTGGTAAGTTTTTCTTTTCACTCTCTGCCATAGTTACGAGCATGTCAAAAAGTATAGGTACAGAGTCCCACACACTTACCTTATATTTTTCAATAATTCTAATCCACTCATCAGGATTACGATAATTATCTTCATTAGTTGTTATTAGAGTTCCACCTACACCAAGTATTCCAAAAATATCATATACTGATAAGTCAAAGTCTATTGCTGATACCATAAGTAACGTATCATTTGAATTAATAGAATATTTTCCATTTAAATGATTAATAGTATTAATGGCACTTGTATGCATAATCTCAACACCCTTTGGCACTCCTGTAGTACCTGATGTCATTATTATATAGGCTGAGTCAAAAGGACTTACTTCTATAGGCTTATCAAGACCTAAGGATTTGTCTATAGCTTTGTCTAAGTCAATTAAAGAAACTTCTCCCGTATCTAGTTTGCAATTTTCTATTGTTTTATTTTCACTGATGACAAACTTTATACCAATTTGTTCGTATATTTTAGTTCGTCTTTCGCTAGGCTGATTTATTCCAACAGCAACATATGCCGCTCCAGAAAAAAGTATTCCAAATATAGCGTAAATTTGCTTGCTTGATCTTGGGAGAGTAATGCCTACATAGTCTCCCTTTTTTATTCCATTTTCCTTTAAATATCCTGCTACATTTAAGGATTTTTCATATAAGTCTATATAAGATATTTCTTCTTTAAATTCTGAATCTATAATTGCAATTTTGTTTGGATTTTCTTTTACATTTTTTATAAATCCATCATATAATCTCTCATCAGGAAAGTTTAATGGAAGAATTGATTTAAGCTCTTTTTCTCTTGCTAGTTTTTGATTTTCTGATAGTACATCAAATTTGCTTTCCCAATTTTCCTTTTCTGTTAGTCTTAAAAGTTGTTCTTCTAAAGAATTTAACATGTCATCTAACATATTTTCAGGGAAAAGTTCATCTACACTGTCCCAGCATAATACTAAATCTCCATCTTTTATATATGATTGGAAATCTAACCATAATCCTGGAGTTTGTGATACCATATATGTAATTTTGCCCAAAGCTTTCCTTGAAATTTCAGTTTCTATTGGATAGTCTATGTTGCACGCAAAAACTACAGGTGCTACATTAAGGCTTGTACCCTGTGATTTTGATATATCTCTTTGAACTTGAACTCCACTATAATACGAATGGCTGGCATTTTCTATAAAGGTTTTGCTTATTCTATTCAAAGTTTCTATGAAAGTGGTATCATTTTTTCTTTCATGCTCTACTAATAAGATATTTGTAAAATCTGCTACCATAGCTTTTAAGTTTTCATTTGAAAGATCTCTATTAAATAATGGTAAGTTTATAAAAAACTTATCTTGGTTAGTCCATCTTTCTAGAATTAAAGCATACGCAGTTAATAAAACCATTGATGGTGTAGATTTATAGCTTGCTGCAAGCTCTTTTATTTTGCTCCATTTATCTTTTTCAATAACTCGTTTCCTTCTAGTAAATCTCGTTTCTTTAATTTGTTCAGGAGCTTTCTTTAATGGTAAATTAGGTCTTTCTATCTCAAATGAGTCTATTTTTTCTTTCCAAAACTGTTGGTCTTTTTTATAGATTTCAGAGTCTACTTCAAGATTGTTTATATAGTCTTTAAAGGTATAATTGTTTAGATTGTCTAATTCTTTTCCTAAATACGATTCTCCTAATTCTTTCAAAAGAATACTCATACTCATGACATCGGCAACAAGTAAATCTAAATCAAAGAAAATTTTATTTCTATTCTGTGACAGATTTGCAAGTTTTAATCCTGCGACTTCTCCCATTTTTACTCTGAGTTTTCTATGAGATAAATTTTCTCGTATTTCATCTAGTCTAATTTTGGTATCTTCTTCATCTAAATTAGATAAATCAAAAACTTCAATTTCTTCGCCAAAAGGTTTATCTAATATTTCTTGTTTTCCATCCTCTGTGAACCTTGCTCTAAGCATTGGATGTCTATATTGAAGTTTATTCCATGCATCATTCAATCTTTTACAATCTATTTCTTTTCCATCTATTTCAATATAGGCGTGGCAACCTACTCCTCCTTGTATTTGATTATCATGACCACCTACAAGATAAGCATACTGAATATCAGTTAATTCAAACAGTTTGTTTCCTATGACTTTTTTATTAGAATTATTTGGATTATTTAATTTACGAGCATTTTTTATTGCAACTTCCCATTCAGCAAAACATGGCTTTTCCATTAATTTAGAAAACGATACATTAATATTGTGCCTTCTTAATTTACTTATTATTCCCATAACATTTACTGAAGTTATTCCCAACTCTATTAAATTATCATGATTTTTTATATCATCTTTATTTATATAACTTTTAACTTGAATTTTAATTTCATTTAATAAATCGTATAAATCAGGCATTCTTTCTTCTCCTATCAAATATTCTAATTTCCATAATTCTCTATTAGCCTTTTTCTATCTATTTTTCCCGTAGCAGTTAGCGGCCAATTATCAATTATCTTCATACAATCTGGAATCTTAAATTCTGCTATACCAGTTTCTTTAAGTGTTTGAATGATTTCAGAAAACATCAAATTTTTGTCTTTTTCTAGTATACATACGCAAATTTTTTCTCCTAATATTTCATCAGGAACTCCGACTACTTGAACTTCTGATATCTTTTTATTCTTTAGCAATAGGTTTTCTAATTCAGAAGGAATAATTTTTTCTCCGCCTTTAATTATCATTTCTTTAACCCTACCAGCTATTTGATAGTTTTCGTTTGATAACTTTCTAGCTCTATCTCCAGTTCTAAAGTATAATTCTTTGTCTAATATAGAGTTATTAACATCATTCATTCCACCGTAATACTCATACATTGTATACGGCCCCCTTATTAATAATTCACCATAATCACCAGTATTTACTTCTTCTCCAAACTCATCTACTATTTTTACACTATCACCAATAGATACAGGTTTGCCCTGAGTATTAAGCCTGGTGTCCATGTTATCATCAAATCTCGTACACATAACTAGTCCTTCAGTCATTCCATATAATTGTGAAATAATACACCCAAAACTCTTTTCGATTTCAAATGCTTTGTTATATTCTAAAACTGATCCACCTACTTGTATAATTTTTAAAGATGAAATATTAATTTTTTCGAACTCTAAAAAATCCATACATAAACTTGCTAAAGCTGGAACTAAAGCCATTGTACTAATATTATGCTCTTCTATATTGTAAATTATTTCGTCAGGACTTGGTGTCATAGATATTACACACTTAGCTCCATGATAAAATACTCCTATTATCCCTGGATAAGATAAAACAAATTTATGAGATAGAGATAATGCCATCAAGTATATTGTAGCATCTGAATAATTTAGGGCACTTCCTATTGCTATAGCCGAACAAATTAATTCGCAATGTTTCATTGGTATCATTTTAGGACTTCCCGTTGTTCCACTCGATAGCATGAGTAGAGCCATCTCTTTATAATCAATATCTATATACTGAGATGAATAATCTTTATCATTGAGTTTGTAAAAATTTTTATATCCTTGATTATCTCCAAGAATATAAACTTCAAAATCTATATTTAATTCTTCTCTTACTTCTCTTATCATATCAACATATGAAAAGCCAAGATATTTATCCTTAGCTATATATGCTTTTGCCCCTGATTTTTCTAATATTCCCTTTATTTCATTTTTCCTATGAGCTGGAAGTGATAATACTGGAATCACACCAATCTTAAACATGGCAAAAAGGATAATAACAAATTCGTGACAATTAGGAAGTTGAAGAACGATTCTATCCCCCTTTTTAAATCCAGCTTTCAATAAACCATTGGCATAATGGCAAGCTTTTCTATTTAATTCTTGATATGAAAGTTCAACGACTCCATCTACTAAGGCAATCTTATCCCTATATTTTTTAGCACAATCTTCAATAAATTCTCCTAAAGTCATATGCGGCCATACTTGTTCATCATAAAATTTTTCCAATTTTTCTTTTAATTCAATGTTCATTAATTCTCCTCCAAGCATATTGCCCCGACATATTTGTCGTCATGGTTCAATGACTTTAATCTGCTTATTGTATTCCTTTTACTATCATTAATTTCTATAAATTCATTTCCAAAAGAAATTATTTCGATCTCTTTTAAATTCCTTACAAGACCAATACCATCACATTTAAGATAGGCTTCTTTTGCAGTCCAATATCTATAGAAACTGATTATGTTATTATCTATATTTATAATTTCATCTTTAGTAAAACAATTTTCTAATATATCCTTAAACTCAAATTGATAATTTATTTTTTCAACATCTATTCCTACTTCTATTTTAGAAAAAGCTAACAAGACCAAGTCTTCTGTATGGGATATGTTAAACTTTAATCCTAGAATGTTTTCTACATAAGGCTTATTGTTTTTATCCCTCTTGACTCTTAAATCATTAATTCCTTTTTCGAGTAAACCTTTTAAGGTCAAATTAAGTATTGCCCTTGATGCTAGATAATTAATTTTTGCTATTTCTGATTTATAATCTTCTGATTTTATTATCTCCTCTTTAGTTAAGTAAGGAAGTAATTTTTCTTCTAATAATTTATCTGTATAAGCCTTAATTAGTATTAAATTATTACTAGCTAATTTATCTTTTAAATCTTCTAAGGTAAGAAAATCTTTAGTATTTCTTATCTCATATTCTTCAATTTTCATTTACTTTTATAAACTCTTTTATCTCTTTAATGACACTTTCAGGAGATGTATTGACAAACATATGCTTGCCATCGATGTATCTATAAGTGAATTCTTTTGTGGTATAATCTTGCCATTTTATAAGTTCATCTAAAGTCATTTCTTGATCTTTATCTCCCATAAGACCTAGTATAGGTGATTCTAATTTCTCAAATTTTGTGTCTTGATAGTCTTCATCTATTACAAAATCTGCCCTAAGTGTTGGCAAGAAAATAGAAATTAAATCCTTATTGTCTAAAATTTCTTTTGGTGTTCCTTCATATCTTCTTAAGCCTTCTATAAATCCGTCATCATCAAGATGATAAATTGGATGAGGTTCTTTATATAATGGTGCTCGTCCTCCTGATATTATTATTCCTCTTGGATTTATGTAATCCGAATTTTTAATTCTTAATGCAAGTTCATAGACTATTTTTGTTCCCATACTGTGTCCAAATAAATAATAAGGTTTTCTAAAATCAAAATTTTCTTTCATATCTTCAAATAAATTATCCACTAAGATGTTAATGTCACTTATAGCCTTTTCAGAAAACCTGTTTTCTCTTCCTGGATACTGGGCAACAAGTAATTTTATATCTTCAAATTCATCTTTCCATTTTCTAAAGGCAGACACCCCGCCACCTGCAAATGGGAATATAAAAAGATTTGCTATTATATTATTTTCATTAATTTCTTTATTTAGTATTTCAAAGTTTTTTGACATAAATTCACCTTTTTATTTGTTTTCTGTTAGTATCGGCTAACTCAAAATTATTATATACCATTTGATAACTTTTATCAATGGGTTTAAGGTGTTTTTAAAAATATAATTTTAAAGATAAAAATAGCATAGATATCTCATTATGCGAGTCATCTATGCTATTTATTATAAATTGTAATCAAAATGTTTTTTTAATTTTTCAAAAGTTTCATCAGAAATAACATGCTCTATAAGACAAGATTCGTTTTCAGCTTTTTTCTCATCTATTCCAAGTCTTATAAATACGTCCGTTAAATATTTATGCCTTGTATACATTTTTTCGCAAAATATTTTTGACTCCTCTGTTAAACGAATTATTTTATCTTCACCATAAATAATCAGCCCTTTATTTTCAAGTTTTTTTAGCATTCTTGTAACAGTAGGTCTTTTATATTCTAAGTAATTAGCAAGATCCATATTTCTTACTTCCTCTTTTTCCAAAGATAAAATATATATAGCTTCTAAATAATTTTCCTCTGCAAATTCCCTGTGTAGAATAGATTACCCCTCCCTCAAAATAAAAATAATTACATACAAATTTGATAAATACGAAATTCAACAACTTAGAATATGATTTCCTTAATATTTATACTATCTCATTATACTTATAAAAATCCCTATTTAAAAGTAAATTTTGCAATATTCCTCTAGATTTGTCATATATTATTTATTAACTTCACTTATACTATTAGTATATGAGCAAGCACAGTAAGTGCATATGCACTTACTAAAAATGAAATAAGAATACTACGATCATATCGCTTATTTTTTCCATTTTACTTGTTGGGGAATATCCCCAAACCCCTAAATTTATAATAATTAAATTCAGCAACAAACGCTTATAATAGCTTCAACGTAAACTTGAATATTATCTCAAAAAATGATAAAATATAAGCAATAAAAAATTAAATCAGGAGATTTCCAGATGAAATATATAGAATAAATTAAACCTGTAAGTCAAGTTATCCTACTTGAATTTACAGGTTTTTCTTTTTTATTTCGATTAATAAATTTATTAGGAAGAGGAACTTCAAGGAAGTTTACTACGAGCTCTATATATACAATTATTATCCCACAAGAAAGATGGATTGAGAACAAAATGTAGTATTTTATTACTACAACTATAATATACGAGGAGGTTAAATTATGACAAGTAGATTTAGGAATAACGGAATCTATTTAATGTTATCTGATGAGGAGTTAGAATTGCTAAATGAAAAATATAAAGCATCTAAGTGTAAAACTCTTAGACAATTTATTATGAAATGTATTTTAGAAAAGGATATTTATGTACTAGATATGGATGTCTTTCGTGAAATGTCAACAAATATAAGTCGTACTTCAAATAATATAAATCAAATTGCTAAAAGGATAAATACTACATCAATTATATATAAAGATGATGTAGAAGATTTAAAAAGCTTATTAGAAAATCAAGCGAAAGATATTTTCTCTATGCGTAAAAAAATATACTCTCTTACTAATTCTAATAGCATAAATACTGAGAAAAAATAATGGCAATTACTAAAATTCATCCTATAAAATCCACTTTAAAAATAGCACTTGATTATATTATGAATAGTGATAAAACAGATGGAAAAATTCTAATTTCCTCCCTAAACTGTAACCCTATAACTGCTCATTTAGAATTTGAACAAACAAAAATAGAATGTAATTCTAAAGCAAAAGTTTTGGCAAGACATTTAATTCAATCTTTTTTCCCCGGAGAAACTACTGCTGAAGAGGCTCATCAAATAGGAATAGAACTATGCGAAAAAATCTTAAAAGGAAAGTATGAATATGTTCTTACTACCCATATAGATAAGGGACATATTCACAACCATATACTATTTAATAATGTTTCTTTTGAGACTGGTAAAGCATATCAAAGTAACAAAAAAACTTATCACCAAATTAGAAATCATAGTGATAATTTATGTAGAAAGTATAAGCTATCAGTTATAGATGAAGATTATGTAAAATTTAAGGAAAAGTATAAAACCAATGGTAAATCCTATAAAGAATATATTGAATTTAAGAAAGGAAAATCTTGGAAACATAAACTTCAAATCGCTATTGATCATACAATTAATAAAGCAAATAGCTATGAGAATTTCTTAAAGCTTATGGAAGAATATGGCTATGAAATTAAACTTGGAAAATATCTTTCTTTCAGGCATAAAAAACAAGGAGAAAAAGGGCGATTCATTCGTGCGAGGGAAACTACTCTTGGAAAAGATTATACAAAAGAGAAAATAAAAGAGAGAATTGAAAATAAGGTAAATGAAAATTACAAAAATAACAAAATTTGTTATGATGAAAAATCTTATAAGAAATTTGATAATATAATAGACATAGAAAGTAATGAAAAGGTTAAATCTTCTAAAGGTTATGAAATATGGGCAAGAAAACATAATATGAATACTATGGCGAATACCTTAAATCAGCTTAGAAAATACGGTCTATCATCTAGTATGGATTTGGAAACTAAACTCCAAGAAGAGGCTGTTAATAGGCAAGAAATCCTAAATAAGATTAAAGATGTTGAAAAAGTTATGAGCGAAATTTACGCAGCTATTGAAGGCATTAACACTATAAAAATAAATAAGGTTATCTATAAAACCTATAAAGAAAATCCAAATGATAAAGATTTTTATAGTGAATATAAGCCTCAAATTATCGCATATGAAAAAGCAATAAATGCTTTAGAAAAGTGTCAATATAAAAATCTAAGTATAAAAGAGTTGTCAAAATTATATGATGAATACAAAAATAAAAAAGATATTCTTATGGATGACTACGCCAACGAGAATATATTGATAAATGAATTGACTCAATTAAGAAAGAATACTGATAAGTATATTTATAATGAATTGTATAAGTAAGGATCTGGTGTATCAGCTTCTTCGGATAGATTTTGAGCTGATATTTTTTCAATATAACCCATCATTTTTCCTTAAAGACAACCAATAAAAAAATATAGGAGGCAGACTAAAACCTGCCCCCTATAATCTTTTACCTTTCTATGCTATTATCCTTTTTCTTATTTTCATCCACTTTCATATCCCCTTTAGTCTTAAATTCCTTTAATTTCCCTATTGTTGATGCTTTTGCTTTTGTATGCTCTTTAGCTTTTAATAACTTTGCAGAGTATACTTTTAGACTTGTGTATTCCTTATTATCCTTTCCCATACTTTTCTTTTCTTTTCCAAATAGGTGTACAAAATCTCCTTTTTTCAAATTTTTTACTTGATTGATTTTGTCATTATAGGCGTAGCAGCTGATGAATTTTGCATTTCCTTCCTTGTCATTTTCAGCAATAGAAAAGGAGGCTACTTTAAAGTCCCTCCCATCTTTCGATTTTAAATCTTTAATTTCTATATCAGTTGCTATATTTCCATCTATATTTACTGTATCCTTTTCTTTATTATCTATATCTTTCATCTCTTTATCTCCTTGTTCTTGATTAGCTTCTAAATTTTCTTTTAACTCTTCTTCGTCTATATATTCAATAAACTTTTCATCAATAAGACCCATAACTGAATCGTTCATATAATTATCATAGGCATTATTAAGAACATTTTCATTTTCTACTCCTGTTTCAAGAGATATAATACCTTTTACAAATTCTTTATGATTATATTCTGCTAAAAAATCTATTGTATTTTTCATGCTTTCAAAATTTGTATTTTCCATATTTGCTATTGTTTTTATATCACTTGCGTATCTAACAGAATTCCATTCATACTTTCCACTTTCTTTATTAAACTCTACTCCTGTGGCTAAAATAAATTGATTTCCGTCAAATAAGGTAGCTTGATTATCTTTCACATCCAATACCATAGTGTCTCCAAATTCAGTTTCAATTACATTTCCCTTTTTTATATTCATTTTTATTCCTCCATTTCTATTTTTCTCTCTCTTATCTGTTAAATCTTTTATTTCTTCTTCCTTTCCATCACTAATAATAAATTGTTTTATTTCTTCAACTGTTGGATCATCAATTGTAGTCTGAATAAATTCAACTAATTTATCTTCTGAATCGGCAAAATTTTTAATTCCATATTCAACTATATTGTTGATTATTCTCTGAGTATTACCATCAAAAGAAAAATTTTCTCGAATAAATTCATTAAATCTATCTCTATCAAATTCCATATTCTTTGTCCTCTAATAATCTCATTTAAAGTTTTATCTGCCACATGGTTCACTATTATTTATTTCTTTTATATTATTATTTACTACTAAATTTCCCTTATATTCCTTTAATTTATCCATAATAGATGTTTTTTCTTTCCTTTCAAAATCTCCTATTTCCTGCACTTTACTATCTCTAAAGTCAGCATCATTTCTATCTATTATTCCATCTAAATCCATATCTTTAGATAATGGATCATAAAAGTTGCCATCATCATCTATTTCAAGTCCCATTACTTCTCTCAGTTTTTCTTCATTTACTGATACAAGCTCACTAAAATCCCAAAAGCCAATAGATGTCTTTATCTGTACTAGCTCTTTTAAATCACTTGCATCTAAGGGATCATAGGTGTATTGAAAGCTGTCAATTAGGTTCTTATCTACATAGGTGTTCATCTTGTAATTTATTAAATCTAAACTTACTTGTATTTCATGTTTTTCATCTGGTGTAGTTGTATAAGCTATTCCTATATCTGTTAAGTCAGGAAATATAGTATCAAAGTCCTCTAACCTGTTTTCTTCATCATATTCTCTGTTAAGGAAGTCTATCAATTCTTCCTTTACTTCTTCTAGTAATGGATTATCTTGGCTTATATCTTCACTTTTTCCCATATCTAGTAAATTATTTACTTCTGCAAGTCTTAGTGTCTTATCCTTTAAAAGTTCAGCTTGTGGAAATGTCTTTTGTATTTCAATTTTAGCTGTTTGAAATTGCTCTTCTGTATCTTTTAGTTTTGAAATTGTATTTTCTAATCTTTCTGGTAATTTATCTAATACATTATCCATTCTTGTAATATTACCTATTTCATCTGTTCCAAACTCTCCTCTATATTCTCCCTTACCTTTTAATATAAAGTTATATTTATTGAAAAAAGAATCATATTTTATGGATAAATCAAAATTTCTATATTCACCTATTTTTTCTCCATCTTTATCCATTTCCCTATATATTTTAACTCCCTTAATTTTGTTCAACAAAAACTCTCCAGCTATTTTCTTATCTATATACTTCTTTCCGTCAATAATTAGAGAGGTAAATTTATTATCTTCTTTTAAATTTTTATCTACTTCTCTATAAGGCTCAACATTTTTAATATCTTCCTTTAAGTTCTCTATCCTTTCTTTTAATCTTTCTATTTCCTTTGGATAAAATTTAACTACTTTATCTTCCAGCTTGTAAAGATTTGATTTAAAATTGGACTCTAGCATTTTAAGTTTAGAAACTTCAACATCAAGGTCCATCTTCTCCTTTATTAATGGATTTCCTGTTGCAAGAGCTTTGATTTCGGCATAGTTTAATGTGGCTTCGTCTACATCTTCTGCTACTCTTACTGGTGTCTTTGAAGTCATAATTTGGGAAATATATTTTTGTTTGTTCTCTAAGGTTTGAAAAAGATAGGCATCAAAAGTATTTTCTGTTACATATCTAAATATATGGACTTCCTTATTCTCATTCCCCTGCCTGACAATCCTACCTGCCCTTTGAGCAAGGTCGGCAGGTCTCCATGGTATATCAAGATCATGGATAGCGATTAATTTATCTTGAGCATTAGTACCTGCTCCCATCTTCTGTGTTGAACCAATTAATACTCGTATTTCTCCCTTTCTTACCTTATCAAAGATAGCGTCTTTTTCCATATTGTTTTTTGCCTTATGAATAAATTCTATTTCATTTTCAGGTACTCCCATATCTATAAGTTTTGTTTTAATATCATCATAGATATTAAAATCACTACTTGGTGTAGACATATCACAAAATATTAATTGAGCAGATTTTTTATCTTTATATTTATCCCAAATGCTAAACACATTTTTTATACAGGTATTCACCTTACTATTAGGATCATCAGGAAGTAAAGGATTGATTAATCTTTGATCTAATGCCATCTTCTTCCCATCATTTGTTATTAATAGCATATTATCAACACTTGAATCTACCTGCTTATCACGAACCTTATCTGCTCTCTCGGAAAAAGTTTCAAGAATTTCTTTTTGTTCTTCTGTAGGCTTTGTTTTTATAGTTTCATAATGGGCAATTGGTGTAGGAAGATTTAAAACATCAGCTGTTTTAATATCCATAAATCCTTTTACAGTATTCATAAGTTCAGGAAGATTATAAAATTTTGCAAATCTGGTTTTGCTCCTATAACCATTACCCTCAGGATTTAATTCTATTGCCGTTATTGTTTCTCCAAAGGTAGACGCCCAAGAATCGAAATGTTGTAATTTCATCTTTTTTAATTCATCATACTGTAAATATCTCTGCATGGTATAAAGTTCAGCCATACTGTTGCTTACTGGTGTACCTGTGGCAAATACTAATCCTTTATTATTAGTAATTTCATCCATATAGCGGCATTTCATAAGCATATCTGATGATTTTTGTGAATCTGTAGAAGTAATTCCTGCTACATTCCTCATTTTAGAAAATAGATAGAGGTTTTTGTATGCGTGGGCTTCATCTACAAATAACTTATCTACTCCCAGTTCCTCAAAGGTTACAACGTCATCTTTCTTATAATCAGCATTTAATTTTTCTAACTTTGTCTCTAATTTTTTCTTTGTTTTTTCTAATTGCTTTACAGTAAATCTTTGATCCCTTTCTCTTTTATATTCATCTATATAGTCAATGATTTCATCAATTTGACCTTGCAATTCATATTCTTGTCTTTCTTTTGATATAGGAATTTTTTCAAATTGACTGTGCCCTATAATAACAGCATCAAAACTTCCTGTAGCAATACGACTACAAAATCTTTTTCGTCTATCTGGTGTGAAGTCTTTTTCTGTAGCACATAATACATTAGCTCCTGGATAAAGTTCATTAAATTCTCTTCCAAATTGCTCTACAATGTGGTTAGGAACAACAAACATTGACTTATTACTCATCCCAAGTCTTTTTGACTCCATGGCTATACCTATCATTTCAAAGGTTTTTCCTGCTCCTACTTCATGGGCAAGTAAAGTATTTCCACCAAACAAACCTCTTGCTATGGCATCTTTTTGATGTGCTCTTAATTCTATTTCAGGATTCATTCCTTCAAAAGTAAGATTAGATCCATCATATTCCCTTTGTCTTATGGAATTGAATCTTTCGTTATAATCTTCTACTAATCTATTTCTTCTTTCCACATCATCAAATATCCAGCTTTTAAATTCTTCTTTTATCATCTCTTGCTTACTTCTTGCAAGCATTGTTTCTTTTTGATTAAGCACAGATTTTTTCTTCCCATCACTGTCTTCTACTTGGTCAAATACCTTAGTATCTCTTAAATTTAAAGTATCTTCTATCAATTTGTAGGCATTTACCCTATTTGTACCATAGGTAAAAGAAGCAAGGTCATTGTCCCTATCAGAGCTTTTTCCTTCAACTCTATATTCTCCTGTAAAGTCAGAATACTTAATATCTATATTCCACCTTGATGAAACTGGTGTTTTCAACAAATCAAACATAAATTTTTTGTAATCTTGTTCCGGTATCCATGTTGCACCCATTCTAACTGTAATCTCACTTGCATCTAGTGCTTCAGGCATTACTTCCACTAGCTTTGCTTTTTGAAAATGTAACTCTTCTAATTCTATTTTTAATAGTTTACTATCCTCTAGATTTTCTTCCTTTCCTAACTCTTTTTCGATGTTTTTAATATAAGAGTCTACAACTTCAATTTTATCTCTTATATTTCCTGACAAGTATTCATCAGCACTTACGTAAGGTCTTGAAAAATCTCCTAGCTCATTAGCAGACTTAAATGGATTTATATCATTAGGTTCAAAGGAATCTAAATTTAAAAATATTTCTCCCTTTAATTCTTCTATTAATTTATCTCTTGTTTTTCCTGTCAATTCTTCCATATAATCAAAATTTATTTTACCTTTTTGACTAATAGAGAGTACCAGAGCATCTATTGCCCTATCTGTATGATCTATTATTACAGCTTTTTTTATAGTTCTCTTGTTAAAGATGTCAGATTTTCCTATAAAGTTGCCTTCTTTATCTAATTTTTCCAAAGTTGAAATTAAAGAAAAATTGGCATCTTCTCTAAATAACTTTTTATTGTTTTTTGAATTTAGTCTTCCATGTTTGCTATTGAAATCATCGTAGAATTTATTTAGATTTTCTTGTTCTTTTTTTATCTCTTCATCTGAATAGTCTTCTCTTTGATAGGTTATAACTTTCCTTAGACTTTCATTTAATCTTAAATATTCTTTTACCTTATCTTTATCCTTTTGGTTTAAGGATATTCTTTGCATAATTGAATTTTCTCTAAAATATATTTCATCATCCACTAAAGCAAAAGAATAGTTTTTAACACTATCATCAGCTGGTATTATTTCTTCTCCTAAATCATCATTTATTTGAGCTTCTTCATACCTACCTTGAATATTTTTAATGGCTTTTTTTAGTCCTTGTTCTAAAGAAATATCTTTATTTTCAATACATGCAAGGCTTGTCCCAAATCTTGACGGTATTTCTTCCATAGTCCCTATTACCATCTGAGGATTATCTACAAAGTATTTATTATATATTAGTCCTTTTTCGTTTTCATCTAGCTTTACCCAGTCTTCATCTATCTTTAATAGCCTATCTCTCTTTTTTAAAAAGATTATATCTGAAGTTACTTCTGTACCTGCTACTCCTTTAAATGTTCTATTAGGTAGTCGTATTGCTCCTAAGAACTCCGCCCTTTCTGATATATATCTTCTAACATCTTCACTTTTTTTATCCATTGTTCCTGAAGATGTTATAAATGCAATGATGCCGCCATCTCTAACCTTATCTAAAGTTTTAGCAAAAAAATAATCGTGAATTAGAAAGTTATTTCTTTCATACTCACGATCTGCTACTTTAAATTCTCCAAAAGGAATATTTCCTATGGCCACATCAAATAGGTTATTAGAAAAATTGGTTTCTTCAAATCCTTTTATTTGTATATTGGCATTAGGGTAAAGTTCTTTGGCAATTTGTCCACTAATCCTATCTAATTCAACTCCATAAAAGTTTGACTCTTTCATTTCTTCAGGTAGATTTCCTATAAATCTCCCTGTCCCAGCACTTGGTTCTAATATATTTCCTTTTTCAAATCCAAGATTAGAAAGACTTTCATAGATAGCGTCTATAACTACTTTCGGTGTATAAAAAGCTGTTAAGGTTGATTCTCTTGCCCTATTATATTCTTCCCCAGTTAGATTTTCTTTTAAAAAGTTTCTTGCATCAAGCCATTGACCTTCCTTTTCTTCATCAAATATATCAGAAAGTCCTCCCCAGCCGATATATTTTGACAAAATTTCCTGTTCATCTTTTCTTGCACTTCTATTTTCTTTTTCTAAAGCCTTTAAGACATTTATAGCTTCAATGTTGTTTTTTAATCTCTGTGAAGGTGGTAGGTTTTCTTCTTCATTAATAATTTTATAGTTTTCTAAAGAAACTTCAGAAACCCCTTCTATATTTTCTCTATCAGTCCTTATTAAATCATTATTTTCTTTCCATTCCTTATATTCTTCTAACTTCTTATCAATAGTTTCTTTTCTATGAGTGGTTAATTTTAATGAATTACCATCTCCGTCAATTTTGTCAATTCCTTTGAGGTAAGAAAAAGGTAGAGTAAATTCCCTATGATTTTTTGGATTAGATGAACTATATACTAAAAATTCTTCCTTTTCATTATCAACTCTTACTATAAACTGATCAGCAACAAGAGAAGATTTATTATTTATTACATCAAGGCTTTTATGTAAAAGCCCTGAATTGTCTTTTTTAACTTTTTCTTCGTTATTGTTGTCGATATCTTCAAAGCTAATTTGTTCTACTAATTCCTCTTTATCGATAGATTGTTTTTTACTTAATTTGTCTTTTTCACTAGATTTATATTCTTCTAAATCTTCCTTTCTTACAAAGATATTAGAAACAGGTCTTTCTCTACTATATATTACTTCAGTAATACCACTCTTATCTATTGTACTTAAAGCTAATCTACCCATTCCAGCTTCATTAAATTCGTTTTCTTTAATTAAATATTCCTTATTTCTAAATTGAACTGGTAATCCTAAAAGACTATAATCTTCTATTTCTAACGGAATTAATTCCTCTTTTTTTATAACTTCCAAATCAAGATCTTTGTAGTCATTAAAAATAATTGTTTCGCTTCCGGTAATAAACCCATTCATTAGTCCTGTACTATCTTCCAGTTCTATAGTTTTAGGACTTTTAGCATCGTTAATGGCGGTTATAGTGTATTCTTTCCCTTTGTATCTAACACTCATACCTTCTTTAAATGGATTTTCTTCTTGCCTTGTTCTATCATTTTCTATTTGCTGATTTAAATATCCATTTAAAAGCACTTCTCTATGTTTGTCATCAAGTAAATAAGGTAAGTTGCTTAATATGTCCTTATAACTTTTATATTTTATAGCTTGATTAGAATTTAAAATATACCCATTGTATCGTAAATTTTGTTTAAGAGATTTTCCCTTAACATCTAAGATTAGCTCTACCTTATACCCTTCTTTTCCATCTATAATATTTTCTGGTTTTTTTAATAATCCATCTTCTATTTTCTTTGACAGTAGTAAGTATTCTTCATCTTGAGGATCAAAATAGTATTCTCTTTTTTCTTTGATATCCTTATCTATTAACATGGAAAGAACTTGTTTCTTATCTCTTATTTCTTCAATTTTGGATTTTTCTTCTTGCGATAAATTTATATTAAAAGTGATTTTATTTTCTTCATTTATATGTGCTAAATTTTGATATGCTCCATTGATTTCAAGATTTTTATTAAAAACATATATATCATTATAATAATCTGGAAATTGCTGATTAAAGCTTTGAACATCTATATCATAGCCTTCCTCAAATTTTGTAACTTTATCATCAGTAATTTCAAATAAACCTTCCCTTTCCAATTCTAATACATCATTTAAATTTGTAAGATTTGCTTCTTTCATTTTGGCAGTAATTTCATCAAACAAACTGTCTATTTTTTTGCTATCTTCAAAAGATTTCCCTTTATATAAAGTATAGATCTTTCCTTGTGAGTTTTCCTTTCTTGGATAAACTCTAATTCCTGTTTCTTCTAATTCTATATCCTTTGTTTTATATTTATCTACTAAAGCATAATAAAATCCTACTTTTACTGCTATTTTATCTTCTACAATCTCTTTTGTTAATTTTTCTTCTACTTCATTTCTTAATACTTCTAAAGCTTTTAAATCGCTTTCTTTAAAGGAATGTGAGAATAGTTTTAAGTCCTTATCAAAATAGGCATCATATGAATAATATATTATTTGATTATGGTTATTATCATATCCACTGGAAATATCTTTTATTTTTAAATATTTATTATCCTCTGTTTTAACTATATCTCCCACTTTTATAGAGAGTATCTCCTTATCATCTTCTATATTGTTTTCAAGTGAATTATTTAAATATTCTCTATATCTATTTTCTATTCTAATGCCTAATTCTTTAACCTTATCTATTGACTTCATATCATCTGGAAGATTTCCCTGCTTATCGGCAACTTCTCTCATGATTTTTGCATATTCTCTTTGGAATACAGAGTTAAAACTTGCTAAAGTATTATTTCCTAAGTTTTCTCTTGCCTTTATAATTTCATTTTCTAAAACTTTATCCTTAACTAATACATCGAAAAGTATATCTTCAATTTGGTCTATGGAAATTATTTTTTCATCTATCTTATTTTCTTCTATAGTTTGATTAAGTTCTATCTGACTTTTTCCTATTTGTTCATAAAGAAATTCAAAGTCTCTTTGGTTGATCTCATTTCCATCACCTATGTCTATCTTATAGTGATCAACTATTTTCCCATCTACTATATGGTTAAAATAGAATTTGGAATACCCCTCCCACTTATCAGTCATCTGCCCATATTCATCTTCTCCTAAGGTCTTATTATGAAGTCTTATCTTTTCATCTATTTCCCTTATTTCATCTAATAGTTCTTTAGTCAGCCTTTGTCCTGCATAATCTTTTTCTATTAGACTTGAACCCTCATTAAACTCAATTATCCAATAATCATCTTTTCTATGGCTATCTAAATCAAAACCTATATTCTCTTTATTTTTATTAGGATAAAATTCCTTAAATTCTTCAAAACCATTTACTATATCATCATCTATAACTTCTTTGTTAGAATTAACTACAATATTTGGAATATCATCATATCGACTTTGACTTTCTAAAAGGTAATATTCTCTTCCTTCTATTTCTTCCTTTTCTTTAATATAAAAAGTGTCATGTATTCCCTCAAGAATAATTCCATCGTCTAACTGGTCTAATGGTATATCTAATTGTTTTTCAAAGGCTATGGAATATATTTCTTCTTTTAAAAAGTTTGGCATAAATTCATCATAAATGATAAGTTTTCCATCATCACCTATACTTGCTACAGACTGTCCTTGATAATAATATATAGAACTATTATTTGTTCTTTCTATATATACATCATTATCAGTTGGAGGCAAATCATCTTGATAATTTATATACTCCTGGCTTTCTTTTTCTGTTTTATTTATTTCCTGATCTGTTTTTTTCTTCCTATTTTCTTCAAAACTTTCTTCATCTATATATCTATTCTTTTTAATAAGGTCATTAATTCTTCTTGCAACATTAGACCAAGATAGTAGTATTTCTTTTGCATTACCTTTATTATATTTTATTCCCTTCGCATCGTGCCACTCACCACTTTCTCTTGCAGCAGATAGTGCATGAGAACTTCCACCTACGCCATATTCATTTTTCAAGAAATCTGCTTGTTCTTTTAAATCATGCTTTTCAGTAAAAAATTCATATATTCTTTTCTTTCCATCAGAAAACCCGCTTCCTCTTTTTAGGCTTTCATCTATTTCATCTTGTGTTATAAAACTCTGAATAGGTGCAATATCCTTTAAATTTGACCTATATAATTTTCTTTCTATTTCTAAATCATTGATATCATTATAGATTTTAGATAATTTATAATGATGAAATCTTAAAATATCAGGATTAATCTTATATTCTTCTAAAAATACCTCGTATTCTTTTCTGAGTTTATTTATAAAATTTTTATCTTCAAGTTTTTTCCCGAGATTTTCTTTTTCATCTGGGAAGCCTCTTCCTTTTATATCATTAAGAATCGCTAAATATCTATCCTTAGTTTCATCAGTAAGATCTCTCTTTAAATACAATAATTTTTCTGCTATTTTTTCTCTTTCATATGTCGCACTTTCTATAACCTCAACATTGCTAGCAAATTCTCCTCTATCTAATAAATTATTAATATTATTAGCTAAATCTTTCCAAGAAACTATTTGCCCTTCTCTATACCTTGCCTCATCTCCATCTTTAAAAATTGCTCCTTCCTTTCCAAACCATGCAGATATCTTTCTTCCTTCAATTTCAAGACCATTAGCTCCCTTATATATTTCTTTCAAAAAGTTTACCTGTTCTTCTAAAGATTTACCCTTAGAAAATTCTGCTATTACCCCTAGTCTTCCATCTTCATGATTTCCTCCATGTATTAAAAATGTATCTATTTCTCTTTGACTTATTGGATTTGAGAAGGATATTTGCTCTCCCTGATTTTTAGCAGAAAAAAAGGAAGTAGACTCTACTTCCTCATTTTTTAGATTAGGATTATCTCCCTTTCCCCTATTTCTTGTAGGGTCATATCCATGTTCTTCTTCAATCTCAGATATTTCAGATAGTCCTCTTCTTTCAGTTCTTCTGTCAGCCCCCAAGTTTCCATCATTTTGACTTCTTCCCTCGTAATAAAGTCCTCTATCTCTTTTTCCTTTGATAGAAGATGATCCATCAATATCCCTTGCAAATACATTATCTGATAATCCTCTTCTTTGTTCTCCTTGAGAAAGTTCAATCTCATCCTTCCCCATCTGTTGAGTTTCTTTAAATCTATTTCCTCGGGAATTGCCATATTGGGTATTAGGACTTCCATGCCTTCCTCCAATTCTTCCATCTTGTATGTCCCTCCCTGTCTCTCGAAGGAATTCTCCTTGACGATTGGTGTGTAAATCCCCTCCTCCATGAGGTATTCCTTGCCTGCCAATGTTACTTTCTCGTTCATCTTCCAAGCCTCCTTTTTTAAAATTTATTTCACCGTTTATATCAGAACTTAATTTATTATAACGCTCCTTAAGCTCTTTTGTCTGCTCCAAATCTTTTCTTTCTTGAATTTTCTCTAAAATTTCTAATCTTTTTATTTCCCTTCCCAAGTCAAGTAAGATATTTTTACTTATGTTAGAGCTTATACTTAATACTTTGTCTATGTCAGAACTTGATATTTTAGATAATAAAGATAAGTTTTCTTCTTTTAGCTTATATGAGACCTCCATTCTCTCGCTTATGGAAATTTTTACGGATTCTTTTAACAAATTAAAAAGGTCTACCTTTTGAATGCTTTTTAAACTTTCATCAGATAGACTTTCTAAAATTTTATTGAATTTTCCTCTAACATTACTTTCTACTAAGGCATCAATTTTATCTTCTTGGCTTAATAGAAGCTTACTATCTTTTTCTTTAAACTTATCTATCAGTTCATCTAGTAAGTCTAAATGCTTTTTGCTATCATATTTCCATAACTTTACCTCAGAAATATTATGATTAATACTTACTGTTTGCCTTATGTCGAATATATATTTTATCCTTCCACTATCTATATCTAAAAGTGGTATTCCTTTTTCGCCTCTTTTAACGCTTCTACCTATACTTTTCCAATAATCAAATTCTGCACAGGCTGTTGCTTTTGGATCCATATTGTATATAGATATTTGATGTATATATGGATACTTATAGTTATTGCCTGATACCTTTAAATATTCCTCATATTTTTTTATATCTTTCTTAAATTCTTCTTTTGCAAGATAGATTGTTCTACTTAAATCTACTATATCATATCTTGGCATTTTATCCCTCCTCATTATAGTGATAAAAATGAACTATATTTTTATACCTTTATTTGTTAAACTTTATTTCTTTCTATTTTTTTAATTTCTGTAAGCAAAGGATAACTTTAAATGTCATTTACGCTATCTTTCTATTTCAATAAAAAAACGATTAGATTTTTTACTTTTCTAATCGCTTTAACTTCCTTTATTTTATTGTTTCCAATCCAACATTGCTTTTTCTAACTTTGAAAAATTGCAATTTGCTCTTCTTATAATTCCTGTTTTCTTTTGCTTTTGGTATATTTTTTCTACCTTTATCAAGACCTTTGTTTTTACCTTTAAACAAAAAGCATATTCTTTTTGAAATAAGTCTTTATATCTGATATCCTCAAGCTCATTAAATTCAATTCTTTCATAACAATCAGTCGGTACAGGAATCATTTTCTTAATATCCAATATAGATAATATGTGCATTTTTTCTTTATCAGAATAATATCTGTAAATATCTCCATCTATAGTAATACTATCATCGATCACTTCATAAATTAAAAAATGCTCATCAGAAACATTCTTTCATTTTTTGCGTTTTCCTTTGCAGAAGAAATTGGAATAAAAAAATAGAAAGGTTTTAACCTCTCTGTTTGCTTTAATATTTTACCTTTGGGATGTAGGTAGTGATACACCTTCTTTAATGCTCCACCTTTAACGGTAGCGGGACACCATCTTTATCTGATAAGAGTATAACGTATATTTATAGTAATGTCAAATAAGCAAATTTCCTAATGCCTACTCTTTTATCACTTATATTATACCCTATTTCTTTCATAAATCATTCCTTTCTTCATTCCTATAATTATATTCAAGTTTTTATAATCAATTTACTTATAATATTTACCTATAGTATTTTCTATTTCTTCTTCAATTTCTTTTAAAAAATTCTCTTTATATTCCTTACCCTTTGCTATATCACTTAATCTCATTTCCCATTTTGCTGTTGTCTTTGGAGATTTAAACTCATCTATAACTATAGTCACTAGGTTTAATCCCTTTCTAGTTGATATTAGATTTTTCTTTTCTCTTTTTATATAACCTTTGTATATCAAATTTTCTATTATTCCCGCTCTTGTAGCAGGAGTACCAAGTCCTTTTCTCTCAACTTCAACATCCTTAACTAATTCATCATTCCCAGCTATTTCCATTGCTTTTAAGAGTGTGTCTTCAGTGAAGTGTTTAGGTGGATTTGTATACTTCTCTTTTATATCTTTATTTTCAATATATAAAAAATCTCCTATTTTTACATCAGGAAGTTGTATATCTTCTTTCTTCTTTGATTTATATTCTTCTAAATATTTTGTAAATCCTTCTTCAGCAATTATTTTATAAGTGTTTATAAATTCAAACCCGTCAAATTCAGCCACTATCTTTGTTGTATTTTCTACAAGTGGATATCCAAAACTTGCATAGAGTTTATTTGTTATAAGTCTATATACTTTGGCTTCACTTTCCGGGAGATTTGAAATATCCTTATTTAATGAACTTATCGTTGGAATTATTGCATGATGATCTGTAACTTTTTCAGAATTAAAAACTACCTTAATTCTTTCTGTGTCAAAATCATTTTTCCCTATAATATTATTTACAGTGCTTTCTATCATGTCTACTGTCAAATATCTTGAATCTGTTCGTGGATAGGTAATATACTTCTTTTCATACAGGCTTTGGGCATAATCTAGGGTTTGTTTTGCACTGTATCCAAAATACTTATTACATTCTCTTTGAAGTGTTGTTAGATCAAAGGGCAGATTAGGCTTTGTAATCTTTTCTTTTTTAATTACATCTGTTATTTCAATTTTTTCTCCGATTAAATTTTTAAGCTGCTCTGCCACTATCTTGTCATCAATTCTATCTGTCGACAGTGTAAATCCATTCATGGAAATCTCCACTGTATAATATTTTTCTTTTTTAAAACTATTTATCTCATCATCTCTATTCACAATCATTGATAAAGTTGGTGTTTGTACTCTGCCTACACTATAATTTTCATTATATAGACAGGAGTAAAGTCTACTTATGTTCATTCCAACAAGCCAATCAGCTATGGCACGAGCCTTAGCTGAATCAAAAAGATTATCATAATTACTTCCATCTTTTAAGTTGCTAAATCCTTCTTTTATGGAAGAGTCTTCCATTGAGGAAATCCAAAGACGTTTCATTTTCTTCTTACAATTTGCCATCATATATACAAGTCTAAAGATAGCTTCTCCTTCTCTACCAGCATCACAAGCATTAATAATGGTGTCAACTTCATTACTATTCATTAGTCTTTTAAGAATATTAAACTGTTTTTTAGTTGTCTTCGTTACCTCATACTTGTATTCTTTTGGGATAATAGGTAAATCTTCAATTCTCCACTTCTTATATCTTTCATCATACACATCAGGATTTGCCATTTGTACTAAATGCCCAACACACCATGAAACAATGTATCCATTCCCCTCATAATATCCATTATTTCTATTTTTTGCTCCTATAACTTTTGCTATTGATGCTGCAACACTTGGTTTTTCTGCGATTACTAATTTCATTTTTCCTCCTTTAGTTTTTTAATAAAAAAATGAGAGATTAAATTTTCAATCCCTCATCTTTTTATAGCTCTACTGATTTTTTATTTTTTCTATAATATTTATTCCATTATCTATTACATCTTCAAACTTTATGTCTCTAACATAAAGATTTTTCTTCGAATAAGAATTCCATCTGTATAAAAAAGCTTGATTCGTTTTTAGCATTCTCATTAAACTTATGATTTTATCTATATCAAATTCTTAATTATACAATCAATCATTTCAACTTAGCTTCCCTTATATATTAAGTTTGCGCTGTCGTTTTGTTCATCGTTTTTTATTAAAGTTCCAGAATTCTAATTGTACTTTTTTTATAAATTTATACGATAATTGAGTTTATTGTTGTCCTTAATCTACTGCTTAAATCATTGAGAAGATTAAAATTCATCTTCATCTGGAATAATTTCTGTATCTTCCTTATCTTCAAGATCATAATCCTCCCCTTCAGATTCATAATCATCTTCTAATTCATTATAATCTTGCTCCTCTTCAAAACTTTCCTCTTCATTTTTTTTATAGATTTTGAAGTAATATCCTGCACCCATTACACCAACAATAATTAAACCCATAAATAAATAAAGTCCTATCCCTGATTTCTTTTCTTCTTTCTCCTCTTTCTTCGGTTTTTCCTCCACCGGTTCTTCTTTTTTCACTACTTCTTCTTTTGGCTTTACTTCACTTTCTCCTTCAATCATATTTAGTAGATCTTGTTCTCCAACTTCTGTTAGTAGTTGCACATTTTCTTGATTTTCCGAATGATCTACAATGAGGTGCATAGTTTTTCCACTCTTTGTTTGAAAGGTTAAAAATTGTCTAACATCTATTGGATTTTCCTTTTTTTCATCTCTTGATGTTTGATCTTCTACTTTCGGTGTAATATCCTGTCCATTTTTATCTACATTTTCTATAACTGTTCCTCTTGCCTTATTTTCTTTTGTAGCTAATGGATTAATTGCTTTAGTATTGCCACCTTTAACAAGTTTAGATGGCTTTTCTTTTTTATCTACTTGCTCATTTTTTATGTTATTTTCTTGTATTTTCGGCACTTCCTGATAAGGAATTTTTTGACTCTCATTAGATGGTTCATATATATCTTCATCAAATAAGCTTTCTAATTCTTTACTTTTTTCTGGCAAATAAATATCATTTGACTGATTTTTTATTTCATTATCATTGCTCTTAGCTATGGATATGCTTGGCATACTTAATAGTAAAAGGAGTAGCACTAAGGCTACCCCTAATCTTTTTTTCTTCATAGTTATCTCCTTTTCTTACTTTATATTCTTAAAGACATAAACTGCCTTTCTGCTATTATCCCATTCTATACTTTGATCTTTTTCATCTCTTATATCCCCACAGCTTGCATTAAAAGCTTTAGCTATATTGGAAATAGATGCGTGAATTCTTCCATTTATAATTACAGGTTTAGTGTCAGAATGATAAATGTTTCCTTGACTATCTTTCATAACACCAGTATCTATATTTAATCTTAGAGTTTTTTTAGGTAAGGCTGTATTTTCTTTATTTGAAAATATAGCCTCTCTCTTACCATCATCATATTCTACATTAAACCCAAGAGTATAGGCTGCATATCTAACAGGTAGCATAATGCGATTATCCTTAATATATGCTTTTACATCCATATACACAGTAGTTTTCTTTCCATCTTTTATAATGTTATAAAAGTTTTTGTCTACTTGAAAAACTGCAAATTCTTTTTCATCTTTAGCTTGTTTTTTGTCCTGTTGTTTATCTTGCTCTTTCATCTTGTTAAGATCAAATTGATTTAAGATATTCTTGTCATCAGCTTTCAAAAGTTCGTCCCACTTCTTATCTTGAGATTTCTTATCT
>NZ_KV821187.1:41050-41785 GCF_001815585.1 Anaerococcus sp. HMSC075B03
TTTTTGGAGTTTTAGAAGTTCATCTAATTTCTTAGATAAGTCTTGGTTTAGGTTTTTGTCTTTTTCATCTTTAGCTTGTTTTTCAAGTTCTTCTTTTGCTTTTTTATTTGCTTCCTCGATTAACTTCTTTGCTTCTTCGATTTTCTTATCTAAATCTTCTTTTAGCTTTTTAATTTCTTCTCCAGAAACTTTTTGTTTTTCTTCTAGTCCTTTAATTTTCTCTTCTAATTCTTTTTTTGTATTTTCAGAAGATTCTTTTAAACTATCAATAGCCTTTTGAAGCTCTTCAATTTTCTTACAGCATTCTGACTTAGAATTTTCTGTCTCTTTCCTTTTAGACTCAAGGTCTTTTATCTTATTATCTTTTTCATCAAGAGCTTTTTCTAAGTCCTTAATTCTATTGTCTTTATCATCAATTTCGTTAGTCTTTTTTGCAAGTTCCCCTTCTAAAGACTCAAGCTTTTCTTGCATTTCTTTGATTTTATTTTCGTTTTTATCGGTCTTTTCTTTCTCAGCTTCTAACTCCCATTTTGTAGATGAATAATCTTCTTTTAGTTTTGCATTTTCATCTTGTAATCTTTTTAATTCATCTTTAAGCTGAGTAATTTCTGCTATTAGTTCATCTTTATTGGAGTTTTTAAGATCCTCAATTTCTTTATCTAATTGAGCAATCTTATTGTCTTTATCTCTAATCTCTTCTTCTAACTTAGCTTTTTCTTGTTTTAGTTTCTCTCC
>NZ_KV821188.1:0-223 GCF_001815585.1 Anaerococcus sp. HMSC075B03
GACCTATCATTAAATTCTTTTGGTATATGATCAGGCAATATTATATTTTTTACTAATACTTTTTCTTTTCTTGTATAGTCATGGGTTACTCCGTCCCATTCATTTTTTATTTTTTCTCCACTTATATATGCTGCACTTGCTACTGCACTTTTGCCTTTTCCTCTTGATATTATGTTTACTGAAAAATGAAAACTGTCTGCCATTTTTATCACTTCCTTTCTTT
>NZ_KV821189.1:0-1070 GCF_001815585.1 Anaerococcus sp. HMSC075B03
ATTATTAACCAAATACTTTTCCATTTGTAACGCTATCTCTTTATTATCTTCTATGATTAAAATATTTTTCATTCTTATCCTCTTAATTAAATTTTAATAGTCATATTCACAGTATACCATTAATAATATAGTAAATTAATCAAAATTAATTGTAATATAAAATTAATAAAAAAGACCTACTATCTCTTTGAGAAGAACTTCATGGTCCAGAAATTTTAAAACATGGAAATAATATCAAGTGAACAACTGATGAGAAATTAGAAATAGTAAGCAAAGTTCTAGCAGGAAAACAATAAGGTCTGTAGCAATTGAAATCGGTATTAATCCTGGACAACTTTATTCATGGGTTAACAATTACAAAATTTATGGATATATATGAGATTTATGCTTTAATACCTCAATTCCATGTGTTTCTACTAAATTATTCCATCTTCTTATGTAGTTACGGAAGTAATATTTGTTGATACCTCTAGGTGTATCAGACCATTACCTTGTTTGTATAATTCTATACAGTTCTTTTTAAACTCATAGATATATTTCATAAAAATACCCTCCTTACTGGTTTGTCCAGTAAAGAAGGTACATATCATGTCAGGATTTAGGTTGATACACAAAATTATTTACAGACCCAACTCCATTTGATTTATTTATGCACGAACTTAGTTTGGTTTAGGTGTCGCAATATTATTTGCAATTCATCATTTATTTAACCTATTACTTGCACTATATATGGCTCTTTTAATTTTCCTACAATGAAAGTTATTCCTTCTGATTTTTCAATATTTCTATTCATAAGCTTTTTTTGTCTAACCAGTGCATGTGTACATGAGTTCCCAAAACAACAATCTTTATAAATTCCGCCCTTTGCAAATGTTTCAAATATTGATGATAATTCACTATCTTCAATATCTTCATTGCTTATATAAAAATCAGAAAACACATAGGCTGCATTTTCATTTTTTTTACCACTAACAATTTCAGGCATAAGTTCAGTTGGATAATTCAACATTTTTCTCGTTCTTGGTAAAAATCGTTCATAAATATTTTGAATTTTTTTCCTAATAGATTAT
>NZ_KV821190.1:0-284 GCF_001815585.1 Anaerococcus sp. HMSC075B03
GAAATGGCAGAAAAAAATTCTAATGCACAACTAGCAAGACAATTCATAATAGGACTACCAAAAGAATTATCTTTAAGTGAAAATAAAAACCTAGTTGAAAGATTTATAAAAGAAAATCTAACATCACAAGGAATGATAGTAGATTATGCAATCCATAATGAGAGTCAAGATAAAAATGGAAATATCCATTGTCATATAATGACCATAATGCGACCCATAAACGAAAAAGGAGAGTTCTTAGCAAAGTCAAAAAAAGAATATATCCTAGATGAAAAAGGAGAAAA
>NZ_KV821191.1:0-262 GCF_001815585.1 Anaerococcus sp. HMSC075B03
AGAAATTTTTGAAAAGAAAATGAAACTTGCAAACTACAAAACCATGTCCCACTTTCTTAGAAAATGTGTATTAGAAAAAGAGATTTATGTTGTAGATTTAGAACCATTTAGAAACCTACAATGGTTACTTTCAAATACAACAAACAATATAAATCAGATTGCAAAGGCAACTAATACAACTGGTGTTATTTACAAAAATGAAATCGAATCAATGAATAAACAGATAGAAAAGTTATCAAAAGAAATATGGCAGATCCATTCC
>NZ_KV821191.1:362-5818 GCF_001815585.1 Anaerococcus sp. HMSC075B03
AATATGGCAGATCCATTCCCTACTTCTTAACAAATCAAAATAAATCATGCAATATAAAATCAAGATTCAAGTGTTATGGATCTCCAAATCATACAAAATCTAATTCCTATATAAGTCATTAAATATCAGATGAGCAATACTAAAAACTAGGTACATCAAATATAGCATTTTTAATGAGTATAATTATATTTTTATTTTTCAAATCAATCTATCAGATTAAAAAATAACCTTCCAAACTTACATATAATATTCTAAGTAAATACAATAAAAAAAGAATACTCTAATGCTAGAATATCCTTTAAATAAATAACTTAGATAATACTTTTATATAAATAAATGCTTAAAATTTTTGTTGAATTAAACAAAAAAGTCATCTATATAACTTTATATCTTTCAGAAAAATTTCTATAGCTCTGTCTATCTTGCTGGTATACAAATACTTCCGCTATGTTACCTCTATCTGCTAACTTTAGCGACTGCTCAACAATTTCATAATTGTGTTGTGCGTGTGTTGTAGCAAAAATATTAATTAATACTCCTTTAGGTAACGCCCTAATTTCTTTTACTACAAACTCTACAAATTTCGGATTATACTTTCTAACTCCTTCACTTTTTGTCTTGGAATTTATAACTTTAATTGTTGGTAATTGTTTCTTTTCTGGCGGGATTTGAAAATCATTTATTGAATAAGTATCTTCTAAAATTAAATTATATTCTAAAGAATCCTTATTATCGCAATTGATATATATAATTTTAGAAGATGTTTTTTCTTCGGAGATATTGTTTGTTACTATAAACTCACTGAATACATCATTAATAACTAGTTTAAATTGCATATAAATAGGAACTAATACTAAGTTACACTTTTCATATCCTAAAATTTTAGAGCATAACAAAAACCATAAATAACTATGATCATGATATATATTTCCATTGTTTAAAATCTTATTCTTATTCATTTTTCGTATAGTAAATATGGCTATTCCTGCAAAGAAAATACCTATTCCTAGATTTCCCAATTTTGACAAAAAATAATATATTATATCGATAATATCAAATGAAATATCCTTAGGTTTTGTATTTATAACACTCTCAATATTCGATATTTTAGGTAAAAATAATGCTAAAAATATAAAGAAAAACTGACATAATTGAGTTTTACAATCTTTAAACTTTCTAATAATTTCTTTCATGTCTATCTCCCCAATAAATTGTTTCTAACAACTCGATAATACCCGACTTTTCATATTTCCAAATTCTATATGCTTCATATCCTACTATAATGTGGAAATATAAACTTATTTCATCAGAACCTTTTGCTATTTTCCCCCAGTTTTTTAAGTCTATATCTGAATATTGGGGAATAGCTTCAGGATGAGTATGCCATTCACCTACATACCTATAAATTTTACCACTTCTTAAATATATTGAATTACAAGTCTCTATATGTTTAGTATCTAACCTCTTAAATCTATTCCTTTTTCTCTTGTCATTTTTATATGGTTCTGTTGCATAACCTATAGTATAATCATTATTTTGTAAGTTTTCTTTACCTATAATTATTCCACCAGATTCTAAACCATTTTGTTTATATTGTATATATTTCTTAAATAAATCAATAACTGAATCCATAATTTTAACCCTTTGAATATTTTCACTTATTGTCATAATTCACCACAAATACTACAAGTTTTATTATAAATATTATCAAATTCTATGATTTCAGAATCAGACTTTTGTGATACAAATCGTTTAGAAAAATTTAATCCTGCTAATTTGAAATAATAATCGTCACCTTTTGAAGAAAATATAAGATTACTGTGTATCCTATTAAGTGCGTGCTTCTTTAATAAATCCATAAACATTAGACTTGTTTTTATAGATATTAATGAACCATAAGAAATAAAAGAACCCTGACATCCAGAGTTAGATTTAGCAATGACTTGTCCTTTTTGCGTATAAGCTAATGAATTATATAAATTTCCTCCATCGTCCCTTGTAAACATACATTCATAACACCCTTTATAATTTATATCAAAAAATGCTACATGTGAGCCAATATCTAATGGCTCATTCCATAAATAAAAAACAGGTGTCTGTATTTTATTAGTAACAATATATTTATTTAACCAACGGTTAAGAATTTCATTTCCAGTTGCTGATATTATATAATCATAATCTTCAAATTCTATAGAACAATCTTCAATTGCATCCTCAATTTTGTTATCAACAGTTTTTATATTTAAATTTTGTAAGTTTTTCTCTCCATATATTCTCAAAGCTTCTGCCTTATAGTTGTAAAGATATTCAATGCCAAGTAAATGTCTATATATATTTTCAGCATTCAGATGATCTGAATCAACAAGAGTAATATCCTCTACTCCCGATTTGATCAAATTGCTAAATGTATATCCCCCGATAGAACCACATCCTATTAAAAGATATTTTTTATTAGCAAGTATATTTTTATCGAATGATGTTCTATTCATTAGATAACTCTTATCTAATCTATTTACACTGAGAGGAATGATTCTATCAGCATTACTAATTTTTAGCTTATCAAACTCAATATCATACTCTCCATTTTCAATTAAAAATCCTATTACATTATTAATTTCTTCAGGTTGTTTAATTTCAAATATAAAAAGCATATCTTTTGTTTTTAAATATCTCTTATCTTTAATGTTAAAAGAGCAATAGCTCAAGATATTATTTAAATATGATAAATCTATAGATTTTCTGAAATCAGGAGGATATATTGCTTTATTTGGAGCTAAGAAGAAATATAAACCATTGAATTGTGTTCTATCCCTATATCCCCATAAATCAAAATCTGATGATAAGGTACTTGCAAAATAAGATGTTATAGTAGTTCTCTTTAGATATTCAGCATCCGTCTCATTTTTCTTTCTTACTTTAGATATCTTATTTTTTGTACAATAACTAATCTTTTGGTTTTTCTTTTCTTTGGGAATAGCAACATCAATATTTTTATAATCATCTCTGTTGTATATATACGAATTAAATTCTTCCAACAAATCTCTCTTGTTTTTACCATTTATGCCATCATCTAAAATTTTAATAGCTTTGTCTATGCATTGATTAAAAACTCCCTCAAAATTCCAATCTATCAAAGCTCCTTCTAAATCAAATAAACATAGTTTCCCATTCTTTTCAACATGTGGGATAAAAGGGAGCTTATCTATCTCACAGTATATATCTATTAAACTTAGTTCCCAATTTAATGGTAATCCAATTTTAACTGGAATTAACTTACTATTTGTTGATAAAGAACAACTGATTAAAAATTTATATTCTGTCTTTTTAAAGCTTGCATTCTCTTCAATCATAATGTCTGAGATATATTTATTATCTAATAAGATATCTCTTAATTGATTTGAGTCCAATTAATATATCTCCCATCCAGATGAACTTGATGAGGGAATATAGTTAACTTGATTTTTAGCTGTGTTTTTCTCTTCAGGAATTTCGAAATCATCTCCAAAAATCTTATTCAATTTTTTATATTGGGCATACTCATCAATTTCATTTCTAGCTTCTTTCAAATCGTTAGAAAACTTTGTAATCTTATCTTTAAAATCTGTCATTTGATTATCTGTCATTTTTTCAAAGACATCATTTGGAAAATCAAATGAAAGTTCATATGGTAAAGATAACTCTATTCTATAAAGATCTCTACCATTTTCTGTTTTTCTATAATGAAATTTATTCTTTATATAATTAACGACATCTATTAATACTGTCAAATCATCAGAATAATAAGAAAAGTTGTCAATAGCCATTAATGTTAATCCTATACTTGCTGGAGAAATATGCCCAAAGTTACTAAATCGCCTGTTCCTCCATTTTTTTATATAACGTATGATTCTTCTAAATTGATCTCTTTGTTCTCCTTTAACAATTGTATTATTAATATAATCTACGAGGCCTTTTGGATCAGCTTTTTCCCATTTAATAGAATCCTGATTGCTTGAAATTCCTTTAGCAATATACAATTGACTTTCTTTATTCTCATTATCCTCATAAGCATAAACTACTAAATCAACATGAAACGCAGCTTTATTATTTTTTTTATAAGTTACTGTTACACAAGGCTTTTTTATCTTAGCACCATAGTCTGTATGATTCTCTAGTATAGAACAAATTTTTTCCTTTAAATCCAACGGTTTGTAATCATCTTTATTTACATTAAATATTAATCCAACGTCTATATCATATTCTTGATCTTCTTCAGGTTTTATTCCTGTTTTTAGAATGTAGCTGCCTTGATTTATAACCTCAAACGATGGCAAGTCATCAGAATTTCTTAAAATGCTGACTAATACTTCACGTTTCTCTTTTAATTCATGATTCGTATCAAAGTCTACTCTTATATTATCATTGAATTTTTCAAATTGTTTTTGAACAGTCATTAGTTGTGCTCTCCTTTTCTATTAAATTGAATTACTTTTATACATAGATACAACATCATTAAAGTCTACATCTAACTCTTTACAAATTCTATATAAAACTTGCATACTAACAAATTCTCCCTTTGTCATTTTTGCCACTGTTGCAGTTGATATACCTACTCTATCCATCAAGTCTTTTTTGTTCATATTTTTATCAATTAATACTTTCCAGAGTCCATTGTAATTAATCTTCATAATTATCATCCTTATTCCGTTTTTTATTATGCAAATAAAACTTTTGCATTTGCAAACTTTTACTTTACTATATTATACTTTACATTCGTTGTAATTTCAAAACTTTGCATTAATAGAATTATTAAGTAGAAAATTATATGCATTTGAGATATCATCGATATTTATATATCAGTACATTTGTTATATCATATCTCATTGTTATAAATATTTGTTTTACAAGTCCAAAGATTTTGATAGAATTTCCTATCTTTAAGTTCTCTAAATCTTTTGCCTTATATATTAGGATAAGCAATTGGCATAAAATTTTTCAATTTTTAATCCTTTAAACTTTAAGTAAAAAAGAAGTAGATTAATTCCACTTCTCTTTTACTTAATATTTTCTTGTCTATGATTGCAAGACAGTGTCTGTTAAATTACATCTCATTAATTCTATTTGAAATAATTGTCACTACATCAATAACCTTATCAAAGGTCAAATCTCCAATGTACTTATTTTCACTTAGATATACTTCCCACAAGGATCTTAGGTATGAATCTTCTTTTATGTCCTCGATTATTTCCTCATAATCTTTCATCATCTCCTGGCTTCCTCTTTTGTTTGAGGTTCTCCCTATTGCTTCTTTTAAAATTTTATAATCTATCTCATCTTTTTTCAGCTTGTATAGGGTGTATAGGTCGTAGAAGTCTCTCATTCGTGTCGTTGCTATATTTCTTCTGATTATGGTTTCATATTTTTCAGCTAAAATTGTTTCTAATGGGTATGCCATTATTTTTATATTTTCTTTGCTA
>NZ_KV821192.1:0-1245 GCF_001815585.1 Anaerococcus sp. HMSC075B03
TGTTTTTGTTAAATATTTCCTAGTCTCATTTGTAAACTTAATCCCTCTATTAATCCGAAGCTTCGGTATTGAATTTGAGCCCCGTTCATTTTCGGCGCAAACCCACTTGACCAGTGAGCTATTACGCATTCTTTAAATGCATGGCTGCTTCTAAGCCAACGTCCTGGTTGTCTTAGTAGATTCACATCCTTTTCCACTTAATTCAAATTTTGGGACCTTAGCTGTCGGTCTGGGCTGTTTCCCTTTCGACTTAGAAGCTTATCCCCCTAAGTCTGACTCCCTGACTTGATTTTTTGGCATTCGGAGTTTGATAGGTTTTGGTACGGTAATCCGCCCTAGACCATTCAGTGCTCTACCTCCTAAAATCTTAGGTCAGAGGCTAGCCCTAAAGCTATTTCGAGGAGAACCAGCTATCTCCGGGTTCGTTTGGTTTTTCGCCCCTATCCACAGTTCATCCGATGCGTTTTAAACCGCACCCGGTTCGAGCCTCCATTGAATTTTACTTCAACTTCACTCTGACCATGGATAGATCACCCGGTTTCGGGTCTATTCTAACTTACTTTCGCCCTATTAAGACTCGCTTTCGCTACGGCTTCTGATCTTAAATCATTAACCTTGCAATTTAGAATAACTCGCTGGCCCATTCTACAAAAGGTACGACATCACGTTCGCTCACGCTCTGTCTGCTTGTAGGCACTAGGTTTCAGGTTCTATTTCACTCCCCTTTCGGGGTTCTTTTCACCTTTCCCTCACGGTACTTGTTCACTATCGGTCACATGTTAGTATTTAGCCTTAGGGGATGGGCCCCCTATCTTCACACCGGGTTACTCGTGCCCGGTGATACTTTCCCTCTCGTTTATTAATGCTTTCGTCTACAAGACTTTCACTTTCTTTGGTTTATCTTTTCAGACAATTTGACTAACATTAGTAAATCGCTAATGAGTTAGGCTCTTTTCCTTTCGCTCGCCGCTACTTAGAAAATCGATGTTTCTTTCTTTTCCTCCTGCTACTTAGATGTTTCAGTTCGCAGGGTATTGCCTTACTAAGCTATGTATTCACTTAGTAATGATTGTGTCTTCCACAACCGGGTTGCCCCATTCGGAGACCTAGGGGTCATTGCTTTTTGTGAGCTTACCCTAGTTTTCGTTCACTTACGTCCTTTTTCGCCTTCATGTGCCAAGGCATCCACCTTGTGCCCTTGCTTTCTTGACTGGAAATATTTATAGCTATTTAATTTTATTAGGT
>NZ_KV821193.1:0-90287 GCF_001815585.1 Anaerococcus sp. HMSC075B03
TTTTTTTCTATTGTCAAATATTTTTTTATTTATTTGCTTAATTTTTTAGATTTCTGCTATTGCTTCGATTTCTAATAATCCATTTTTTGGAAGTTTTCCAACTTCTACACAGCTTCTTGCTGGTTTGTGATCTCCAAAAAATTCTGCATAAGCTTCGTTTACTGCTGCAAAGTCGTTTACGTCATCTAAGAAAATATTTACTTTTACAATTTTTTCTACTGATGAGCCACCTGCTTCTACGATAGCTTTTACATTTTCTAATGATTGTCTTGTTGCTTTTTTAACGTCATCTGAAATTAATTCACCTGTTTCTGGAACTAATGGTAGTTGTCCTGATGAATATACAAATCCGTTTGATACTATTCCTTGTGAATATGCTCCTACTGCACCTGGTGCATTTTTTGTTTCAATTATTTTCATAATTTCCTCCTATTAAGTAAACGTTATTACATTATAAACATACTTTTTTTCTATTTTTATTCAACTGCAATAAAAAAAATCTCAAAATTTAATTTGAGATTAATTTATTTTGTATTGTTCTTTAATTATTTGTAAGTTCCTTGATAATTCGTCGCTAAGGTCGTCATAGCTTTCTAAATTTTCTATATCTTCTTTGGCTTTGTTGATATTATTTAGTGATAAATTTATTTGCAACCTATTGTAGATCATTCTTGGATCTTCTGGGTATTTTTTTAATCCTTGATTTATTATTTCTATTGCATCTATTGGTTTTTCTGTTGCGTATAAGCTTATTGAGTAATCGTTATAAAGCTCTCTAAATTCTCCGCCTTTTTCTAGGGAATTTTCAAAGGCTAGGATGGAATTTTCGTATTGTCCTATATTTTGATAGGCCACTCCTAAATAATAATAAGCGTCTGCTCTTTTTGTTTTTGATAGAAGTCTTGTTAGAATTTGTATTGCTTTGTCGAAGTTTCCTTTTCCTATATAATATAGTCCTTCTTCGATTTCGGCATTGTCAAAAATCATTTTGATTTTATCTCTTATTTCGTTTTGGGCTTCTATGTCTTTTGTTCTTTGTAGAGCATTTTCATAATAGGATCTTGCTTTTATATATTCTCCAAGATTTGCGTATATATTTCCTAATTCATAATATGAAAGTGGAAAATCTTCGTCTTGGCTTATTATATCTTGCAAAATTCTAAGGGATTCTTTTATAAATTCGTCCTTATATTCTGTATCTTCGTAGGCTTTTGGCCACAAAATTCTTGCATAATTATAGGCATTATATTTATCAAAAGGATTTATTATATAAGCTCCTCTCAATAAAAGCAAAGATTTTTCTGTTTTGTTTTCCAAATTTTTTAAGGCCTTTTGTGTTGCATGGGCTCCTATATTTTTTATATAATTTTCTATAATTTTAATATAGGCATCTTTGTATTTAAAATCCTTATCTATGGCAAGGTTCATTATTAATCCATCTAAAATAATATCTAGATTTATTTTATTTTCAAATTCTCCATTTATTACATTTTCTGATAAGTCTTCTGTGTAAAGAGCTAGTGGAGTTTTGTTTAATAAATCGTATGATGATTCTTTTTTTAGGTCAATATATCCAAGCTTATCTGTAAAATTCAAAAAATATTGGTCTATTTTCGCCATCTTACCCTCTCATAAATTTTCTTTGTCTGTAGGAATGATTTGATAATGTTTTGAATAAATGTCCTTTAAATAATAAAGATATTGTATCCCAAAGGGCAAGCAATATTACATATATAAATTCATTTGCAAATGCTGATGTGTTTACTACAATCTTATTTATCAAAAATGAATCTATCAAAATAAATATTAGGGCATAAATTCCCCAAACAAAAAAATTGTTTTTTACAAAATTAAATGAATCTATAAGTATACTAAATCCATAAACGCTATCTATATAGACAAGCTCTATTACAGCTGATGTGAATAATTTAAATACAATTTTAAGCAAATTAGAAATTGCAGGATCAAGTCCGCTCAATAAATTATCAAATATAAGCTCAATTATATAAATTGAAAACATTGCTGCCATTATTAAATAGAAAAAATTCGATATGGAATTTTCTATGGATTTTTTGCCTGTATTATTGTAAAGAACAATTGATCTTAAAGCTTGAGCAACAAAACACAAAATTAATATTTCTATAAAATAATTTATTAATGATGATAGGTATGAAGAGTTTAAAATTGATAAACCCTTCATGCCTTCAAATATCGACCTAACTACCAAAGATATGAAAAGAACATAGGATTTTTTTATTTTTTTTACACTTTCTGAAAATGCGTATTTAGAACATTCTAAAAAATCTATAATTCTTTCACTCATTACATTTGTTCCACTGTTTTTATTCCTAATATTCCTAAACCATTTTTAATTACTATTGATGTAGCTTTAGTTAGGGCAAGTCTTTCTTCTTTTAATTTTTCATCATCTACCAAGATTTGTGTAGAATTATAAAATTTATTGAATTTTTGAGCAATTTCCATTACTTTTCTTGCAACTACTGATGGTTCAAGTCTATTTTTAGCAAGTATTATTGCGTCTTGGAAACTTTCTAATGCTTTAATCAAGCTATATTCTTCATCTGTATTTAATTTTTCAAAATTCATTTGTCCAAATTCTTCTTTTCCAGCTTTTCTTAATACAGATTTTGCTCTTGCATAAGTGTAGTGAACGTATGGGCCTGTTTCTCCTTCGAAATTTAATAATTCATCCCAATCAAATACATAGTCTTTGATTCTTGAATTGTATAATTCTTGGAATTTAACTGCACCAATACCTACAATTTTTGCTGCCTCATCAAGATTTTCAATTTGGTTATCTCTATCTTTCATTATTGAATATGTTTTTTCGATTGTTTTATTTAAAACATCTTCTAAGAAAACAACGTGACCTTTTCTTGTTGAAAGAACTTGGTCTTTTAGTGAAACCATACCAAATTGTACGTGTAAAACTTCTTCGCTTACATCTTCGTGTCCCATTAAGTATAAAATTTTCTTTAATTGTTGGAAATGTAATTTTTGTTGGCTTCCTACAATATATATATTTTTATCTAGTCCATAGGTTCTATGTCTATAAAGTGCTGTAGCAACGTCTCTTGTAATATATGCTGATGAACCATTTGATTTAATTAACATTGATGGTGGCAAATTAAATTCGCTTAAGTCTACTATATAAGCTCCATCAGATTCTACTAAAAGATTTTTTTCTTTTAATTCTTCAAGGGCTGCTGGCATCCATTGTGAATGATAACTTTCTCCGTGATAGTTATCATATTTTATATCAAGCATTCCGTAAACTCTGTCAAATTCTCTCAAAGATAAGTCTTTAAACCATTGCCATAATCTCATAGCTTCTTCTTCGCCATCTTCAAGATTTTTAAATTCTTGTCTAGCTTTTTCTTGATATTCTTCGTTATCTTCTGCTTCTTTTGTATATCTTACATATAAATTTAAAAGTTCATTGATTGGGTCTTTGTCGATTGCTTCTTTGTCGCCCCAAAGTTTGTAAGCTGCAATCATTACACCAAATTGTGTACCATAATCTCCAATATAGTTTGAAGCTGTTACATTGTATCCAAGATATTCATAAATATTTCTAATAACATCTCCAATTACTGTTGATCTAATATGGCCAATGTGGAAAGGCTTAGCAATATTTACAGATGAGAACTCAACAAGCTCGTTGATTCCCTTACCCATATCACTTTTACCATAGTCATCTTCTTTTTCTATAACTTCATTAATTACATCGTTTGTTACTTTTTGTCTATCTAGATAAAAGTTTACATAAGCATTTTCATTTACAATTTTTTCAACGCCATCAATTTCTAAACTACTTGCAATTTCTTCTGCAATAAGTTTAGGATTTTTTCTCATAGTTTTTGCCAATGTAAAGCAAGGGAAGGCAAAATCTCCCATATTTTCTTGAGGTGGAATTTCAATTAAATCATAAATTTCTTTGTAACCCAACCCTAGTTCTTTTTCTTCTAATTTTTTAGCTATAATTTCTTTAAAATCTTTCATATTCCCTCCAAGTCCTATTTGAATTTTACAATTGTTACTCCGTATCCACCTTCTTTTTCATTTCCAGGTCTATAGGAGTCGATCATCTTATTATTTTTTAAATAATCATTTATACCATTTCTCAAAGCACCAGTTCCCTTGCCGTGGATTATTTTTGCTTGGTCAAGTCCTGAGAGCATAGCATCATCTAGGTATTTGTCAAAATTTCTCAAAGCCTCGTCATATCTTTGACCCCTCAAATCAAGAGTTGGAGAAATGTGCATGGCTTTTTTTGCCTTATAAATTCTGTTAGTATTTTCTTTAGTCTTATTATTTGACTTTATTTTGGTAACATTTTTAATATTGGAATCCATTTTCAAAATACCCATTTGTACTTTTATATTACCCTTTTCGTCGGGATTTTCAATTACTTGAGCCTTTTCATTTAATCCTTCAATTAAAACTACATCTCCAACTTTTAAATTTTGTGGAGCGTTTTTGCTTATTTTTTCTTTAAATACTTCTTCTTGCCTGTCAATTTTTGAATCTTTATATTTATTTCTAATATCATTTAAAGACCTATCAATATCAGAAGTATTTGCGTTTTTTGATTTTTTTGCAATTTTTAGCATATCTTGGCTTGCTTTATTTGCTTCTTCCAAAATTTTATTTGCCTTATCTTCTGCCTTTTCAATAATTTCTTTTTCTTGTTTTTTAATATTTTCAGACAAAGCCAAAAGATCATTTCTTGCTTTTTTGATTTTTTTCTTGTAATCTTCTATCTCTTGATTTTTTATTTCCATTTCTTTTTTATTTTGATCAAGCTGTTCAAGAATTGTATTGAAATTTTTATTATCATCTGAAAGAATTGATTTTGCATTTGCTAATATTTTTTTATCTAAGCCAAGTCTTTTTGAAATTTCAAAAGCATTTGATTTTCCTGGAGTTCCTATAATTAATTTGTAGGTTGGCGATAAGCTTTCAACATCAAACTCCACGCTTGCATTCATTACTCCTTCTTTTTCCAAAGCATAATATTTTAACTCAGAATAATGAGTTGTTGCAAAAGTCATTACATTTTTATTTTTCAAAAATTCCAAAATAGAAATTGCAAGGGCAGCTCCTTCTGTTGGATCTGTACCACTTCCAACTTCATCTAATAAAACCAAAGAATTTTCGCTGACATTTTCTGTGATTTTTACAATATTTGTAAGAGATGCCGAAAAAGTTGAAAGGCTCATTTCAATTGATTGGGTATCGCCAATATCCAAAAATATATCATCAAAAACATTTACCACACTATCTTCATCACATGGAATATAAAAACCTGCTTGAGCCATCAAAGAAACAAGGCCTACAGTTTTAAGTGATACAGTTTTTCCTCCTGTATTTGGTCCTGTGATTATTAAAGTTTTGTAACCATCCCCGATTTTTACATCTATCGGAACAACTTTTCCTTTTAACAGTGGATGACGGGCATTTTTTAAATTAATTATTTTTTTGTCGGTAAGTTTTGGCATGCTGTATTCGTGTGCCAAAAAATATTTTACCTTTGCTTGTAAAAAATCTATTCTTTGAATTAATTTTTGGTTTTCTAAAATTTCTTGGTCAAAGCCTTCAACAAATCTTGAAAGTCTATCTAAAATTCTTCTAATCTCGTCGCTTTCTTCTATTTGTAAATTTGAAAGGTCATTGTTTAATTCGACAATGGCATTTGGTTCTATAAAAAGTGTATTTCCTGATTGGGATCTATCGTGGATTATTCCATTTAAAACTGATTTTTTATTTGTTTTTACTGGAAGAACATATCTTCCGTCCCTAATTGAAACAACCTTATCTTGAAGAGATTCGTCAAATTTTGGAGATGAAATATAAAAGGATAATTTATTTTTAATTTCAGCTTCTTTTTTTCCCATTTTTTTCCTAATAGATCTTAAATTTGCTGAGGCATTATCTGCTATTTCATCTTCTGAAATAATTGACCTTTCGATTTCATCTTTTATAAAATCATTTGTTGAAATCCTATCAAACAAATCTTTTATGTAAGGATTTTCAATATTTTCCCCATATTCTTTCAAATAATTGCTAACCCTAAGTAGGTCTAAAACTTTTAGAAGCTCAAAGGGTTCTAGTATTCCTTTTTTCCTTACATATCCAATAATTTCTTTTAAGTCGAAAAGGCCAAAAATATCAATATTTCCGTTTTCTACAAGAACCTCTTCCATGGCTTTGGTTTTTTCAAGTTCATCTTTTATTTCTTTTAAATTATTTTTAGGTTTTATTTTTGAAATTTCTTTTTTAACAAGTTCACTTCTTGCATAAGTTTGGAGTTTTTCCAAAATTTTTCCAAACTCCAAAACTTCTAAGGTTTTTTCCTGCATTAAATAACACCCCTGTCATATCCAAGATTGTTAATCTTATTTTTTCTTATATTTTTTATATCTTTCTCATCTCTTACAAGATACAATAAAGATACTGATTTTTCAATTTTTTTAAGGTCAATGTTGGCACTTTCATTTGAATAAATTCTAGAAAGTCCATCCCTTCTTTTTATATCAAAAAGATTTCCGTCTTCATCTTTTATTTTAGAATCAGAAAATTTACAAGACTCACATCCCTTAAGTCCACATTTTTTTATGGCAGAAAACGGGCAATGGCGCATATTCATAAGTTCAATTGGACCGTATGCCAAAATTTCTGTAGGATAAATTCTTGAATTTTTATTTATATTTTCAAAAGAATTTTCAACTGAAGATGAAATCATTGAAGAAAAGTCATTGTAAAAATCAAAAGTATAGGAATTAAAAACATTTAAGTATCTTCCAATCCTGATTTCAAATCCATTTTTTAAAAGTTCATCTTTTAAAACAAAGTCTTTATAATTATTGAAAACTACTCCCTTAAAATTTTTCTCTTTTAAAAAAGAAATAAAATCAAGGTCATATTTTTTATCAGCATCCATAATATAGAAAATATTTAGCCCATCAAATTTTTTGTCGTATTTTCTCAAATAAATATTGTCAAAATCTTTTAATAAAGAAATATCTATGTCATTTGACAAAAGTTCTATGTTTTTTTCTCTTTTATAATTTTTCTTATCTTTTAATTTTCTTTTTTCAATTTTAACTGGTTTATTTTTGTAAATTGAAAGTCTTTTTTCATTTAAACTTTCTATTGCTTTTCTTCTCATTGAATTTATATCTTTTTTTCTCAAAAATATATTTGGGGCTATATTTATTTCGACTTCATTAGCCTTATAAATTGTATTTCCAAGTTTTGTAAGATTTTCTGAAATATCTTTTTTCGTTAAAGAAATATTTTTTCCTTCTTCAACCAAATTTTCTCCTTCATAAGAAATTTTTGTATCTTTATATTTGAGGGTAATTTTTGGCTTTTGTCCAATTTGCGCTTCAAATTTTATGTCCAAAGGCAAATTTTTGTAAGAATTTAGACCTTGGTCTAGATTCTCTTTTAAAATTTTTGATGATAGAAGATAAATTTTTAAACCTATTTTTGCATCTTTAAAGTCTTTTAATTCTAATTCTTGATTTTTTTTCAAATCCTCTATCAAAGTCAATGGAAGTTTTTTATTTTTTTCAGTTGTAACTTGAAGAATTGATTCTTTTATCAAATTTGAATTTGATTTGAAAAATCTCTTACCATTTTTTTCATAAACTTCGCCAATTTCTCTGTGTTTATTTTCGTTTTCAAGGGCAAGATAGGAAAATTTTTGTCCAAAAACAAATCCATTTGTGTATGACCTATTTGAAATATCTCTTAATTGGTCCTTATCATAAGAGTTTTTCTCTAATTTTTGCCTATAATTTTTTACAGTATTGTAGACATATTCATCAGTTTTCATTCGTCCTTCAATTTTTAATGAATCTACTCCAGCCTTTATCAAATCATCGGTAAAATCTATGGTTGATAAATCTTTCATTGAAAGATAGTAATCTTCTCCCAAAACTTTTCCATCATTTATAAGCTGATATTTTTTTCTACAAATTCCTGCACACCTACCCCTGTTTGCGGATCTTTTTCCAAGATATGATGACATCAAACATTCTCCTGAAAAAGATACACAAAGTGATCCATGAACAAAAACTTCTGTATCAATATCTAGTTTGCAAATTTTTTCTATCTCATCAATTTCAGTTTCCCTTGCAACGACCACTCTGTCAAAACCTAGTTTTTTTGCTGTAAGTGCCCCCTCATAATCTTTTATTGCCATTTGAGTTGAGGCGTGAAATTCTAATTTGTGCTTTGCATTTTCATTTATATCTTTAACCAAAGAATATAGACCAATATCTTGGATCAAAATCGCATCCGCCCCATATTCAAAAAGTTTTTCAATATAAAAAATAGCCTTATCAATTTCTTCATCTTTAATAAGAGTGTTTATAGTTATAAAAACTTTCTTATCAAATAAATGAACATAATCAATTACTTCCTCAACATTTTCAAGCGAGAAATTTTTGGCGTAGGCTCTTGCCCCAAAATCATCAAGTGCCAAATAAAAACTGTAAGCCCCTGCAGAAAGTCCAGCATAAAGCATGGACATTTTCCCAACAGGAGCTAATATTTCAACTTCTCTCATTATAAATCTCTTTTCAAATCTTCATTTTCTTTTTGTAAATCTAAATTTTCTTCTTGCAAAGAAATAAGATTTTCTCTAAGTTTTTGAAGATTTTCATCTTTGGATTTATTTATTTTATTTTTTTTGTCAATTTCATCATTTAACCTATTGATTGTAGAATTTAATTCATCAATTTTTTTCATAGATTCCATAAAATCTTTTTTGGATTTTTCAAAATCATCTTTTATAAGTTGATTTTCTTCTTCCAAATCTTCATAGGCTTCTTTTATTTTTGGATAATTTTCGATTGGCTCTTCGGCTTCTTTTCTTAAATTTTTGTGCTTAATCAAAAGTTTATACATTTCATCAGCAATATTTAAAGATGCCAAAACCAATTGGTTTTCACGAGTTAGCTTGTCGTTGTCGATTTCTCTTATTTTTTTGTCGACATAAGCTGCTATTTGTTCAATTTGATTTTCATCTTGATCACTTATCAAAGTGTAGTCCATGCCAGCAATATTAACAACAATTTTATTATCTGCCACTTTAACTCCTAACTACGCAAGTTTATATTTTCCTTACTTAAATCTTCTAAAAATTCTTTTTCAATTTTTTCTACTTCTTCATCTTTTAATGTAGCGTCATTTTTACCGTAGGAAACTTTGTAAGAAATTGATTTTTGTCCCTCATCAATTTGACTTCCAGTATAAATATCAAAAATTTCTATATTTCTTACCAAGCCATTTGCTCTTGAAATAATTATATCTTCAATCATTTGACTTTCTACATTCCTATCACAAGTAAATGAATAATCACGTAAAATTGATGGGAATTTTGAAAGAGCCTTGTATTTTACTTGGTCGATTTTTTTATCTTTAATCATAGAAAGATCAATTTCAAGGGCTAAGGCCGGATTTTTGATTTTAAATTCTTCCATAACTTCATAGGAAATTTGTCCCATAATACCAATTTTTTCTCCATCAAGATAAATATTTGCACATCTTCCTGGGTGGAAAGTTTTGATATTTTCTTCAGTTTCAAATCTAAATCCATAAAAACCAGTTTTCTTCATAGCTTTAATAAAGAAATCTTTCAAATCATAGAAAGAATAATCTCCATAAAGACCCATAGTCAAATATTGTTTTTCTTCTGGAAGGTCAGCTCCATCTTTAATAAAAGCAGTTCCAATTTCATAAAACCTCAAATCATTTTGTTTTTTGGAAATATTTTTATAAAAAGTATCAAGCATATTTGAAAGAAGGGTTGTTCTCATTACAGAATAATCTTCTCCCAAAGGATTAATTATTTTTATATAATCCCTTAATTTTGAATTTTCATCAACCAACAATTTATCATAATCTCTTGGAGAAATAAATGAATAGGTTGTAATTTCTGAGAATTTTTGTCCAAATAAATTATTTTTTAATTCATCTTTCAATAATCTCATAGGAGATTTTTCTCCTCTTTGTAATGATGAATAAAGTGGTTTTGACTCAACTTTTCCCATTCCATAAAGTCTTGCAACTTCTTCGATTAAATCTGCTTCAATTGAAATATCCATTCTGAAATTTGGAATTGTAGCCTCTATCGTGTCTTCATTTATATCTTCAATATCAAATTCCAAAGATTTTAAATAAGAAATTGCCTCATCTTTTGAAAAATCTTTTCCAATTAAAGAATTTAATCTAGCGATTCTAAGTTTTACTTTATTTTCTGGACTTTCTTTTATTCCCTCATCAAAATGATCTTCTAAAACTTCTCCAATTCCAAGATCAGTTATAAGTTTCATAACTCTTTTTGATGCGAATTCTGCATTTTCTACAGAAATTTCTTTTTCAAATCTTGAGGAAGCCTCGCTTCTTAAATTTAAAAATTTAGAAGATTTTCTAATATTATCAGAATCAAAATTAGCTGATTCAAGAAGAATAGTTTTTGTATTTTCTGTAATTTCACTATCCATTGATCCCATAATTCCTGCAAGACCAATTGCTTCTTTTCCATCAGAAATTACCAAAACTTCCTCATTTAATTTTCTTTCTTCTCCGTCAAGAGTTTTAATTATTTCTCCATCTTTTGCATCTCTTACAATTATTTTTCTATCATGTAAAGTTTCAAGATCATAAGCATGAAGAGGTTGACCTGTTTCAAGCATTACAAAATTTGTAATATCTACAACATTATTTACAGGTCTCATTCCAGCAAGCATCAAACAATTTTTAAGCCATTGAGGAGATTCGCCAACTTTTACATTTTTAATAATTCTTCCTGTAAATCTTTTACAATTTTTTGATTTGATTTCAATCCCATTAAAGCAATCTTCTTTTTTATCAGAAACTGTTGGGTATTCTAATGATGGATAAGTAATTTTTTTATCAAAAGATGCAGCAGATTCTCTTGCCATTCCAATAATTGAAAGACAATCAGGTCTATTTGGAGTAATTTCATATTCAATTACTGGAGTATTTGAAAATAAAACTTCAACAGCAGGAGTTCCTGGTTCAAATTTTCCAGATAAAACTATAACTCCATCTTTTGATTTTTTTTCAATAACTGAATCATCATAACCTATTTCTTTGTATGATGTAAGCATACCTTGGCTTACAATTCCAAAAAATTCATGGTCATCAATTTTTTGTCCGTTAATTTCTGATCCTGATTTAATTACTATAAGATAGTCGCCTTCTTTTGTATTTTTTGCAGAAGTTACTATAGTAATTTCTTCTCCAACATCAATTGTAAGAACAAATAATTTGTCGGCATTTGGATGTTTTTCTTGTTTTAAAACTTTTCCTACAACAAGGCCATCAAGTTTATCAGAAATAAAATTTACACTTTCAACGTGTGATCCTGTCTCTGATAATCTATCTGTAATTGTTTTTAAATCTTCGTCTAATTTTATATAATCATTTTGCCAAATTAAAGGTACTAACATAATCCCTCCTAGAATTGCTCAATAAATCTTTTGTCATTATCAAATAGTAATCTAATATCATCTAGTCCGTACTTAACCATGGCAATTCTATCAACTCCAAGACCAAAGGCAAAACCAGTATATTTTTCACTATCTATTCCACAATTTTCTAATACATTTGGATGAACCATTCCTCCACCCAAAAGTTCCATTGACCAACCAGTATTTGAACAAGCAGGACATCCCTTGCCACCACAAATTGGACAAGTTACGTCAACTTCTAAAGATGGTTCTGTAAATGGAAAATGATGAGGACGATAACGCATTTTCATTTCATCGCCAAACATTTCTTTTATAAAAGTTTCAAGAGTTGCTTTTAAATTTGCAAGTGATACATTTTCATCAACAACCAAACATTCCAATTGATGAAACATTGGAGAGTGAGTTGCATCTACTTCATCATTTCTAAAAACTCTTCCAGCTGAAACCATTTTTATTGGAAGTTTTCCTTCATTCATCACACGAATTTGCATACTTGATGTGTGAGGACGAAGAAGTGTATTTTCATTTATATAAAAAGTATCAGAAAGTGATCTTGATGGGTGATTTTTTGGAGAATTTAAATCATCAAAAACATTTTTCACCGTATCAATTTCTGGTCCTTCAACAACGTCAAAGCCCATATTTTGAAAAATTTCTTCAAGCTCTGCCATTGTTTGATTTATAACTGAAAAATGTCCGCTAGAATAAAGGTCGAAATTTGCAGTTACATCAATTTTTTCTTCTTTTATTTTTTTATCAAGAAGAATTTTTTTAATTTCTTCTTTTCTTTTTTCTAATTTTTCTTCAACTTCTTTTGATATTTCATTTATTAATTTACCAGCCATCGGCTTTTCTTCGTTAGGTAATTTTGAAATATTTTTCTTTAGTGAAGTTATTTCTCCTTTTTTTCCTAAATATTTAACTCTTAATTCTTCCAGATTTTTTAAACCATCTGTACTTTCAATAGCCTTTTTTGCATCTTTGACTAAGGCTTGTAATTGTTCTTTCATTTTTTCTCCTTTAATTTTTGGTACAAAAAAACTGCCCTGTAAAAGGACAGAATAATCTGCGGTACCACCTAATTTGATTGTAATAATCCACTCAATAATTATAACGCATTACCGTCTCAACTACTTAATTCGTATCAAAGCTAGGCGGGGAATTACTATACCGTTACAAGGTGGCCTCTCATCATCTACCACTTGCTTTGCTTGGATAGTATAGCTTTTATCCGCTTTGGCTAAAATTATTCATCAATATTGATGCAGCAATTGCCGCATTTAATGATTCGATTTTTCCATCCATTTTTATGGATACAAAATCATTTGATAAATCTTTTAAAGATTTACTGATTCCATTAGCCTCGTTTCCTATTGCTAATATTATTTTATCACAAGATTTGTAATAATCTACTGATTTTCCATTCATATCTGCCAAAACCAGTTTATAATTTTTATCTAACAAATCTTTTAAATCATTTATTTCGACTTCGATAAAATTTAACCTAAATATAGAACCCATACTTGCTCTAATTGTTTTTTCGTTGTATATATCTACACAAGAATTTAATAAAATTATATCCTTAAAAGAAAATGCCTCGGCACTTCTTATGATTGTGCCAAGATTTCCTGGATCTTGTATATGGTCTAAAAGTAAAATTTTATCAGAAGAAATTTCTTTTTGATTTTTTATTTTCAAACAAGCTGAAACCCCTTCAGGATTTTCAAGCAAAGATAGCTTATCAAATAATTTATTTGAAAAAACTATCTTTTTAAAATTAGTTTCATAATCTTTCATATCTTCATTTACAAAAACAAACTCGCATTCAAAGTCTTTTGGAATTTGCTCTACAATTTTTATTGATTCGACTACGAAAGAATTAAACTTTTTCCTGTATTTCTTCTTTTTTAGTTTATTTAAATACTTATATTTTTCGTTAGATTCTGATTTTATTATCATTAAGCTGCTTGGTTAGCTAATTCTACTAATTTTGTGAATTCTTCTGGATTTGATACAGCAATTTCTGCAAGCATTTTTCTGTTAATATATATATTTGCTTTTTTAAGATTTCCCATTAATTTAGAATAGCTTGTTCCATTTGCTCTTGCTGCTGCATTTATTCTTGCAATCCATAATTTTCTAAAATCTCTTTTTCTTCTTTTTCTTCCAATGAATGCATATTGTAAAGATTTCATTACTGCTTGGTTTGCAGTTTTGAAAAGTAATGATTTTGAACCGTAGTAACCTTCAGCTTGTTTAAGAACTTTTTTATGTCTTTTTTTAGCGTTTAATGCTCTTTTTACTCTTGCCATTGTTTCCTCCTATTAGATATTTAATAATCTTTTGATATTTTTTGTATCGCCTTTAGATGCCATTGTAGATTTTCTTAATCTTCTTTTTCTTGCTGGTGTTTTTTTAGCTGTAAGGTGTCCCTTATAAGCTTTGTGTCTTTTTATTTTTCCACTGCCTGTAACTTTAAATCTTTTTGCAGCTGCTCTTTTTGTTTTGATTTTGTTCTTAGCCATATTTGCCTCCTATTTTTCTTCTGTCTTTGGTGAAATGAATAGTACAAGTGATCTTCCTTCCATTGCTGGTTTCTTATCAACTTGTGCACAATCTCCAACAAATTCCATAAATTTATCTAATACATCATAGCCTAAGTTTTTATGACCCAATTCTCTACCTTTAAATCTCAATGAGACTTTTACCTTGTCTCCGTTGTTAAGAAATTTCTTTGTTTGATTAGCCTTGGTTGCTAGGTCATGATCTTCGATATTTAAGCTAAATCTTGTTTCTTTTGTTTGAGTTGTTTTTTGTTTTTTCTTATTTTCTTTAGCTTTTTTCTCTTGGTCGTATTTAAACTTCCCATAATCCATAATTCTTGCAACTGGTGGCTTAGCATTTGGTGACATTAATACTAGATCCAATTGTTTATCATAAGCCATATCCAAAGCTTCATCTTTTGATACAACTCCAATTTGTGATCCGTCTTCGTCTATAAGTCTAAGCTTATTGTCTCTAATTTCGTCATTAATTTTTAAATCTTTTATAATGTTACCTCCAAAATATTCAAATAAAAAAATGGGTACTCAAAGTACCCATATAAAATACAAAATATAATTAGAAAATTATTCTAACAAGAGATTGTAACCTGAAAACAAATTGTCGGCAGGTGAGTTGTGGGTACTTCTTTAACTCTCTTTTGTTATGATACAAGAATTTGTATTTTTTGTCAAATATTTTTATTTGAAAATTTAATTTTAAAAATCAAAATTTTTTAAATCAAAATTTAAAATTATTAAGCTCTTTCATTTAAAATTCTTGCCATTTCAACTCCTGATGCTGAAGCTTGTGATAGGGAATGTGTTACTCCTGATCCATCGCCTAGACAAAATAGATTTTTTTGGCTTGTTTCAAATTCTTCATTAACTTCTACAACTGAATTATAAAATTTAACTTCTATTCCATATAAAAGTGTATCGTCGTTTGCCATTCCCGGAGCAATTTTATCAAGAGCATAAATCATTTCTATTATGTCATCTAATTGTCTTTTTGGCATAACTAATGACAAATCTCCAGCTGTTGCATTTAATGTTGGTCTTAGGAAGGATTTTTTCATTCTTCTTTCTGATGATCTTCTTCCCTTTACAAGATCTCCAAATCTTTGCATCAATACTCCGCCACCTAGCATATTTGAAACTCTTGCTATTGATTCGCCATATTCATTTGAATCTTTAAATGGTTCTGTAAATTTATTTGTAACTAAAAGGGCAAAATTTGTATTTTCTGTTCTAAGCTCTGGGTTTGCATAAGAGTGACCGTTCACAGTCATAATTCCATTTGTATTTTCTGTTACAACTTCTCCATATGGATTCATACAAAATGTTCTTACAAGATCGTTATATTGTTTTGTTTGGTAAACAATTTTTGCTTCATAAACTTTATCTGTTATGTGTTTGAAAATTTCTGCTGGAACTTCTACACGAACTCCAATATCAACCCTATTTTTTTTCATTTCTACATCAAATTCTTGGCAAGTATCTGAAATCCATTTTGAACCAGATCTTCCTGCAGCAAGAACTAAATATTTACATTTTATTATTTCATTCTTGTCAGTTTTTACAAAATAATATCCGTCTTCAAAATCTACATTTATAACTTTTGTCATAAATTCAAAATCTACAGTATCTTTTACATAATCGTATATTTTTTGTAAAATTTCTCTGTTTCTTTCTGTACCAAAATGACGAACTTTTGCTGTTAATAAATGCAAATCATTTTTTAGACATTCACTTTTTAATCCTGTATTTTCTGTTGAATAAAGTGTAGCATCTCCCTTATCAAAATCCATAAGAACAGAATCTACATACTCCATTAATTTAAGCGCCTTATCTTCTCCAATATAATTATGTAAATCTCCACCAAAATTAGTTGTTATATTATATTTTCCATCTGATAAAGTTCCTGCTCCTCCAAATCCATACATTATATTACAAGGATTGCATCCTATACAAGAATTAACTTTTCCTTCTGATATAGGACATTTTCTAGCTTTTACTTTTCTTCCTGCATCTATTACACAAACTTTTTTATCTGAATTTAATTTAGTAAATTCGTAGGCCATAAAAGATCCGCTAGCGCCGCTGCCTACTACAACAACATCATATTCTTTCATAATATTCCTTTCTTGTTTCGCATACATAGTTATTATAGCATTTAAAAATAAAAAAACGAAATGATTTTATTTTTAAACTTCTATACTTTTGCAAACAAATTTAATATAATGATATTAATTAAAGTAGAAAGGTAGGTGGATTTTTTGAAAGAAAATAAAAAAAATTTAATTTTTGCAACGATTATTTTTATTTTATCTATAATAATAGCAATTATTTTTTATGATAGGCTTCCGGTAAGAATTCCAATTCATTATGATTTGTATGCAAATTCTAATTTTTATACAAATAAAACTAATGCTTTGTTGTTTGTAATTACTTTTATGATTTTGCTTTATCTGGCGCTTTTTCTTATCATTAGCCTTGATCCAAAATCTGACAAACACGATAAAAATTATAAGCACATTTTTTTATTATTTATACCAATTTTAAATTTTCTTATCGTAAGTTTGACTGTTTGGAAAACTTTTAATGATAATATTGATGTTGGAAGAATTTTACTTGGACTTTTTTCTTTGCTTGTAGCAGTTAGCGGAATTTTTATGCCAAAAATAAAAAGAAATTATACCATGGGATTTAGGACATCTTGGGCTATGGAAGATGATTTGGTGTGGAAAAAAACTCAAAAGTTTGCAGGGATTTTATTTTTCTTTAGCGGAATTATTTCACTTACATCCTTGTCATTTTCTTTAAATATTTGCTTTTATATTTTTATAGCCAGTCTAATAATTTCAACTTTATTTTCCTTTATTTATTCTTATTATATTTATAGGAAAATAAAAAAATAATTTGTAATTTTAAAATGAGATTTTTTGTAAGAACTTATTAAATGATTTTGATGAATGTTCTTACAAAGAATCTTTTTTTCTTGTTTTAGATGGGGATTTGATATATAATTAATAAAAATTATTAATAAAAATAGAAAAGAGTAAAGAAAGAGAGATAAAATGAGCAAAGAATTTTCGATTACAGGCAACAAAGCTATATTAAATTTATCCGAACAATTTTTTAATGATGTAAATGAACTTTTAAATAGTGAATCCTTTCTTGATTTGACAAAATGTTTTATAAATTATCACAAAAAGGATTCGACAAGAGTATATGCTTATATTGAACAGTTTTTTATAAATTCATCTGTTGATTCTCTTGCAAGAGAGCTAACTGATATTTTAAAACTTTTGACAGTGATGAATATTGATGAAGTTTCATCAAAAATTAATAAATATCATAATTTAAATAAGGAAAAAGATGGCTTACTAAAAATCGTTGAGGAATTTTATAATTATTGGAGAAATCTTGAAAGATATTCAATAATACAACAAAATGAAAATTCCAGAGGAGTTGGAGTTGTAAATTTTGTTGAAATAAATGAAAAATTAAAAAATATGATTCTTCAAGCCTACAGGCGAATTGAAATGTCAATTCTTGGAGAATGGCCAAAGGTTTATAGGCAAGTCCCAGCAGCTGCCGATGCGTCTATTATGATTAGGCAATTTAATAAAAATTATCCAGAAATTTATAAAGATTTAAATAAAATTCCTTTTATAACTCAAGTTATGATTGAAACTCCTTATATAACTTATACAAAATCAAACAAGAGAGATGGGTTTTTTGAAGAAGTTTATGAAAATCCAATTTTAAATACAAATATAAATTATCCACACTTTTTCTGTTATCCAGCAAAAGTTGGCGATAATTTGATTTTTATATATTTTCATAGAGATTTATTAACACATGGGGTTTCTGCATCAAACCTTTTTGAATTAGCTGATGTTAAAGAAATCGAAGAAAAAACACCAGATGCAATTTATATTTATGGACCAAAAGATGAAGGCGAAAGAAAAAATTCTTTTTACTATGATAAGGAAAATAAATTATATGTAGGCTACATTGCTTACTCTGATAAAATTGATTATTTTGGTTATTTGAAAAAAATGGTCCTTACTTTAAACAACGTAATAAATATTAAAAAAGAATATTTGCCAATTCATGGTGCAGGACTTTCTGTAGTTTTGCAAAATAATAAAACTGTAAATATTGTTATTCTTGGAGATAGCGGAGCAGGAAAAAGCGAATCAATAGAAGCTTTCAGATCACTTGCCAAAGATTATATAAAAGAAATGACAATAGTCTTTGACGATATGGGTTCATTTAGAATTAAAAATAATAAAGTTTATGCTTATGGAACAGAAATTGGAGCCTTTGTAAGACTTGATGACCTTGATGCAGGTTACGCCTTTAAACAAATCGACAGGTCAATTTTTATGAATCCTGACAAAGTAAATTCAAGATTAATAATGCCAGTTGCATCTTTTGATGAAATAAATTTAGGATATGAAGTTGATTTTTTCCTATACGCTGACAATTATTCAGCAGTTCTTGACGGATGTGATTCAATAGAAATTTTTGATAAAAAAGAAGAAGCCCTAAGAGTTTTCAAAAGAGGTGCAAGACTTGCCAAAGGAACAACAACCGAAACAGGACTTGTTCAAACATATTTTGCAAATCCATTTGGTCCAGTTCAAAAAAGAGAAGAATGTGACAAATTACTAGATAAATATTTTGATAACTTATTTGAAAATAAAGTAAAAGTAGGAACAATAAAAACCCAACTAGGACTTAACAACATGCAATTTGAAGGTCCAAGATCGGCAGCTATTGAGCTTTTTGAATTAATTAAAAATATGTAAAAAAATAGACCCCGCGGTCTATTTTTTTGCATAAATTATTTTATTTTTCTAAGCTTTTTAATTATTTATCTCATCCATTGTATCTTTTATAAGTTTTGGAGAAATTTTGCATTTTTCTTCGCTTACTGCACATACTGCAAATCTTAATCCTTCTTTGTTTGCAACTATATACATATCTTTTTCTTTTAATTTTTCTGCGATTTTTTTAGAATTTTTGCAAGGAATTGATATGAAAAATCCTCCAAAATATGGAAGGGTAACAAGTCCTACTTTTTTTGAATTTTCTGTGAAGGCTTTGGCTCTTTTTTCAAGCATTATTCTGTAAAATTCTAGTTCTTTTTCGTAAGATTTTTTCTTTTTCTCATCTTTTTCTAAATCTACCAATATATTCATTCCTGCATGAGTTATATTTGACCAAATCGCCCTGTTTGAGTGTTTCATTGAATCAAAAACTTGATTTGCAATTTCTTCATTTGACGAAACAATTATACAAGCTCCTGACCTTAGTCCATAAGCTGTGTAGGATTTACTCATTGAATAAGCAATTGTTGTGATAATATTTTCTGGCAATTCTCCAAATTTTTGAAAAAATTTCTTTTGCCTTCCATCTCCTGCAAATTCAATGTAGGCAACATCTAGTAAAATCGTAATATATTTTCCATAAGTTGCTCTATCTTTTATAATTTCTAAAATTTTATCCCACATAGAATCTTCAATTGTAAATCCTGTTGGATTATTTGCAGGCGAATTAAAAACGCACACTACCCTATCTTTTTTTTCCAAAGAAAAATCCAAGGCTTTTGTAAATTCTTTTAAATTAAATTCAAAATTTTCATCCAAAAATTCATAAGTCAAAAATTCTCTATTGTATTCTTCGCACATTGTGGCGTAAGCTGGCCAATACCAATTTGGGCAAATTACATAATCTCCCACACCTGATAAAGTCCAAATCGTATGTCTTACTGCTCCACTTCCCCCAGCTGTTGCAACTGATTTTATAAATCCATTTGGTTTGTAAGCTCCAAAACATTTTTCAATTACTAGATCCAAAAATTCTTTGTCGCCTTCTATCGCTCCATAGCTTGCTATATCTTTTTTGTCCATATTTTTTAAAGTATCATAAACGCTATCAAATGCAATAATATTTCCATCATCATCGATTAAAGTTCCCAAAGTGGAATTTATAATTTTATCTTTTCCTTTTTTTGCTATTGCTTTTTTACACTCTCCGCTAATTTTAAAAATTGCATCTTCAAGTCTAGGCCATTTCGCATGGTCTGCTATAATATTTTTCCCCATAATTTATCTCCATTTTTCATTATTATTGAAAATATTGTATCACTAATTAATTCATTTTAAAAGTAAATAAAAATTATTGCCTAAATTATTATAAATTAGTAAAATATTTGTAAGGGGGATATTATGGATGAGAAAATAAAAAAAGATAAACTCAATAAGATTTCTAAATTATCTTATGAGGTTACTCAAAAATCTTACACAGAAAAACCTTTTTCTAGTATCTACAATGATTTTTATAAGGATGGAATTTATGTAGATATAATTAGCGGAGAGGTTTTATTTTCATCTTTAGATAAGTTTGATTCAGGTTGTGGCTGGCCTTCTTTTACAAAGCCACTAGAAAATAATATAAAAGAAAATGAGGACTTATCTCATGGAATGATAAGAACAGAAGTAAAATCCAAAAATGCAAATTCACATCTGGGCCACGTTTTTCCTGACGGACCAAAAGAAAAAGGCGGACTAAGATATTGCATAAACGGCGCAAGCCTTAGATTTATTCCAAAAAAGAAATTAAAAGAAGAAGGATATGAAGAATATCTAATTTTGTTTGAAAATTAAAAATATATTTTCAAACAAAAATTTTTATATATTTTGATAGACAAAAAATAAATGAGCCTCAAATTTTATTTTGAAAATTTTTGGCTCACTTTTTATAATTTTTTAATCATTTATAGCTTCTGGCATCTCGCCTAATTTTGCATTTTTGCCGTATTTATTTATTGCATAAATAAATGCATCCAAATTTTCTATTGGAGTTTTTACTGGAGAACCGCATCCTGTTGCTGCTATATAGCCGCATTTCGCGTCAGCTGCTTTTTTTATGCAGGTTTTTACTGATTCTATTACATCATTAATACTTCCATAGCGCATTACCTCTACTGGAGGAATATTTCCAACAACAATTAATTTATCTTCTATTTCTTTTTTACATTCTTCTAAATCTTCACAATTATCTACGCTGAAAAAATCAATATCCAAATCTTTTAAATATTTCCATTGTTTTTTTGTGTGACCGCAAATATGTAAATTTGCCTTTATTCCATTTAATTCATAATAAGAACTCAATTGTTTTTTCAAATATGGTAAGGAAAATTCTTTAACTTGCTTTGGACTTAAAATATCATCACATCCAACTGGGTCTACAACCATGATACTTGTTGGTCCAAATTCTTTTTTGAAGGCTTTTGCCCATCTCATATTTGCTTCAAAGCAAAAATCTAATAATTCTTTTACTCCTTGTGGATTTTTTCTCAAATCTCTCAAAAGTTTTTCAATTGGTCTTATGGCGGCGGCTGTTGTTATTGGCCCTGGAATTTCTGTTTCTATTGCCATATTTGGAAATCTTTCTTTTTGGATTCTTGATCTTTCTAATTTTGGTGCCAAAACTTCATTTGTAAAAGGATCTGGCAAATCGATTAAATCTATATCAAGCTTATCATCCATTACGAATTCTTCTATATAATCAATATCATCTTCTGGAAAAACTAATTTTGAACCAACAGCATGGCCCATAGTCCTAAGACTTAATTCTTCTGTTAATCCCACAATTTTATAATTATCATATTTGTATTGGACAATATCTGACAATTTGTCCACATCTTCCATATCGCTAATTGTATAATTTAGATGGTTTGCAATAATCCTATTTGTACTCATAATTGCAAATGGAATGTGGTCTACTCTTTCTCCACTCAAATATTTAGATATTCTTTCTGACGAAGAGATTTCTGGTTTATAATTTTTCATCTCTTCTTTAAGTTCTTCTTTGTTCATAAATCCTCCCATTAATCTTCCCACACAGCTTGTGGAATTTCCCCTAATTTTGCATCTTTTCCATATTTTTGAACTGCATAGACAAAGGCATCCAAATTTTCTTTTGGACTATTTGCAGGAGTTGCGCAACCAGTTGCACAAATAAAGCCCATTTTATTATCTGCACCTTTTTTTATACAAGATTTTACAGAATTTATTACATCATCCACACTACCATTTCTCATTACATCAACAGGCGGGACATTTCCCATTAAGGATAATTTATCTTGAATTATTTCCTTACATTCACTAAGGTCATGACAATTATCAACACTAAATGATCCAATTTGTAAATTTGTAAGATTTTCCCATTGTCTTTTTGTGTGACCGCAAATATGAAGATTTGCCTTGATATTATTTATCTTATAAATCCTATCAGTCAATTCTTTTAAATATGGAAAGGAAAATTCTTTTACTTGTTTTGGGCTTAAAATATCGTCACATGAAACTGGATCTGCAATCATCACTCCCACATCTCCAAATTCCTTGTTAAAAACTTCAATCCATTTCATATTTGCTTCCAAAACAAAATCCAACAAGTCCTTTACTCCTTTAGGATTTTTTCTCAAATCTCTCAAAAGTTTTTCAATCGGTCTTAAAGCTGAAAGAACAGTCATTGGTCCTGCTACAAAAGTAGAAATTTTATGGTCTGGGAAATTTTCTTTGAGCCTTCTTGCATTATCAATTTTTCTTTTTAAAAATTTATTTTTGCAGGGATCTGGCATTTCTAATAAATCCATATCAATTTCATCTTCTAACAAATATTTTTCGACATGGTCTATATCATTTTCTGGAAAAATTCCACTTGAACCAAGGGCATAGCCCATAGCTCTGAGATTTAAACCTTCAGAAATTCCATAAACTTTATATTCTTGGCATCTTTTTTTAATAATTTCTATTAAATTTTCAATTTGGTCTGTTTCTTTTAATGTATATCCCAAATTCATTCCATAAGCCATATCAAGACTCATTAAATTAAATGGCAAGTGGTCACTCGCTCTCCTTTAAAATAAGCTTTTAATCTTTCATCTGATGTCATTTCTGGTTTATAATTTGAAATTTCTTTTTGAAGTTTTATTTTATCCATCATCTCTCCTTAATTTTTAAAATGCTTTTCTCCCGTAATATATTTTTCAAGCCTAAAGATAAGAAAAATATATATTACAATATTTCCTACCATATGGTTGATATCAAAAGGAATTGATCCAGCATAAAGTCCAAAAAAAGTAAAAATATTTCCACCCATAAATAAGACTTGCATTATAGTAATCAAAAATCCATAAATAAATCCAGAAATCCCTAGAGCAATTGCCTTATTTATTTTTGTTTTTTTAATTTTTATTTTATTAAATATCATATAATTTGAAATTCCTAAAATTCCAAAATCCAAAACTTGAAATATAACCCAATAACCAAAACCAAGAAAAAAACTTGTTATGATCATAGTAATCGCATTTACAATCAAAGATTCATCAAGCCTTCCATTTATTGCAAGAATTAAAATTATATCTGATAAGATTTGGACATTTGGAATTAATTTCAAATATATCCTTGTGATTACACAAATTGCGCAAAGACCTGCAAGCCTTGTAAGTTTTTTTGTATCCATCTACATTTGTTCGAATCTAAATTCTATTTGGTCATTTTCTTTTGGAAGGTAATCGCCAATTCCAACTTCAGCCATTTCTCCATTTACATAATACATCCAGTATTGATTTTTTTCTTTGTCTTGTTTTATTCCTTCAAGCTCTGTCATCATTCCGTCTTCAAATTTTGCCTTGTGATTTTCTTCAAGATATTTTTGAAGACCATCCTTATCAATTTTTCCGTCTTCTTTTAAAATTTCTTTGTCATTTACTGTATCTTTAATTAAAATACTTACGTTTGTGACCTCTTCTTTTTCATTAGACTCAATACTTACTATATTTGATGGATTTGAATTGTTAGAATTTTTTGCTTCATTTTTGTTCCCACATGAAGTAAGAGTTAAAGTTGTTAGGGTAAGAACAGTTAATAATTTTTTGTAATTTTTCATTTTTTTCTCCTTAAAATTGCATTGCTTTCGCAAATTTTCTTTCATAATTTTTACTTGTTGCAAGGTCCAAATAAGTTATATTTTGGGATAATTCTTCCATTTCTTTAATTATATTTTCATTCATCAATGCCATATAGGCTCCGATTAGGGAAGAATTTCCAACATATCTTATCTTTTTTTCTATATTTTTTGGCAAGATTCCAACTCCTGTCAAATCTTCTTTTTTAAGATGACTTCCAAAGCCACCAGCAATTATTACAGAATTTAAATCTTCAATTTTTATATTTTCTTTTTCAAGAAGAATCAAAAACCCTGATAAAATCGCTCCTTTTGCAAGCTGAACTTGCCTAATGTCTTTTTGACTGATATAAATATTTTCTTTTGGATCAAGAATTATAATTCTTTTTCTCTTTTCATCTTCCTTTATAAATTTTCTCCTGTAATCCTCCTTATCCAATTTTTTTGGATCTAAAATCCTTCCTCTTTTATTTACAAATTCTTTCTCAATGATTTGAGATACTGAACTTAAAAGCCCACTTCCACAAATTCCTCTGGGCTTTTTCTTGTCTATTGTAGAAAAATTTATTTTTTCATTTTGGATTTTTACCGAATCAATTGCCCCGCTTTCTGCTCGCATTCCACAAGAAATATTCATCCCCTCAAGGGCAGGTCCTGCTGCAGTTGACGTTGCATAAAGTTTATCCTTTGTTTTTAAAACTATCTCTCCATTTGTCCCAATGTCGACAAAGAGCGTATTTTTTTGATTTTTTAAATCCGTCAAATATACCCCTGCAACAATATCACTTCCCACAAAAGCCGAAACATTTGGAAGGGTATAAACTTTTGCTGAAAGATTGATGCCAAGATTTTTAGAATCTAAGTTTAGAGAATTTAAAAATTTCGCCTCATAGGGAAATTTCCCCAAAGATTTTGCGTCAACGCCAACTAGCATATGAAGCATGGTAGTATTTGCCCCAATTACAAGTTTTTTAATTTGACTTCTTTCAATTTCGTTTTTATTTACAAGCTCATCAATCAAATTATTGATACTCTTTATGATTTCATCTTGGAGTAAATTTTTACCATTTTCATTTTCATATTCAAAACTAATTCTTGTCATTACATCAAGGCCATATTTGACCTGAGAATTTATGGATGAGATTTTATCGATTATTTTTCCATTTGATAAATCAACCAAGTACATGGCAAGACTTGTTGTACCAATATCAAGACAAAGACCAAAACCTTTTTCAAATTTCATTTCAAAATCAGGAATTTCTCCAAAATCTAAAATTTTAAAAGCTAAATTATCACCTAGAGTTTTAATTTTAAGGTCAGTTTTAGGAAAAGTTAAGCAAGCTAGTCGAATTTCTGAATTTATCTCATCATCGCTTAACAAAGATTTTTCTAAAGATGTGATTGGATTAAGACTTCCCTTTAAAATTTTAATTTTACATTTTCCACAAGTCCCCTTGCCGTTACAAAAATTATCGATTTTTATATTATTTGCAAGTAGACTTTCTAAGATATTTTTTCCTTTTGAATCAATAATTTTATTCAAATTTTCAATTTCAATTTTCATGATTTTTAATTAAACTTTTTGCAACCTTTACTGCCTCATTTGCATTTTCACTGTAGGCATCAGCCCCAATATCTTTGGCAAAGCTTTCAGAAACTGGTCCGCCTCCAACCATAACAATAAATTGGTCACGAATATTTCTTTCATTTAAAATATCAATTACTTTTTTCATATTTTCCATAGTTGTAGTCATTAAAGTTGACATCATAATAAATTGAGCCTTATTTTTAATTGCCTCATCAACAAATTTTTCACAAGGAACATCCTTGCCCAAATCAATCATATTAAAACCGTTGACTTCAAGCATCAATTTTACAAGATTTTTCCCAATATCATGAGTATCGCCTTCAACAACTCCAATTACAGCTGTGGCAAGATTATTTTCCCCGTAACTTTCAATATTTTCTTTCAAAACATCAATTCCGTTATACATGGCATCCGAACAAATTAATAAGTCTGAAATAAAATATTCTTCCTCTTCAAAAAGTCTTCCTACTTCATTCATCCCCTTAATTAGTCCATTAAAAATAGCTTCCTCTGGATCATAACCTTCATTTAAATACTCACGGCATAAATCTCCTATTTCCTCATCTTCCATTTCAACAACCATCTTTGCCATTTTTTCTAAATATTCTTCTTTACTTGCCACTTATTCCTCCTTCAAAATTATTTTATTTACACTTTTAAATTTTTTATCTGCCAAATTCAAACACCTATCTCCCAAAAAACATTTATTTTCATACAAAATATCTATATATTTTTTAGGACTTTCATATTCAATAGGAAAAAAGTTTGCCTTACCTAAATCAACAAGGATAAGACTTGATTTTGGACAAAGATGAAAGGTAAATGGAATTTCTTTTTGCAATAGTTTTATTTCTTTTAAAAATTTAAGCAAAAAATCATCCACATAATTTCCTACTTCTCTTGGTCCAAATAATTTTACATCCAAGATACTTTCAGCAAAACTAAAAATTGTAATTCCCACATCTTGCATTTTCTTAATATAGTCAAGATAAATCCCAATAAATTCATTGTAGAGAAAATTTAAATTTTCCCTATTTTTTCTCATAGCCCTCATTATCTTTTCTATTCCCAAAAGATTATCCAAAATAGCAAGAGGCCCTCTCATTTCAATTACAGTTTTTTTATTATCAATAATTTCTATGGCTTTAACCATTGCCTTGTATTCTTCTTTTCCATAATACATTTCAAGTTTTACATCTTGAATTTTTTCAAAAATCGGATTTGCCTTGATTCCATTTTCAAATTCAACTCCCAAACAAAGAGAAATCATAGGAAGAAGGGGCAAGGAAATAAACTTTTCTCCACAAGCATAATCTGCCATTTTATTTGGATTTAATAAAATATCATAGCTAATAGGCTTTTGTGGTTTGTCGATACATTTATAAGATCTAATCATAAACTCCCTCTCCAAAATCTGCACAAATTATTAAAAACAAAAAAATTAATGACTAAAATAGTTTCAAAATTTGATTTTAACTAAAATAATCATTAATCACATACTACATATCCAATTTAAAATTTAGATATTATTTATATTAATTTATCATTTAGGAAAACATTTGTCAAGTTGATGGCTTTAAATTGATTTTTTAAAAATAAATTTTCACAAAAAAATTCTCCCTCTTAATTTTAATAGGGAGAATTTAATTTATTTTTGCTTAAAATATTTTCTTATTTTTTTATTTTTGAGCAAGTCCTTCTTCTCTTGCACATTTTGCTACAGCTTCTGCAACAACATCAGCAACTCCTAAATCAAATGCTGATGGAATTACATAATCTTCTGAAATTTTTTCATCAGGAATTAAACTTGCAATAGCTTCTGCTGCTGCAACTTTCATTTTTTCTGTAATTTTTGTTGCATGAACTGACAAAGCTCCTTTGAAAAGTCCTGGGAAAGCTAGAACGTTATTAACTTGATTTGGATAATCGCTTCTTCCTGTTCCAACAACTCTTGCTCCGGCTTCTTTTGCATCTTCATAAGTAATTTCTGGATCTGGATTTGCCATAGCCAAAACTATTGGATCACGTCTCATTGATTTTACCATTTCCTTACTTACTTTATTTGGTACAGAAACTCCTACAAAAATGTCAGCGTCTGCCATCGCTTCTTCTAATGTTAAATTTTTATTTTCTTTGTTTGTTTCTTTAGCAAGTTTGTTGTATAAATCTTTTGAATATTTTTCGTCTTCTCTTAAAATTCCTCTAGAATTAAAAGCATAAATATCATTAATTCCAAAATCATTTAACATTCTTACAATTGATGATCCAGCAGCACCTACTCCTGAAATTACCACATTACATTCTTCTGGTTTTTTATTTACAAGTTTTAAAGAATTAATTAAAGCTGCAATTGTAACTATTGCTGTTCCGTGTTGGTCGTCGTGAAAAACCGGAATATCTAATTCTTCTTTTAATCTTGTTTCGATTTCTATACATCTTGGAGATGAAATATCTTCAAGATTTACTCCGCCAAAAGTTGGAGAAACTTGTTTTACAAATTTTATAATTTCTTCAGTATCTGTTGTATCAATTACAAGTGGAACTGCATTAAGTCCACCAAATTTTTTAAACAAACAAGCCTTACCTTCCATTACAGGAAGTGCTGCTTTTGGCCCAATATTTCCAAGTCCCAACACAGCTGTTCCATCAGAAATAACTGCAATTGTATTTGCTTTTCCAGTATAAACGTAAGCATCATCTTCGTTTTCGTAGATTTTTTTACAAGGTTCAGCAACTCCTGGAGAATATACTAAAGATAAATCATCTTTGTTTTCCAATTTTGTTTTTAATTCTGTTGAAATTTTTCCTTGAATCTCTTTGTGTAAGTCAAGTGCTTTTTCTTTTAGATTTTCCATTATTTTCTCCTTATACCATTTTTTCTGGTTTTACTATTTCATCAAATTCTTCATCGCTTAAATATTCTAATTCGTGACAAGCTTGTTTTAATGTTAAATTATTTTTATAAGCATATTTTGCAATTTTACTTGCCTTATCATATCCAATATGTGGAGATAAGCTTGTTACAAGCATAAGAGAATTTTCTAAATTTTTTGCAATATTTTTTTCATTTGCAACAAGTCCTTCTAATAATTTTTCTCTAAAACATTTTAATGATTTAGACAAAAGCGTAATTGAATTGTCCATTGAATGAATTATCAAAGGCATATAAGTATTTAATTGCAATTGACCTTGAGTGTTTGCCATTGAAATTGCAAAATCATTTGCCATTATTTTTATACAAACCATAGTAATTGATTCAACTTGAGTTGGATTTACTTTTCCCGGCATAATTGATGAGCCTGGTTCGTTTGCAGGAATTGTAAGCTCACTTATTCCACATCTTGGACCACAAGATAAAAATCTTATATCATTTGCAATTTTATAAAGATCTGTCGCAAGGGCCTTTATTGTTCCGTGAACATTTACAAGAGCAGATTTTGATGACAATTGATAAAATTTATTCTCATCTGATTTAAATTCAAAACCATAAAAATCTGAAAGCTCTTTTGCCATTTCATTACCAAATTCTTTTTTTGCATTTATTCCTGTTCCAACAGCAGTACCACCTATAGCAAGGTAGGTCAATTCTTCTTTTACTTCTTTTAAAACTTTCAAATCTCTTTCAAGGCAAGTTCTCCATGCAGAAATTTCTTGAGAAAGTTTTAAAGGAGTTGCATCTTGAAGATGAGTTCTGCCTGTTTTTATTATATTTTTATTTTCATCTTCCAATTTTTTAATTGCATCAATTGTTTTTTCTAATTCTTTTAATAATTTTTCTGATAAATTTTTGTAAGTTGAAAGATGCATTGCTGTTGGGAAAACATCATTTGAAGATTGGCTCATATTTACATGGTCGTTTGGATGAATTATTTTTTCATTTTCATTTGCAATATGGCTTATAACTTCATTGACATTCATATTTGTTTGAGTTCCAGAGCCTGTTTGCCAAACTGTTAATGGAAATTCGTTGTCAAATTCTCCCTTTAAAATTCTATCGCAAGCTTTTACAATCAAATCTTTTTTATTATCATCTAATTTTTTTTCTTTATTATTAACAATAGCTGCACATCTTTTTATACTTGCTATTGCCATAATTTGAGAATGTGGCATTTTTTCAACTTCTTGAGGAAAATTTTCTAAAGATCTTTCAGTTTGTGCTCCCCAAAAATGATTAGCTGGAACATTTACTATCCCTAGAGAATCTTCTTCTTGTCTGTATTTCATTTTTTACCTCGATTTTAAAATTCTTCTTTAGCGTATCTTTTTAACCTATCTATAAATATTTTTGCAATAGTTTTTAATTTGTGATTTTTGGAATAATTTATCATAGCAGTTCTTGATGATAAGCCTTCATTTAATTTAAAATATATAAGATCATTCTTTTTTTCTTTTAGCATTTTTTCAGGCAAAATGGCAAGCCCCATATTTTCTCTTACACATTTTTCAGCTATAAATATTGAATCTGTTTCAAAAACTGTATTCAAAGAATTATCTGTAAATTCATCAAGCTCTTGGTATTGCAAAATAAGATTTTGTCCTTTTTTCATTCTTATAATATTTTGCCCTGCAAGTTTTTTGGAACTAATTGTTTTTATTTTTCCTTTGCCTGACAAATCATTTTTTAATTTATTTTCTTTTGACATAGCCAAATATACATCTTCTCTATAAAGATTTATGCTTTCCAAATCATCAAACCTATCTGTTTCATAAGTTATTGAAAAATCACACAAACCATTTAAGGCAAAAGTGTTTAACTGATTAGTTTTAGCTTCTAATAAATTTATTTTAATTCCTGGATAATCTTCATTAAAATCTTTTAAAACTTTTGATAGGAAAAAATAAGTTTGATAATCGGTAGAACCAATTGATAGCTCTCCGATTTTCAACTTATTTATTTCTTCAATTTTTAATAGAGTATTTTCTTTTAATTTTTCTATATCTTCAAGGGACTTTTTATAAATTATGCCAGCCTCAGTAAGTTTTATAGGTTTAAAATCCCTATTAAATATTTCAACTCCCAATTTTTTCTCAATCCTAATGATGTGTTGACTTAAAGCTGATTGGGAAATATAAATTTTTTTTGAGGCTGCGGTAATAGAACCATATTTTAAAATAGCTCTAATATATTCCAAGTCCATCTCTGACATATTTGCTCCTAAATTTCTATATTTTTTTGAAGTTTAAGTCCTAACTTCAAACTCTCATTTACCAATTCTTTTTCACTATCTATTAATGGATAAAGATTTGAATTTTCATCTTTGCTATTTATATATGAAGCTTCTGTGCATCCTATAATTATATAATCGCATCCTTGATCCATCATTTCTTTCAAAGTGTTGTGGTATCTTTCAAAATTAATTGTCCCTTTTTCTTTTACATCACCATAAAGACATTCATTTATATTATCTTGAATTTTTCTTGATGAAACGAAAGCCTTATGAGAACATCTTTCTATTATATTATTAAATAATTTACTTTTTATCGTTCCTTCTGTTGCAAAAATTCCAATTGTAGAAGGCTTTTTGATTTTATTTAATTTATTTTCAACAAGCTCAATCATATTTATGATTGGTTTTTTTGTTAATTTTTGTAAATCATCATAGAAAAAATGTGCTGTGTTACAAGTAATCACATAAAAATCTGGATTTAATTTATCAACACTTTCTATATCTTCTTTTAGAAAATCAAATGGATTTTCTTTTGATTTTTTTAATATAAAGGAAGTCCTATCAGGAATTGTGGCGTGGTTTACTACCAAATAATTTAAATATTCTTGATCTGAGCTTGGCTTATAAGCTTCGTTTAAATCATTTAAAAAATTTGTTGTTGCTAGGGTTCCCATTCCTCCCAAAATCACAAAGAAATTTTTCATAATTAAAAATCAACCTCTTCCATTTCTGGTTTTTCATCAGATAAATATCTATTTTTATCTAATAAGTTTTCTTTAGTTGCAGAAACAAATGTTGACACAACATCTCCTGTTACGTTAAGTGCTGTTCTAAACATATCTACAATTCTTTCAACACTCATAATTAAGCTTACGCCTTCTACTGGAAGACCTACTGATGAAAGAACCATTGATAGCATTATCATTCCACTTCCTGGAACTCCTGCTGTACCAATTGATGATAAAACAGCTGTCAATACTACTGTAACTAAATTTCCAAATGTCAAATCTATTCCATAAGCATTTGCTATAAATATTACTGCGCATCCTTGATAAATTGCTGTACCATTCATATTTATTGTTGCACCTAGTGGAATTGTAAATGATGAAATTTCTCTAGGAACTCCAAGTGTATCACATGATGAAAGTGTTAATGGTATTGTTGCATTTGATGATGCTGATGAAAAAGCAAAAGTATAAACTGGGAATACTTTTTTCAAAAAATGGCTAGGACTTGTCTTTGATGTAATTGCAATTAATGGAATGTAAGCTAAAACTATCAATATTACCATTGAGCTTAATACTGATCCCAAAAATGTAAGAAGTGGTCCTACTATGCCAAGTCCAATATCTGTAAATGTTCTTGCTATTAGAGCAAATACTCCGATTGGAGCAGCTTTCATAACTAATGCTGTAACTTTCATCATAAAATCATTGCCAACATTCATAAAATCTTCTAATAATTTTAATTCTTGACCAAATCTTCCTATAACTATACCAGACAAAAATGCCCAAAAAATTACTTGGAGCATATCTCCGTTTGCCAAAGATTCTATAGGATTTTTTGGAATTATATTTACCAAAGTTTCTATTAATGTTGGAGCCTCTTCAGCATCTGCTGCTGGCGCCGCTGATTTTGTAGCCTCAGCAAGATTCATTCCAACGCCTGGTTTTAATAACTTTGCTATAAATAATGCAATGGCAATTGCAAGTGCAGTAGTTATCAAATATAAAACAAGAGTTCTTATAGCAACTCTTCCAAATTGTGAAACATCTCTCATTTGCATAACGCCTGTACCAATTGAGAAAAATACAAGTGGTACTACAAGCATTTGTAACAATCTAACAAAGCCTTGACCAAATAAGAAAAATACTCCATCAATCAAAACAGATTTTTTAAAAAATCCGTCGGGTACTATATAATGAAGTCCTATACCTACTACAAGACCTATGAGCATTGATAACAATATTTTTTTAGTTGCGCTCATTTTTTTATTTTCATTTGTAGTCATCTTATCCTCCTAATATCTATTATCTAAAATTTATTTTTCTTCCAATTTATCCTCTTCTAAGATTCCAGGTGTAATCATTTTTTTGAAATCTAAAATCCTATCGAGTTCATCTTCTCCTAATAATTTTTCTTCAAGAACAATTTCTCTTACAGTTTTTCCACTCTCTTGTGCTTTGTGTGCAATCTTACTTGATTTTTCATATCCAATATGTGGGGCAAGGGCTGTAACAAGTCCTACACATTGTTCAACTTCTTCTAATAATAATTCTTTATTAGCAGTTATACCATCAATACAATTAACTCTTAATGTATAAATTGCACCCTTTAAAGCTTTTAATGATTCAAAAAGTTTATAAAATATTACAGGTTCAAAAGCATTAAGTTCAAGTTGTCCAGCTTCAACTGCCATTGTAACAGTAGTATCATTTCCACAAACTGCAAAAGCAACTTGGCTTACAACTTCTGGGATTACAGGATTTACTTTTCCAGGCATTATTGAAGAACCTGCTTGTCTAACTGGTAAATTAATATCTCCAATTCCTGTTTGAGGACCTGAAGACATTAGTCTTAAATCGTTAGAAATTTTTGAAAGTGAAACCGCAAAAGTTTTTAAAATTGATGAAGCATATAAAAATCCGTCCAAATTTTGTGTGCCATCAACCAAATCTTCTGCTTGTTTTAAATCAAGACCTGTTACATCTTTTAAAACACCAACAATTTCTTTTACGTAAGTTCTATCCGCATTAAGACCAGTTCCAATTGCAGTAGCTCCCAAATTTACATTTGATAATTCATCAATAGCTTTTTGAATTCTCTTATAATCTCTTTTAATTACAGAATGATAAGCATTAAATTCTTGACCTAAACTTATAGGAACAGCATCTTGCAATTGAGTACGACCCATTTTGTAAACATCTTTAAATTCATCCGCTTTTTTTTCAAAAGATTTTAAAAGTTTTTCACATTCATCTTTAAGTTCAATAAAATATCTAACAAGAGCAATCTTTCCACTTGTTGGAATAACATCATTCGTTGATTGCCCCTTATTTACATCATCATTTGGATGAACCTTATCATAGACGCCAAGGCCTCCACCAAGTTTTTCATTTGCAATATTTGCAATAATTTCATTTGTATTCATGTTATAACTTGTTCCAGCTCCACCTTGAATTGGATCAACAATAAAATTATCCCTATATTCTCCAGCAAGAATTTTATCACAAGCATAAACAATAGCATCCTTTTGCTCTTTTGAAATTAAATCTAATTTTTCATTTTCAAAAGCTGCAGCCTTTTTAACTTCAACCATAGCATCCAAAAATTTATCATCTGCTTTAAGACCTGTTATTGGGAAATTTTCCTCAGCTCTTTTGGCATTAGCACCATAATAAGCATTTTCTAAAATATCCATTTCACCAACAGAATCATGTTCTCTACGAAACTTAGTCATTATTTCCTCCATAAATTCACTAAGCGATTTTCAATTTCTAATTTCAAATCACTTACAATTATAATAAATATTAGTAGCTTTTTTCAAATATAATTATATAGAAAACGTTTTTAATAGTAAAATTATTAATTTATAATCGCAACCATAAGTCAAAACTTATAACCTCTATATTTAAAGTACTAGACTTCATAGAAATTTGAATTTTTTCAAAATTTTTTTCAAAAATCCATTAAAAACAAAAATAAAAAAAGCTTTTCCTTTTAGATAAATTTATAACTATTTATTTTCGTAAGTTGCTTATTAATTTTAAATTAAAACACAATTCTTTTTAAATATTTTATAGGAAAAATCAAAAAATATATTTTAAAAACGAAAATTTAAAAATAAACACAAAAAAAGCACTCAATTTTGAGTGCATAAATTTGGTGCAGGATAGAAGATTTGAACTTCCACGTCCTAAAATCGGACACAAGATCCTTAGTCTTGCGCGTCTGCCAATTCCGCCAATCCTGCAAGTACTTAAATATAATACCAAGTTCTAAATGTCTTGTCAAATATTTATATTTTTATTTTGGGTATAAATTAGTAGGAGGTTTTATGAAAATTATTGCGCACAGGGGCTTTTCTTCCCTTTATCCAGAAAATACTATGCTTGCTTTTAAAAAAGCTTTTGAAATGGGAGTTTATGCTATAGAGCTTGATGTTCATTTATCAAAAAATAAGGAATTGATTATAATTCACGATGAAAAAATTGACAGAACAAGTGATGGTTCTGGTTTTATAAAAGATCATAGCCTAGAAGAATTACAAAAATATTCTTTTTCTTACAATAAAAATTTTGAAAATATAAAAATTTCTGATATTGATGAATATTTTTCTTATTTTAAGGACAAGGATATTATTACAAATATTGAAGTAAAAACAAATGTAATTGAATATAAAAATATTGAAAAACTTTTGATGGGAAAAATTTACGCTTACGGCTTGGTCGATAAAATTATTATTTCTTCTTTTAATTTAAATTCTTTAAAGAAAATTAGAGAAATTGACACTGAAATCCCCCTTGCCTATTTGACTAGCAAAAAAGTTGATAATATTGAAAATCTTTGTAAGGATTTAAATTTGCAATATTATCATCCAAAAAATATTGCTGTTAGTCAAAAAGAAATTATTGATTTAAAAAATATGGGAGTTTTGACTAATATTTGGTTTTCGAATAAGAAGGAAGATTATGAAAAATTAGAAATTTTAAATCCAAATGGAATTATCACAAATCATGTTGAAAAATTCATAAAAAAAATCTAGCAAAAACTGCTAGATTTTTTTATGCTTTTACATTTTCTTTTAGATTTTCCCTTGCTTGGCTCATCATTAGTTTTACTCTATTTATTTGATTTACTTCGCTTGCACCTGGGTCGTAGTCTATTGCTACTACGTTTGCTTGTGGATAAATTTCTCTGATTTTTTTCATTACTCCCTTGCCTGTGATGTGGTTTGGTAAGCAACCAAATGGTTGTATGCAAACTATATTTGGTGCATCTTGATGAATTAATTCTATCATTTCGCCTGCAAGTAGCCAGCCTTCTCCTGCTTGATTACCAAGACTTGTCACTTCTTTTGCAAAGTCTTTCACGTCATTTATATAGACTGGCTCATCAAATCTTTTTGAATTTTTTAAAGCCTTTCTTATTGGCTTTCTATAAAATTCTATTGTGTTTATGGCTGTTTTTCCAAAAAATGCTGTCATTGGACTTTTGCCATATAAATCTTTTTTTATTTGTGTGTTTGCAAGACAATACATAAAGAAATCTATCAAATCTGGAACTATTACTTCTGCTCCTTCAGCTTCTAGTGTATCTTGCAGATGGTTGTTTGCTTCTTTTAAATATTTTACAAGAATTTCTCCAACAATTCCTGCTTTTGGTTTTTTAATATCTAAAACTTCAATCTCATCAAAATCTTCTACAATATCGTTTATAATTTTTCTGTAAGATTTTGAACTCATTTTTACAATATTATCTCTACAAATTTCAATCCATTTTTCTTTCAATTTATCTACAGAGCCTTTTTCTTTTTCATAAGGTCTTGTAGCGTTTGAAACTCTATTTATCAAATCTCCCAACAACAAGGCTCTTAGTGAATTTACTAGCAAAGGTATATTTGAAACTTTTTTTAAATCAAAGCCTGAGTGTGATTCTATTCCTTGAGCTGATAAGGCAATAACTGGAATTTGTGGATAGCCAGCATCTTTTAATGCTTTTCTAATATAGCCTACATAATTTGATGCACGACAAGCTCCTCCTGTTTGAGTCATAAGAAGTGCTAATTTGTTTGGATCATATCTTCCAGAATTTACAGCTTCCATAAATTGACCTACAACTGTAATTGAAGGATAACATGAATCATTGTTTACATATTTTAATCCATTATCTATTACTTTCTCGTCAACTTTATTTAAAAATTCTATCTTGTATCCATTTCCATTAAAAAGTTTTTCCAAAATTTGGAAATGCTCTCTTGCCATTTGTGGGGCAAGAATTGTATAGCCTTCTTCCTTCATTGCTTTTGTAAATTCATGATTTTCATAAGAAATTTTATCTTTCCTTTTTCTTAAATGAAGGTCTTTGTCATCTTGTTGGTCTAGAGCTTGAATTAATGATCTAATTCTAATTTTTACAGCTCCAAGATTTGAAACCTCATCAATTTTTAACAAAGTATAAATTTTTCCATTTGCCTCTAAAATATCTTGAACTTGGTCGGTTGTTACTGCATCAAGACCACAACCAAATGAATTTAATTGAACTAATTGAAGGCAAGGATCTTTGCCTACAAATTCTGCCGCTCTGTAAAGTCTTGCATGATAAGACCATTGGTCCAAAACTCTTGTTTCTTTTTCCAGATCTTCTGTTGAATAAGCAAGGGCATCTTCTGATAAAACTGGAATTCTCATTGATTCAATTAATTCTGGAATTCCATGGTTTATTTCTGGATCTATATGATAAGGACGACCTGCAAGAACGATGGCTTTTTCTTTATTTACATGAACATATTCTAAAATTTCTCTTCCTTTTTTTCTTATATCTTCATGATAATCAGCTTGTTTTTGCCAAGCATTTTTTACAGCATTTATTATTTGATTTTTCTTCAAAACATATCCATCATGTTCGTAGCCTTCAAAAATTTCAACTAGTCTATCTCCAATAATTTTTTCAGATTCAAATGAAAGATATGGTGCTAAATATTTTATATTTTTAAGTCCATCAACATTATTTTCAATTACATCAGGATAACCTGATACTACTGGACAATTCATGTGATTTTGTGCCTTATCAAATTGCTTGTATTCATAAAAAATTGCAGGATAAAAAATCATATCTATATTTTTTTCTAGCAAATTTTCTATATGTCCGTGGGCAATTTTTGCAGGATAGCAAGCAGTTTCTGATGAAATTGTTGCAATTCCTTTTTCATAAATTTTTCTATTTGATTCATCTGACAAAATAACATCAAAACCTAAAGAAGTAAAAAATTCGTGCCAGAAAGGATAATCTTCGTACATATTTAAAACTCTAGGAAGTCCAACTTTTCCAAGAATATTTTTTTCTCCCAAAGTCTTCCTATCAAACAAAAGTTTGTTTTTAAATTTGTACATATTAAGGTCTGCCAAAGTTTCTTCTTGTTTTACTCCAGCTCCTCTTTCGCACCTATTTCCTGTTATAAATCTTGATCCATCTGGGAAAATATTTATTTGTAAGGAACAATTATTTGTACATCTTCCACACCTTGCAGATTTTTGTGTATAAGTAAAATTATCTATTTCACTTTCTGATAAAATTTTGGAATGACCTGTTGATTTTTCTTTGGAAATCAAAGCCATACCCATAGCTCCCATAAGGCCTGAAATTTCAGGTCTTGTTACATCCCTTGATGATAATTTTTCAAATGCTCTTAAAATTGCATCTCCATAAAAAGTTCCACCTTGGACAACTATATTTTTTCCAAGAGATTTTGGATCACGAACCTTTATAACTTTTTGGATGGCATTTTTTATTACAGAATAACAAAGTCCTGCAGCTATATCAGAAACATCTGACCCTTCTTTTTGGGCTTGCTTTACCTTTGAATTCATAAAAACTGTGCATCTTGAACCCAAATCTGCAGGTTCTTTTGCAAAAAGAGCTTTTTGTTGAAATTCTTCTACAGAAAGACCAACGCTTGCTGCAAAAGTTGACAAAAATGATCCACAACCTGATGAACAAGATTCGTTTAATTGGATTGAATCTATAATTCCATCACGAATATGCATAGCTTTCATATCTTGGCCACCAATATCTAAAATAAAATCTACATCTGGATCAAAAAATTTGGCTGCAGAATAATGAGCTATAGTTTCAACTTCGCCGTTATCAATGTGGAGAGCATTTCTAATAAATTCTTCCCCATAGCCACAAATTCCTGATGAAACAATTTTTGCTTTTGCAGGAATTTTTTTATAGGCATCTTTTAACATAGAAATTACAACTTCAAGAGGTTTTCCCAAATTCATCCTATAATCTTGGTGTAAAATTTCATTGTCTTTGCTGATTAGGACAATTTTTGAGGTGGTTGATCCTGCATCAATTCCAAGAAAAATTTCTCCTTCATAATCTTCAATATTCTTATATTTTACAAGATTAGTCTTGTGTCTTTTCTTAAATTCTTCGTAGTCTTTTTCATCTTCAAAAAGCCTATCCATTTTCTTGGTCATTTCCATATCAACTTTTTTATCTTCTTCCAAAGATTTTATAAGAGATTTGTAAGAAATTGGCTTTTCATTTTCAGATAAAATTGCAGCGCCCTTTGCCACATAAAGCTCTGCATCTTCTGGAATATAAAAATTATTTTCTTCTTCGCCCAAAGTTTCAATAAACCTATCTCTTAAAGCCTTCAAAAAATGAAGTGGACCTCCCAAGAAGGTTACATTTCCCTTTATTGGTCTTCCACAAGCAAGATTTGAAATTGTTTGGTTTACAACTGATTGAAAAACAGAAATTGCTATATCCTCCCTGCTTGCTCCTTGGTTCATAAGAGCTTGTATGTCAGTTTTTGCAAAAACCCCACAACGACTTGCAATTGGATAAATTTTTTTATAATTTTTACTTAATTCATTTAAACCGGACGCGTCTGTATCAAGAAGGGCTGCCATTTGATCAATAAAAGCTCCCGTTCCACCAGCGCAAATTGAATTCATTCTTTGCTCAACAGAGCCTTTGAGGTAAGTTATTTTTGAATCCTCGCCCCCAAGTTCTATTACAACATCAGTTTGAGGAATAAATTTTTTTATAGCTTTTGTTTCGGCAATAACTTCTTGCACAAAATTAATGCCCAAATATTTTTCAACAAACATTCCACCAGAGCCTGTTACATTTACAGTAAGATAATCATCTTTAAATCTGTCGTAAGCTTCTTTAAGAACATTTGCAACTGTTTGTTTTACATCTGATTTATGTCGTCTGTAAACTGAATAAAGAGTGTTAAAATTTTCATCAGTTATAACAATCTTTACAGTCGTAGATCCGACATCAAGTCCCATATGTAAATTCATACATTTTCCTTTCCTATATATCAAAATATTTAAATACAAATAGAATAAAAATATCTACCTTATATATTTTATTATAAATAAAGTCAAATACAAGCAAATAAGTCGGTTTTGCCAATTAAATTATATAAAATATTTTTTGTAAACTTATTGCAAATTTACCTAATATTTTTAACAATTTTAAAACACAAAAAACCAAACTTGTATCAATATATAATAAGATAAAAAGAAAAATTCATCAAGGATTATTTAGAAATTATTTATTATAAAAAAAAATAAAAATAAGCACAAAAATAGCCTTCATAAGAAGGCTTAGACTGTTGAAATGTATACAAATCCTCATGCTAAGAATATCATACGTAAAAAATTGATTTGATTTCAAATTCCAAAATTCGTCAAGAAATCGCACTGTTTGAGAGCGTAGCTTGAGTTTGCGATTTTAGAATTTTGAAATTTAGAAATCAACAATTTTTGGAGTCAGATATTCGTGCTTGAGGGTTTGTCTACGTTCTGTACCTTCATAAGAAGGCTAAATTACTTCCTTAAATTTTTTACCATTTTAGAAATTTCTTTAAAATTTTCATCCTTTGCATCACTTGCCAAATCGAACATTAGCATTTCTGTATTTACAAGGCTTGCACCCATATCAGACATAGCTTTTAATCCCAAATCTTTTTGCTCTTTATTAAAACTTGATACAGCATCTTCAACTACAAAAACCTTATATCCTTCAAACAACAATCTTCTTACTGTTTGATAAACACAAATATGAGTTTCTGCTCCTGTAATTATTACATTTGTGATTTTATTTTCTTTTAAATAAGAAGAAACCTCATCTGTTATTGCATCGAAGCTTGTTTTTGAAAAAATATGGTCATTATCAAGATTTTCTTTTATTTCATCTACACTTTGGCCAAGTCCTTTTGGATATTGTTCTGTTGCAATTTTTTTAATTCCGTACATTTCAAAAACTTTTAATAGACAAGCTGAATTTTTAATTATTTTATCAGATTCATAAATTGCTGGCATCAATTTTTCTTGCAAATCAATTACCAATAAAAGTGTATTTTCCTTGTTATCATAAGTTTTTGTGTCAAAATTATATCCTTCAATATAAAAATTTCCTATTTCTCTTTCCATAAATCCCCCTGATTTTTATTTCTATCCTTTAATTTTTTATCAATTGTAGATAAAACTTTTGCCTTATTTTTTGACCAAATAGGCCAAATAATTCTATCACGGCGTCCATCTCCGGTTAGCCTTTGGACAATTATATTTGGATTTAAATTCTCCAAAATAAGTATAACATAATCGACAAACTCATCCAAAGTCATAGTAAATTCATTTTGATTTTCCAAATAATAATCATAAATTCTAGAACCTTTTTCTATATAAAGATTGTGAATTTTAATTGCCCAAAATTCTCTTTCGTTTATATAAGAAATTGCTCTAAGATAATCATCCAAATCCTCATTTGGAAGTCCAATTATAAGATGGGCCAAAGTTTTTATATTTTTTTCTTTTAATTTTAAAAGTCCCTTATCAAATTCCTTGTGAGAATAGCCTCTGTTTATAAATTCTATCGATTTTTCATTTACAGATTGAAGGCCAAGCTCAACAATTAGAAAAGTTTTTTTATTTAAATCATCAAGTAATTCAATTACTTCATCAGACAAACAATCCGCACGAGTTGCAATAGATAAGCCCATGATATTTGGATTATTTATAGACTTATAAAATAATTTTTTAATTTTTTCAAAATCTCCATAGGTTGATGTGAAATTTTGAAAATATGCCATGTAGCCTTCTTTTCTATTTGGTTTTTTTAATCTATTTATTTGAAAATCAATTTGCTTATCCAAATCATCATTTCTTGTAAAATCTCCAGCCCCATTTTCTGAACAATAAATACAACCTAATTTAGAAATTTTCCCATCTCTATTTGGACAAGTAAATCCTCCATCAAGAGGAATTTTTATTATTTTTTTATTAAATTTTCTTTTAAAATAGGAATCCACATCCCTATATCTTTTTTTATTTATTTCCATAATTTTATTTTACTTTTATATAAAAAAAAGACACCTTTTAGGTGTCTTTTGCTTGCTTATTGAAAGTTTATATTTTTATTTATCTTTAATTATCTTCGTATGGCAATAAAGCTACTTGTCTAGCTCTTTTGATTGCTCTTGTAATTTCTCTTTGATGTTTCGCATTTAGTCCTGTAACTCTTCTTGGAAGGATCTTTCCTCTATCAGAAATAAATCTTTTTAGAGTTTCAATATCCTTGTAGTCTATTACTTTTGAAGGGTCTTTGACAAATGGATCGACTTTTTTTCTTGGTCTGAAATTTCTACGCATTTTATCCTCCTAAAATCTAGAAAGGAATTCTTCCGTCGTCTTCAATTTCTGTAAAGTCATCGTCAAAAAAGTCATCGTTATTATTCATGTTTTGATTGTTATTTTGTTGGAAATTATTTGAATTATTGTAAGAATTATCTTGGTTCATATTTCCAAAACCATTGTCTTGGTTCATTGGATTATTTTGATATTGACCATCTGATCTTGATTCCAAAAATTCAACTCTGTCTGCAATAACATCTGTTGTGTAGACCATCTTTCCATCTTTGTCTTGGTAAGAACCTGTTTGGATTCTACCATCTATCGCACATTGATTTCCTTTTTTTAGATACCTTGATACATTTTCAGCTTGAACTCCCCACACTGTAATTCGTGGAAAATCGGCTGTTGGACGATTCATTGATTCCATTTCTTGTCGTTTTTGTTTACTTAAACCTCTATCAACTGCTAAAGAAAAACTAACAACTGCTTGTCCTTGTTGAGTGTATCTCAAATCTGGATCTTTTGTTAATCTTCCTATAAGAAAAACTTTATTCATTTAGTCCTCTTTTCTGATTACCATGTATCTAAGAATTAAATCAGATATTCTAAGTCTTCTTTCAAATTCTTTGATGTGGTCACCACTAGCTTTGAAATCAACGATATAATAATATCCTTCTTTGATGTAGTTGATTTCGTATGCAAGTTTTCTTTTTCCCCAGTCATCTACAGATTCTACTTCTCCACTTTCAGCTATAATGCCTTTGAAGATTTCTAAAGATTTATTTCTTTCTTCATCTGAAATTTCTGGTTTGTAAATCAATACTGCTTCGTAGTTATTCATCTTATTCACCTCCCTTTGGTCTTTGACCCCGATCTTTTGTCGGAGTAGAGAATTCTTATCTATGTTACTATAATTAGTTTTAAAAGTCAATAATTTTATTAAATAAATTCGGAAGAATTTTCTACATTAGAAAAATAAATTGCATTTGCAATTGCACGAGCCATAACTTTTGCTCCTAAACTTCCTACTAGATTTAAATCTGCCTTTATTTTATTTGTAGCAAGAGAGAAAATTGTATCTCCATCCATCATGGTGTGAACTGGTCTAATCGCTCTGGCATAGCCGTTGTGAGTCATTGAGGCGATTTTTCTAAGCTCAGTTTTATTAAATTTTCCATTTGTTGCAACAATTCCAATTGTTGTGTTCAAAGAATTTTTTTCAGAAATTTTTTCTAAAACTTCAAGAGTTGGAATGAATTTATTATTTTTTAAAATTCCTGCAATTTGTTTATTTTTTTCATCATCAAAAATATCTCCCATGGCATTTACTGCAACAAGGGCAGAAACTTTTAAATCGCCAACGCTTATTGTCGCAGAGCCAAGTCCTGATTTCATCAAAAATTCTTTGCCCAAAGCCTTTCCAACTGTAGCTCCAGTCCCTGCTCCAATTATTCCTTGACGATTTTCATCAAAACTTGCATTTTTGTAAGCATCGCTTCCCATTTTTTTATCCGGTCTAATTTTGTAAGATTTATAATCCAAATCGTACAAAATTGCTTGAGGAACTATGGGAACAATTCCACTTGGAACTTCAAATCCTCTTCCATCTTTTTCTAATTCTTCAACGACTCCAACTGAGCCTGCAAGGCCATAAGACGAACCTCCAGATAAAACTATAGCTGAAACTTCACTTACAGTATTTACGGGATTTAAAAGATCAGTTTCACGTGTTCCTGGTCCTCCTCCTCTTACATCAACACTTGCAGTATTTCCTTTTGGAGGAATCAAAACCGTAAGACCAGTTCCTGCATCAAAATTTTGAGCATGACCTACTTTTATTCCTTCAATATCTGTTATGTAGCCCTTATACATTTTTTCTCCTTATTAAAATTTTAAAAAATATAAATCCTACTTCCTATATCTATCCATCATTTCTCCAAAAACTTCTGCTGATGATGGTGCTGTGTATGAAATTGCATTTGCTCCTGCGTCAATTGTTTTTTTAATTGATTCAGATTTGCTACCACCAGTTGCTATAATTGGAAATTTATCTCCAATTAATTTTCTAATTTCAGCTACAAGCTCTGGTGTTTTTGGGCCGCCAGATACATTTAAAATTTCTGCACCTGCTTCTATTTTTCCCAAAACATCATCTTTAAAGCCCGTTACAGTTGCAATTACTGGTATATCTACAAATTCTGAGATTGCTTTAATATCTTCATTTGGAATCGGAGAATTTACAACGACACCATAAGCTCCTTCAAGCTCTGCATCAAAAGCAATATACTTTGATCTTGCTCCTTGAGTTGTTCCTCCACCAACACCAATAAAACATGGAACTGATGCGGTAGAAATTATTGATTGAGCAATTGTATTTTGTGGAGTGTAAGGATAAACTGCCATAATAGAATCTGCATTTGTATTTCTAATTATTGCAAGATCTGTTGTAAAAAGTAAAGATTTTATTCTTTTTTCGTAAATTTTTATTCCACTTGCCCTATAGATTTCTTCTGGTACTGTGATAAAAGATTTTCTTAGTTTTGAATGTACTTGAGGTACAAATTTTTTCGTTTTTTCTTCCATAATTTCTCCTTTACAACTTATATTTTTTTATTGAACTTGTAAAAACAATAGACTCATAGGCTCTCAAATTTATATTTTTAAAGATTTCCCTTTGAGAAATATTTCCAATTACAAAATTTGATTTTCTTATATCAATAAATTTTGGTAAATCTACTATTATGTCTTTTTGACAGAGATTATTTAAAATCACAAGAGCTTTTTTCCCATTGTAAAACATATAGGAAAGAACATCTTTATCCTTTAATTTTATGGAAAAATATCCCCCTCTAATTATATCAAGATAATCATATCTTACCAAAAAAATCTCCCTATAAAAATCAAATATTTCCTTTCTAATCCTAGAATCAATTTTGTCTAAATAATATAAAGTTTCTTCTCCTTCTTTAATAAAAATATCATTTTGCCTTATTAATGTAATAATAGCTATAAGTTTTGCTGATATTGTGTAAAAATGTTTAAAATCCAAAAAATTAAGACAAGAAAAATCAAAATCATCATTTAAAGAAAATATATTTGAATTTTTATTTTCATTTAAAATAAATTCTTTCAAATTTTCATTTCTCATACTTTTATAAGATAAATCTACAATTTTACAAATATTTTTATATTCTTCCCCATTTTTTGTATTTACAATTAAAATCAGATTTTTGTAAGTTTTTTTCAAATATAAAAGGACTTCCCTAAAATTTATTTTAGAATTTTTATAATCATCAAATAAAAATCCATCGACTCCCTTATCAATCCAAAAATTTAAAATTGCCAAAATATTTTTCGCTTCCATTTGACCATTTATTTTATTTATATCAATCCTTAAAATTATAGACAAAGACATCTCATGGCACAATAAAATTTCTCCTACAAAATCTCTAGTTTGACCCAAATTTTTATCAATTTGGGAATAATCAAAAAAATTCTTTTTATCCTTTTTAAAAATATCTTCTATTATCAAACAATCAATCCCAAGAATTTTTGCAAGCATAAATCTTTTATCAAGATCATAAATATCCACAAAACCCAAGTCTGATTTATCTTTATTCAATTTTTTTGGATAAGTTCTATAAAAAATCTCAACCATAATTCTCCTTATTTCTATATTATTATATTTACAATACTAAAATATTCAAAAGTCTAGTGATCAGTTTAATTGTCATTGGAAATAATTTTAAAAAAATAAAAATTCTTAGCTTTAAAAAAATTTTAAAATATTTTCAAGCCAAATCTATTTAGATTTTTTTCGAAATAGATTTGACTTTTTTTATTTTAAATTCTATAATAAAAATAACTATTTAGATAATTATCAAAATAGATTGAAAGGGAGTGATAAATTGTTTTCTGATACTTTTAAAGCTTTATCTGATCCGGTAAGAATTGAAATTTTAAATTTATTGAGAAAAAAAGGCTCTATGAATGCGGGAGAAATTGCTGAGAATTTTGACTTATCAAAGGCAACCATCTCCCACCATTTAAAATTATTAAAAAATGAAGATTTAATTTATGAAACAAAAAAGAAAAATTTTATTTATTACGAGCTAAATACAAGTATTTTTGAGGATATAATGGCTTGGTTTGTGAAATTTAAAGGAGTAGAAAATGAAAAATAAAATTAAATTTAAAAAAGAAAGTGTAATCTCAGTTATTATTTCTATTTTGTTGTTTGCCCTTGTAAATTTATTATTTTACAAAAAAATGCCAGAAACTTTGCCTACTCATTGGGGATTCAATAACAAAATTGATGGCTATTCAAGTAAATTTACAACCCTAATAACAACGCCCTTGCTTTTGATTTTTTTAAATATTTTTTCTTGCTTTATGCTTGATAACGACCCAAAAAACAAAGACAAAAATAATTTTGTAATAACAATCGGCAAGGCAACAATTCCTTTGGTTATGCTCATAACTTTTGTAATCAGCGTTTTTTATGGGCTTGGGAAAAAGATCAATGTTATGGTAATAATTTCTATATTCGTAGGTTTTCTATTAATTTTAATTGGAAATTATTTGCCAAAAACAAAAAGAAATTATACAGTTGGAATAAAACTTCCTTGGACTTTAAATAGTGACGAAAATTGGAATAAAACTCATAGACTTGCAGGATATTTTTTTATACTTGGAGGAATATTTTTCTTATTGACTCCCTTTATAGGAAATGAATATTTGATTTTTTTAACATTTATGATAATAGGAATAATTCCTGCTATCTATTCTTTTTATCTTTATAAAAATGGAGTGTAAAATATAAAAATATAAGTCAAACACAAAAAAAGCATTGAACATAAAAGTCCAATGCTTTTTCTAAATCTTTTATTTTTCTTCTTTGAATTGTTCAAGAAGTATTTTTAATTTTTTAGGAATTGGCAAATCCATAGCAAGAGCATTTTCAAGAATTGAAAGTCCCTCATTTGCAATATAAAAAAATATTATCGAACTTCTTATCATAGCTTGGTTCTTAATTAAATTTTTATCGCAAATATTTGCAATTCCTACTATTATAAAAATCATAATTTTTTTCAAAATCCCTTTAAAACCTATTTTGGATGATAATTTTCTCTCAAATCCCGCCCTTATAATTCCAGAAATATAATCGCAAATTACAAAAGCTGTAAGAGAGTAAATGAAAATATCCAAATCTCCAAGAAAAAATCCTATTAATGAGCCAAAAATAGTAAAAAAGATCTTTACTAAGTCCTTAAATTTGTCCATACTTTCTCCTTTAAAAATTTTTTCCATAAAAAAATCACCTCCTACTTATAAATAAGTAAAAAGGTGATATTATCCCAAAATATTTAATTTTCAAAAGATTTAAGTTCAATATCTTTTTTGATTTTATTTATTTCCTTAGATTTTTCCTTAGAAAGTTTTTTTATAAGAGTGATAAGTTTTTTTTCAGATTTTTGAATATCCAATTTCTTTTTTCTCATATCAATCCTTAATTTCATATCAGAAAGAGCATTTCTAGGTCTAGAAAATTCACTAAGTTTATAAGGAAGATCTAGAATACTTGCAAGATTTGGATCAAAAATCAATAAATCAGCATGAAGTTTTAATAAAACATCTTGACTTCTATCAATCGATTTATTAATTACATTATTTTTATTTGATCTTAAAAAATCTCCAACAATATTTCGTCCAACAAGACCTGTAATAGAATAATCAGACGCCTTTCCCACTCTTATACTTGCTCTTTGCAAAACTCCAAGGGCTTCTCTTGCCTCATCAAGCAATTTATTAATTTCTTTTATTCTAGTATTTTCATAATTATAATCTTTCATAAATCTCTCCCCAAATTTTTCTCTTATTATATTATACCCAAAAGTGAGCAAAATAACTTTTTGGGTATAGTAATAATAATTAAAAATAAAAGGAGATTGTATGGCTTTAATAATTTTATTTAACGCTAATGATATAGAAAAAGAAAAATTAAGAATTTTGTGCAATAAAGAAAATGTAAAATTAAAAATAATTGGCATGGAAGATGTTGAACAAAAAGTAGGCTACCTTGCAGAAATTGATGGTTTTGAAAAAATAGAATCCGAAGGAGAATATATAAAAGAATTTGATTTTACCTTTGCGTTTTTTAAAGATTTTGGAGAAAATGATTTATTTCCATTTATAGATAAAATGAGAGAAAACGGCATTGTGATAGAACACAAAGCAGCAATAACTCCAACAAATATAAAATGGACACTTAGATATTTACTAGAAGAAAACGACCAAGAACACAAAACAATGCAAATTGTAGAAGAAATAAATACCTACTTAGAAAAAGCAAGCAAAATAAAAGAAGAAAGTGGCAAAGAAAATCCAGAAATAGCAAAATCAGTAAAAGAATTAAACCACTACTTCCAAACAGCCGGAGAAAATTTCGATATAAAAATCGCAAAAGAATTTAGAGATAAAATTAAAAATTTGGTAGAAAATTTATAGGAAAAACTCTTACATTAATTTGTAAGAGTTTTTAATTTTAAAAATTCAATTATTTTTATAAAAATCAAAAAATCTTTGCTACACTCTAAAAGTGAAATATTAAAATATTTATAAATTTATTTGACAAAGTGTAAAATGCATGGTATTATTTTATCAATACGAAGAAGAGTTAAGTAAATTAAAAAATATTAATCGCAGAGAGGTTTCGTTTGCTGAAAGGAACTATGATATTTTTAATTGAATAGAGGCTTGGAGTTGGAAGTATAATACATAAGCTTCCCGTTGACTGCGTTTTAGTCTTACTAATGAGGCAAAATTTATTTTGCGAATTAGGGTGGCAACACGTTTATATCGTCCCTTTATCGGGGCGTTTTTTTTATAGAAAAATATTAAATTTTTTTTAAAAAATTCAACTGACTACAGATTACATATATAAATATAAACTGTTATAAACGCTTAATTTACCTAAAATATATATAAATAAAAAATAAAACTACCAGTTTTTTGCTGGTAGTTTTATTTTTTCAATTTTTTATTTTCTTTTTCTTAATAAAGCATACAATAATCCACTTAGTGAGCTTGTTAGAATTATGGATATTTTATTTCCCACTCCTGTTTTTGGATTATTTGTTGATGGACTTTCAATTTTTATTTTGCTTTGATTATCCTTTGTTTTTATTTTTTGTTTAGGTCTTTGAGCTTTTTCTTTGCCTTCTTTTAATTCTTGCCAATAAGCTTTTAAATTAATATTATCTTTTAAATAAATTTCAGAATCTGGATAATAAATTTTATCTCCATCTTTCCAATACAAAAATTTAAATCCTTTTTTCATTGGTTTTGGTAGTTTATATTTTGTATTTCTTTGTCCTTTTATTGCTACATTTCCCAAAACTCCATTTAAATCTCCTCCATCAAGATCAAGATTTATGTTTACAGACATAAATCTTTCCAAATCTTTTTGAGCAAAATTGAAATCTGCAAGAGCCATAGCGTATCTTTTTTTAGCCACGTCAAATTCATCTTTTAATTTACTTGTTTTTTCTTTTTGTCTATCAAGATTTTCTTTTGCCTTATCCAAAGCAATTTGAGCATTTTCTTTTGCCTTTACCTTTTTATTTATTTCTTCTATATTTTCATAACTTTGTGGATTATTTACATCAATATTTTGAGCAATTTCAAAATCAGCCTCAACCTTTGCTAAATTTTCATTTTTCAATTTTAAATTATTTTCGGCATCTTCTTTTGATTTTTTTAAATCTTCAAAAACTTTTTTCATAGCTTTTACTTTTCTATTTGCCTTAGCTAGATTTTCTTTTGCCGTAGAATAACTTTCAAATTCTTGATTTTTTTGTTCTAATAATTCATTTGCTAATTTTAATTCTTCGCTAGCCTCTGCAAGAGCCTTTGCCGCTTCATCTTTTTTAGTTTTTAAATCACTTATATTTTTATTTGTATTTTCTATATTTTGATTTAGCTTATCAGAATTTTCATTTAATTTTTCTATTTCCTTATTTTTAGCGCTTTCTTCTGATTTCTTTTCTTCTAATTGTTTTTGTTTGTCTGTCAAATTATTTTCTAAAGTTTTTCTTCTCTCATTTAAGCTTAAAATTTTATTTTGAAGATTATTTTTTTCTTCTTCTGCTTTTGTTTTTGTATCTTCTAGTGTTTTTATTTCCTTATTTTTATCTTCAAGCTCTTTATTTGTACTAGCTAAATCATTTTCTAGTTTTGTTAATCTTTCTCCGTATTCCTTATTAGAAGCTATGTGATTTGCAATTTCAGTATCAAGCTCATTAATTTCTGCTGTTAAATTATTTATTTCACTTTCTAAGACTTTCTTTTCTTCTTCTAATCTTTGAATTTCCCTTTTATTTGCTTCAAGTTTATCAATTTTTTCTTGATTTTCTTTTTCCTTGTTTCCTATATCTTGATTTATAGCTTGTAGGTCTTCCTTTTCTTTTTCAATTTCAGAATTTTTATCTGAAATTTGTTTTTCTAAAGCATCAATTTCTTTTTTTAGCTTTTCAATTTTTTCCAAATCTTCTTTGCTAGGAGTTTTTATTCCGTTCATTAATTTTTTAAGATTTTCACAATAATCGTTAAATTTTTTTTCGTATTCTTCTATAGATATAGAAGAAGCTTCATTTTCATCTGTATTATTTAATACAAGTGATTGAACAAAACCATGAAGACCTGGTCTAATCGCATATCCTGAAGATTTAGAATCAGCTCTAGAAAACCATTCTCCATACATTAAATCATCAACTAAATTTGTATAGTGCCCTACTTGAGTCCCAAAACCTAGTTTATTGATTTCATCAGGATTCTTTGCTATATATTCATCCATTTGGTTTCTAGTAGAAATACCCTTACCTCTCAAATAATCAAATAATTTCTTTTCTCTATCCCACCATCTAGACAAGGCAGATTCAGCTGTAGGTGGTCCCCAAGCTAAATTTTCAAAAGGTGGTTGATGAATTACTGCGTGTTCGACTTTATTAGCTGAATAATTCGCATTTGCTTGGGCAACTGCCATATCAAAATCGCTGATTTTTAGAACACTTAATGGTCTTCTATCAATTCCACGATCATTTTGTCTTTTATCATTAACAACTTTTAAAGCTTCAATAGCTTTTTTCATATTTTCAAGACTTCTAGAATCATCAGATGACATATTTTTATTTGCAGCCAAATACTCTTGACCAATTTCTTTAGCCCTATCATTGTTTGGAAGTTTTGTAAATACCTCAACAGCCTTTGTTGAACCATTTTGTTCAAAAAATCCTACAGATCCTTTGTCCCATTGGTCTTTTGCTTTTTGTTTTTCTTCTTCGCTTACAGTCTTCAAAGATTCTTCTAATTTTTTTAGTTCTTCTTTTTTGCTGTTAAGATTTTTTTCAAGCTCTGTTTTTTCGTCAGTTTTTCCCTTAATAGAATTTTCTTTTTTAGTTTTTTCATTATTAAGATTTTCTATATTTTCCTTTTCTTCATCTATTGTTTTTTGTAGATTTTCATTTTCTTTGGAAAGATTTTCTATCTTGGTATTATCTGCATTCAGCTTATTTTCTTTTTTAGTTTTGCTTTCTTCTTTTTGTGATTTTTCCTTATTTAAATCATCAAGTTTTTTACTAAATTCTTCATTTTCTTTTTTTAAATCTTCAATGTCTTTTTGAAGTTGTGATATTTTATCTTCAATAGATTTTTTATCTGATTCTGATGTTTTAAGATTTGCTTCGATTTCTTTAAGTTTTTGTTCTTTTTCTCCTAACTTATTTTGTAAATCTTTATAGCTTTGGCTATCTTCGCTTACTTCTCCAATAGATTTTTTTATTTCATCTATTTCGTTTGATAGATTCTTTTCTTCATCTTTTATCTTAGCCAATTCTTCATTTGCTTTATCAAGGTCATTTTTCAAATTTTCTTGGTCTTTATTCAGTGAAGCTAATTTTTCTTCTTCTTGTTTTAGGCTTTCACTTTTTTCATCCAAATCTTTTTGAGCTTGGCTTTCTTTTTCTTCTGCTTCTTTTTTCTTATTTTCGGCATCTTTTAAACTTTCTTCAGCATTTGGATTTTTTTCTTTTTCTTTTTCAAAGTCAGCACTAGCCTTCTTTTCTTCTTCATCTGCCTTATCAAGCTCTTCCTTTGCCTTATTTGTTTTTTCTTCTTTTTCTTTTAAATCTTTTTCGGCACTTTCTTTTTCATTTTTTGCATTTTCTAAATCTTTTTCTTTTTGGGATTTATAATCTTCTACTGTTGAATCCAAATCTTCTTTTGCTTTTTTATTTTCTTCTTCCAAATTTTTATTTTCTTTTTCAAGATTTTTTTCTTCTTCTTTGGAATTTTCATAATCTTTTTGGCTTTGTTCTAGATTTTTTTCTTCTTTGTCAAGATTATCTTTTGCCTTATCGTAATTTTCTTTTGCTTGTTCGTAAGTTTTTGCCTTTGTGTCTTTTTCTCCAGAAGGATTTTCAATTGTAGAATCTTTATAAACGCTTTCATCAGCTATAGCCTTATTTGCTCCATTAATTATAAATGTGCTTGAAAGAGCCATTATCAAAGCTATTTTTTGTATATTTTTCTTTTTCATTTTACTTGCGAAAAAATCGCAGACCTCCTTTTAAAATATTTTAATTTCTTTTATTATTATATCAGATTACAGCAATAAAATAAATTATTTTGTATAAAAATAAACTTTTTACAATAAATTTTTCAACAAGTCCTTGTCCAAAATATAAATTTCTCTCCCCTTTATTTTTATTATATTTTCATCTGCCATATTTGATAATTCTCTCGAAAGGGATGGTCGTGTTGTTGCTAGAAAATATGCTAGTTCTTCTCTCGTTTGATCTAAAATAATTTTGCCATCATTTTCTTCTATCAATAAATAATTTCCTATTTTTTGTCTTAGGGTAAATTGGTTGGTTATTTGATTTTTTTGACTTAAAATAAGACATTTTTTGCTAATTAAATCTATATAATTTATCAAAAATGATTTTGGCATAGTTTCATTAATTAATTTTCTAAATTCTTTTATCACTAATAATTTTGATTTTTTTTGAACATAGGCTGAAAAATCGTAAGGCTCTTTTAGGTAAGCATAAACTTCTCCAAAAATTGCTTTTTGATTAAATGTTTGAATTATAGATCTTTTGCCATTTGCATCGAATTTTGCGACTAGAATTGAACCTTCTATTAAAAAATATAAATCTTCTTTTATTTCGCCTTGATTAAAAATATATGAATCTTTTTCATAAATTTTTTCTTCAATTTTTATTTTTTCTTGTAAAATTTTTAAATCTTTTTCTGATAAATTTTTAAAAATTGGTATTTGTCTTAAATTCATTTTCCACCTCTACTAAAATTATATCTTTTATTAAATTTTTTCAAATTAAAAAGCGATGAATTTTTTTCTTCATCGCTATTTGCTTATAAAAATTTATTTCTTTTTGTATTAAAATCTAAATTTGATTCAAAAATTTCATCAATTTTTATCTTATTTTCTTTTGCTAATGGCTCAATTTTTTCTAAATCTTCCTTATTGTATAGATAAACTGATACTCCACAAGCATGGCTAGCCTGTCTTGGCGTTGGCGCAAGGGTTGCTTTTATTTTTTCTTTTCTTAAAATTTCTAAAAGCTCTGTCGCAATCATTGCATTTTCTACTAAAATAAAATATTTCATTAGTCAAGCATTTCTATAAATGCACCAATTCTTGTTTTTAATTGTTCTGCATCTTCGTCTGTGTAGTCTGTTTCTATTCCAATGCAAGGAATATTTTCTTCTTTTAATCTTTTTTCTACAAAATATCCTTCTGTATCATAAATATTACAGAATTTAAGGTTGATGTCGATTACTCCATCGGCATTGTATTCGTGATATAGTCTGATTATATCGTCAATTCTTGATGTATTTGGTGTAAAGCAAGCACAATTTATACTTCCCAAATATCTTTGTGCAAGATTTTTAACTTCTGTATCCAAATCGCCCTTTGTTTCGTCTACTGGATTTTCTATATATCTAATTCCTGTGCACAATTCTTCGCCAACAACTGCTCCACCGTTTGTTTCGATTATTTGATGAAGTTTCCAGTTTGGAATTGAAAGTGGAGTTCCTGTAAGAAGAATTCTTTTTGTTCCTTTTTTAAATACTGATACATTTTCTTTAACTCTTTTGTCAAGTTCATCGCAAAGTTCATTTACTTTTTGTGTAAATCTTACTGGATCATCGAAAAATGAAATTTGTGTAATTAAAAGTGTATCTCTTCCTGAAATTGGAACATTATCTAATTTTCTAAAATCGTATAGTCTTTGCATTGCACGTCTTTTGTTATTTATCATTACAATTGCATCGTGCAAGCTTTCTGCTGTTACTTTATTTCCTGTTAATTCTTCTAATTTATCAATATATAATTTGATTTCTTTTTCCCATTTTTGGAAATCTTCGTCCCTTTTCATTTGTGGAATATCCATTATATACATTGGGGCATCTTCTGCCAAAATTTCCCAAGCTTTTTTCTTGCCATCGCAAGTTGTTTCTCCAACAAATAAATCTGCTATTCTAAAAAATGGACAAGTTCTATCAAATCTTGCACCAAGTGATGCTTTTATCAAAGGACAAGTTGCTGTTGGCAATTTTTTCTCTCCACCCGGAACCCAAAATTGTGAGCCTGAGCAAAGTCCTGTAGAAATTCCATTTGCTGCCCAAACAACTTCTTCTGGAACATGGATACAAAAACTTCCTATAACTTTTTGTCCATTTTTTTGAGCCTCAATCAATTCAGCAGGTCTTACTCCGTGAATGTCTGCTGTAACTGCATTAAAATAATCCATTTTTTCTGGTCTGTTTTCTTGTGATAAAAAAACATCCCCAAAAGCTTGTGGTAAAACTTCGCACAATAAATCGTGCTTATCAAGATCCATACTCAAATCGTCCCACATTTTATGATTTTTATCCATTTTATATCTCCTCATAAGTTAAAATTTTATCTGCCTCATAGATACAATTTTTGAAAGTAAAATCTGGATTTTTTGATTTACTTATTTTATAATTTTCGTAAACTTTTTTGTCGATAATATCGCTTATAGCAAATGGACAAGTTGCTTTTATAATTTTTCTTTTTATGTTTTTCTTTTTATATTTGGATTTTATCTCTAATAAAAAAGAAATCCTATCATCTAAGTTTTTAATAAATCTTATGTAAAATTCTAATTTATAAAGCAAAGTCCCACTAATATCACTTTCTTGTAAATCTTTTAATATCTGATTAATTTTTTCGATTTTTTTAAGACTTTCAAAATATATTTTTTCATCAAAATTTCTATTGTCCAAATTTTCAAGAAAATTTTTTAAATCTTTCTCATAAACAATTTTTTTGTCAGTATTTTTTTCCAAATACTCATTAAATTTCTTGCAATAATCATCAAGAACAAAAAATTTTGAAGAATATATCAAGGGGCATTTTTTAGTTTTTAGATAGGCAATTGTAGAATTAATTGGATCACATACATTTTCTAATTTGTAGTAATCAAATATATAGCTATCAAGTCCAATAATTGGGTAAACAATAAAACCATAAGAGATCAAGAGAGCATCAAACTTATCTGAAAAAACTCCAACTACATTGTCATTTTCCATTTTTGCATAAATTGCATCCACATAGGCTTCTCTTCTCAAATCTTCTAGTTTTATCTTCATAAAATAGCAGCTCCAATCGCTCCCGCAAATCTGCCATCGGGATGGCTTTTAACACTACTGTTAAGTTTTTCTTCCAAAGCTTTCATTATGTATTCATTATTTGAAAAACCACCAGTAAGAAAATATCCATCAGTATCAGATTTTTTTTGAGCAAGTTTTGAAACTTTTGAAACAATAGAATTTATAACTCCACTTGCAATATCTTCTCTTTTTGTTCCTTTGCCCATCAAAGAAACAACTTCAGATTCTGCAAAAACTGTGCAAGTTGAAGAAAGTTCTATGTCCTTGCCTTTCTTTGCCATTTGAAAAAATTCTTTCAAATCAAGACCAAGCCTGTTTGCCATAACTTCCAAAAATTTCCCAGTTCCAGCCGAACACTTATCATTCATCAAAAAATCCACAACCCTATCTTCGTTTTGGACAATTATTTTTGTATCTTGTCCGCCAATGTCGATTATAGTTCTATCTTTTGAGCCCAAAAAATGTGCGCCCTTGCCGTGGGCAGTAATTTCTGTAATAATTTTATCAGCAAAATCTACGGCAATTCTACCATAACCTGTAGCTGTGATACGACTTTCTTTTCTTTCATATCCCAAATCTTCTAGATTTTTGATTATTTTTCTGCCAGTTTCTTTGCTATTCCATCCGCTGCTTATAACTTCTTTATAAAGTATTTCATTTTTTTCATTATTTAGGACAACATACTTACTAGCTGTTGATCCAATATCTATACCAATATAATACATATTACCTCTCTACATTTATGATAACATACAAGAAAACTTTTTCCAAATTTGATTTAAAAAATTTTCCAAAATATTTAATTAAATTTTAATTTCAAAATAAAAAATTCCCCAAAAAAATTTTTAAATTTTGGGGAAATATTTTTAAATGTATATAAATTTATTTTTTCTTTTTATGCAGTAATTATTTCCAAATCTTTTTCTACATTTGTAATTGGTGAAATATTAAAATTTTCTACCAAGAAATTCACAACTGTTTCTGACAAAAATGCTGGAAGAGTTGGTCCAAGATGAATATTTTTCACTCCTAGACTTAATAAAGCTAATAAAACTATTACAGCTTTTTGCTCATACCATGCTATATTAAATTCAAGTGGCAAATCATTTACTGATTCAAGTCCAAAGGCATCTTGTAATAAGAGTGCAGTTTTTACCAAAGAATATGAATCGTTACATTGACCAGCATCTAAAACTCTTGGAATTCCATTTATATCTCCAAGATTTAATTTGTTGTACCTATATTTTGCACAACCTGCTGTCAAAATTACATAATCTTTTGGCAATTTTTCAGCAAATTCTGTGTAATATGATCTGCCCTTAAATCTTCCATCACATCCTGCCATTACAACAAATTTTTTAATATTTCCAGCCTTAATTTCTTTTACTACATCTTCTGCAAGTGCTTCTACTTGGTTGTGAGCAAAGCCTCCAACAATTTTTGTATTTTCTAAATTTTCTGGAGCCTTGCAAGATTTTGCCATCTCAATAATTTGAGAGAAATCTTTTTTGCCATTTTCATCAGCTTTTATGTGTTTTGCACCAGGATATCCTGCATTTCCTGTTGTAAATAACCTATCAAGATAGTCATTATCTTTTTTAAGTGGAACTATACAGTTTGTTGTCATAAAAATTGGTCCATTGAATTTTTGAAATTCTTCATTTTGACTCCACCAAGAATTTCCATAATTGCCGTGGAAGTGGTCATATTTTTTGAATTTTGGATAATAATTTGCTGGAAGCATTTCTGAGTGGGTATAAATATCTACACCAGAATCTTTTGTTTGTTCAAGCAACATTTCCATATCGTTAAGGTCGTGACCTGAAATTAAAATCGCAGGATTATCTCCAGCAGAAAAATCTACTTCTGTAATTTCTGGATTGCCAAATTTTTCTGTGTTTGCCTTATCCAAAAGCTCCATTGCCATAAGACCATGTTTTCCAGTTTCCATTGTTAAATTTATTAAATCATTAATATCTTTATCATCTTTTAAAGTTTTTTCCAAAGTTTGGGCGATAAATTTATCAACCTCTTCATTTCTATAGCCCAAAACATTTGCGTGATGATTATAAGCTGCCATTCCTTTTAAGCCATAAGTTACAAGTTCAACCAAAGACCTTTCATCTTCGTTAATTATATTTAAAACTCCAACTTCAATAGCTTTTCTTTTTAGCTCATCCCTATCATCACTTGTATAATTTGCTACATCAGATAAATTTTCAAGTTTATTTTCTTTTATCAATTTATCCTTAGCCTTTATAGTTTCTTCTACCTTTCTTAAAATATCTTCCTCATCAAAATTTGCATTTGTAATTGTTACAAACATATTATTTGAAATTAAATCGTAATATTTAGAATCAACTTCTCCAATTTTATTTACAACCTCACTAAGTCCTTTTGTAACATAAATTAATAAATCTTGGCTGTTGGCAGTATTTTCATTTTTCCCACAAACACCAACTTTAGTACAACCCTTGTTGCCGGCTGTTTCTTGACATTGAAAACAAAACATAATAAAATCCTTTCTTTTTTTTATCTTACTTACATTCTTATAATACAAAATAAAAAATATTTAATCGGTAACTTATGTTACAAGAAGAAAATTTTTTAAATCGAATCTCATTTTAAAATAAAATTTATTTTTTGAATAAATTGCTATCTCTATTATAATTAGACTATGAAAAGAAAAGGAGTAATTATGAAAAAAATTATTGCAGTTGATATAGATGGTACTTTGTTAAATTCGAAAAGGCAGATTACTGAAAAAACTAAGAATGCTTTGATTAAGGCGCAAGAGCTTGGTCATATTGTTGTTATTGCATCTGGGCGTGATCCTCTTGGGGTTTATCCTTTTGCGGATATTTTGGAATTTGAAAAATATGGTGGGCTTATTTCTAATTTTAATGGCGGAAGAATTACTAATTATAAAACAAAGGATGTAATTATTAATCATCCTATGGATTTTGACCTTGCAAAAGAAATTTTGCAATTTAGCGAAAAAAATCTTTCTATGCATTATATTATTTACACTGAGGACAAAATTATTACAAGTTCTTCTAAAACTTACAAGCTTGAGGAAATTTGTCAAAAAGCCTTTACTCATTATGAAGTCATTGATGATTTGGCTTATAGTTTGGATTTTGCTCCTAATAAAATTTTATTTTCTCAAGATCCTAACTTGATTGATGATGATGCAAAAAAATTGATGGATAAATTTTCTAATAAAACCACTCAGGTAAAATCTACTCCTTATTTTTATGAAATTATGCCAAAGGGAATTGGCAAGGGAGAAAGTCTTGTTGAAATCGCTAAATATTTTGATATGGAAATGAAAGATGTGATTGCTTTTGGCGATGAGGAGAACGATCAAACCATGATTGAGATGGCAGGCCTTGGTGTGGTTATGGAAAATGGCGCTAATTTTATGAAAGAAAAAGCTGATTTTATTACAAAATCAAATGATGATGATGGAATTGCTTACTATTTGGAAAAATTTGTTTTTAATGAAAAATAATTAAAATTTTTGATTTTTTATTTGATTTGGGTATATTTTAATTGAGATATTTCGAAATATATAAGGAGGAAATATGATAATAGGAATACCAAAAGAGATTAAGGACCAAGAATCTAGAGTTGCAACTGTGCCTGGCGCTGTTGCGGAATTAGTTAAAGCTGGTCATGAAGTTTTAATTGAAAATAATGCTGGTTTAAACTCTGGTATTACAAATAAAGATTATGAAGATGTTGGTGCAAAAATTGTCGATTCAGCAAAAGACGTTTGGGAAAAATCTGATATTGTCTACAAGGTAAAGGAGCCTTTAAAAGAAGAATATAAATATTTAAGAGAAGGTTTGATTTTATATACTTATCTCCACCTTGCAAGTAATGAAGAATTAACAAAAGAATTAGTCGATAAAAAAGTTACAGGCATAGCTTATGAAACTTTAAAACTTGATAACAAATTACCACTTCTAGCTCCTATGAGTGAAATTGCTGGAAGAATGGCGGTTCAGGAAGGCGCAAGATATTTAACAAAGCCTGAAGGCGGAAGAGGAATTTTACTTCAAGGAGTTCCAGGAGTAAGACCTGCTCACGTTGTAATTGTTGGAGCTGGTACTGTTGGAGCTGGTGCTGTAAGAATTGCTGTAGGAATGGGCGCAAGAGTTACAGTTTTGGATGTAAATATTGACGCTTTAAGTAGATTACAAGATATTTTCCCAGATAAAATAGAAACACTCTATTCAAATCCTATAAATATTGAAGATTCTGTTAAAGATGCAGATTTAGTAATCTCAACAGTTTTAATTCCAGGAAGACGTGCTCCTCAACTTATAAAAGAAGATATGGTAAAACAAATGAAAGATGGCTCAGTAATAGTTGACGTTGCAATCGACCAAGGTGGTTCAACAGATATTACAAAAGGACATCCAACAAGCCACACCGATCCAGTTTTTGTAAAACACGGAGTAATTCATTATGCTGTTGCTAATATTCCAGGAGCAGTTGCTATGACATCAACTTATGCCCTATCAAACGCAACAACAAAATATATAAAAACAATAGCAAATCTTGGACTAAAAAATGCCTGCGAAAAATCTCCAGAAATAATTTCTGCAGTTAATACTTACGATGGATATGTTACAAACGAAGGAATAGCAGAAGATAACGGCTACGAATATAAAGAATTAAATATAAAATAGAAATTAAAAAGGGACTGTTTGAAAATGAAATAATCATTTCAAACAGTCCCTTTCTTATTCACAAAATATAATTTTATTTCACTAAGCACACTAATCAAAATCAAAAAAACAATTTGGATTCCAACTAAAATCAAAACAATTTTATCATTCAAATCATATTTGTAAAAAACAAACAAGGTCATAACCATACTAATTATCCCAAAAATCAAAGACAATTTGCTAGCATAAAGATTTCCAATTTCCCAATTTTTTTCATTTTTCATAGAAAGCCTAGTCCTAAAACCAGACCACCTTGATATTTTTTTATAAGCCTTGTTCTTTAAGAAAAAATACATAAAAAAGAAAGAAATAGGAATAATCAAACATACAAAAAATAAAAACATACCACCCTCCAAGTTTTATTACTTTACTTATACCCAAACTTAAAAAATATTCTTAATTATTGCTGATTTTTTACTTAAAATTTAAAAATAATTTATTAGTTCTTAATAAATTATTTTTTCATGTGATTTTTATTTGATAATCCCATATAATCAAAAAAATTGCCCTCTTTACTGATTTTAGTCAGTTAAGAGGGTTCCTTTTAAAATTTTTTCTTTATTATTTTTCCCAAATATTATCTGGGTATAATCCTTGGTCGAACATTTTTTGGAAGGATTTTTGTGCTGGGACTAGGTCTTCTTTGTAAGTTATTCCTATCCACTTGTCATTTGTTGGAAGAATTGTTACATCTGCTTTATTTTCTTTTATTAGCTCTCCTATCATTTCTGGAAGAACGTATTCGCATGAATCTAAATTTTCTTTATTTTTTTCTAGATATTTTATAAAATAATCTTCGCTCATATCAATAAATTCTGGGAATGATGCCCAAAGGTTCATTGATACTGTTGTTTCTAGATTAAGTATATCGCTATCTAGATTTTCTTTGCTTGATATTTTTCCATCTTTTTCTAATTTTATTTCGTGAGTTTCTATTATGTCTACTAGTTTATTTTCTTCGTTTCCTATAGATACTCCTCTTGTAACGGCTCCCTTGTCTGATAGGGTGTTTTTTAATTTATATCCTGCCATAGCTATTTGTAGCTTGTCGTCGATTTTTTTATCGCTTGTTACAAGAAATTCGTGTAGGGAATCAAACACACCTTTTCCATAATAATCGTCTGCGTTTATTATTAAAAATGGTTCTTTTACTATATTTTTTGTAGATAGTAATGCATCAACTGTTCCCCATGGTTTTTTTCTGTCTTTTGGACTTTCAAATCCTTTTGGCAAATCCATATCTTGGTAAGCGTATTCTACTTCTACTATTTTTTCAATTCTATTTCCAATTATTTCTTTAAAGTCTTGTTCTATATCTTTTCTAATTATAAAAACAACCTTATTAAATCCAGCTTTTATTGCATCATAAATTGAATAATCTATTATGGTATAACCGTTGTCATCCATTTTTGCAAGCTGTTTTATTCCTTGTCCATATCTTGAGCCAATTCCCGCAGCAAGAACTACTAGTGTTGTATTCATTATTACTCCTTTTCTTCATAACCGTTAGGATTTTGTGATTGCCATCTCCATGAATCCTCGCACATCTCATCAATGCCTTTTTCTGCTTTCCATCCTAATACTTCGTAAGCTTTACTTGCATCTGCAAAACATTTTGCTATATCGCCTTCTCGTCTTTCTACAATTTTATAGGAAATTTTCTTGCCACAAGCTTTTTCAAATGCTTTTAAAACTTCAAGGACAGAATATCCATTGCCTGTTGCTAGATTTATAATTGAAACTCCTTCTAGCTTATCAATTTTGTCTACAGAAAGCACATGGCCTTTTGCAAGATCTACTACATGAATGTAATCTCTAACTCCTGTTCCATCAACTGTATCATAATCATCTCCAAAAACTCTCAAATAGTCAAGTTTTCCTACAGCAACTTGGGCGATGTATGGCAAAAGATTGTTTGGAATTCCTTGTGGATCTTCTCCAATTTTTCCTGATTCGTGCGCTCCTATTGGATTAAAATATCTTAATAGAACAACTTTCCATTCAGGATCTGATTTTTGTAAATCTGTCATAATTTGTTCCATCATAGATTTAGTCCATCCATATGGATTTGTGCAAATTCCTTTTGGAAAATCTTCAGTAATTGGAACTTTTTCTGGATCTCCATAAACTGTTGCTGATGATGAAAATATTATATTTTTGCAAGAATATTTTCTCATAATCTTTAATAAGGACAAAGTTCCACTTATATTGTTATGATAATATTCTAGAGGTTTTTTCACTGATTCTCCTACAGCTTTCAAAGCTGCGCAGTGGATTACTACATCTATATTTTCTTTTTCAAAAACTTCGCTTAATTTTTTTTCATCAAGTATATCAGCTTCATAAAAAATTATATTTTTGCCAGTAATTTCCTCTACTCTTTTTACAGAAATTTTTGATGAGTTTGTTAAATTATCATATACTATAACCTTGTAATTTTTATTTAATAATTCAACTGCTACATGGCTTCCAATATAACCTGCTCCACCGGTTATCAATACATTTTTCATTTAAAATCTCCTTATAGAAGAATATTTTTTTGACTTTCTTTATCAAAGAAATGCATTTTTTCTTCGTCTAGGTATATTTTTATTTCCTTATTCTTTTCCAATAAATTTTCAACGCTCAAAGCGCAAGTAATTTTTTCTTCTTTGCACTTAATATAAGCATATTGTTGAGCTCCTAATAATTCTACAAAATCAACTTTTCCTATTAATGTTGAATTAGTTTTTCTAAATCCATCATATATATGCTCAGGTCTAATTCCACAAACAATATCTTTTGATAAATATCCTAAATCTTGAAGTTTTAATGCTTTTTCTTGACTAATATGGAATTTTACATTTTCATTTTCCATATAATAATCATCATCTTCTTTTATTATTTTACCACTTATTAAATTCATTTGTGGGGAACCAATGAAAGTTGCTACAAATAGATTTTCTGGTTTTGAATAAACGTTTATAGGAGTATCTACTTGTTGGATAACTCCGTTATTCATAATAACAATTCTATCTGCCATAGTCATTGCTTCTGTTTGATCGTGGGTTACATATATAAATGTTGTTGCAAGTTGCTCGTGAAGTTTTGATATTTCTGCTCTAGTTTGCACTCTAAGTTTTGCATCCAAGTTACTAAGAGGCTCGTCCATCAAAAATACTTGAGGATTTCTTACAATCGCACGACCTAAGGCTACTCTTTGTCTTTGACCACCAGAAAGAGCTGCTGGCTTTCTATCAAGATATTGTTCTAGTCCCAAAACTTCTGCTGCCGCTTTTACTTTTCTATTTATATCTTCTTTTGGAACTTTTGCAATTTTTAAAGCGTAGCTCATATTATCTTTTACAGTCATTTGTGGATAAAGAGCATAATTTTGAAATACCATTGCTATATCTCTATCTTTTGGTTCAATATCATTTACTAACCTATCTCCAATATATAGCTTTCCTTTTGATATTTCTTCAAGTCCTGCAACCATTCTAAGAGTTGTAGATTTTCCACAACCAGATGGCCCAACAAAAACAATAAACTCTTCATCTTTTATTTCTAAATTAAAGTCATTTACAGCAGTAAATTTATTATCATATATTTTATAAATATGCTCGAATTTTAATCCAGCCATATCAAACCTCCTTAAACATGTCTTCTATTATATAAAAACAAAACTAAAAGCATAAGCGCTAGTGAAACAAATTGAATTAAAAGTGGGCCATAGCCTGCTTTTCTATGTCCTACAAATTGCAAAATAACTCCAAGAACAAATATTATAAAAAGTACAATATTATTTAATTTTTCTTTTTTGTAATAATCCATATTTACTCCTCAAACCAGATAATTTCGCCTGCATCAATTTCTATTTCGTGCGCATTTTTATCTCCATCATAAACAATAGATTTTACTTTTTCATTTGAATTGTTTATTACACAATATTTAGAAATTTCAGGATAAGCAGTTACTTCTAGCCTAATGTCTTTAGCAAAATATTTTTCTAAAATATCTTCCTTATGAGAAACATAGTGAATAGCTCTTTTTAACAATCTTGTATTTTCTAAACTATAGGAAAGGCCCATAGCATAAAAACTTCTTCCTTTACCATAATCATTTGCTGCCATATAGACTTCATTATTTTCATATTTTAATATTTGAGTCTTTTCATTTATCGCATAAACATTTGGTTTTTCTTCACCATATTTATATTCTTTTAAATCTTTTGTTATAAAATGATCTTTAGTTTCTTGTGTAAAATATCTATCAAATCCTTGTGAAAATCCTTTTTCAACATCAACTCCCAATACATCTGCAAGTTGGAAAAATCTTCCTTGATGTTGGTAAGCACTTGGCTCTCCTATTCCAATAAAACCTCCGCCTTCATAAACAAATTTTCTAATATTTGCAAGGACTTCTGGATCTAAGAAATTTTCTCCACCAGAAAATGCAGTATAAGCATCTCCAGCATTAATTATTACATCAATGTCCTTATCAATTCCTTTTTTTACATCTTCAAAATTAATAAATTTAACATCCATGTCCATACCAGAAAGTGCTTCAATTATTCCACTGTATGAATAAGCTAATTTAAACCATTTTCCATGAGCTACAACATAAGCTCCCCAAGTTCTTATAGATCCCCAAGAATTTAAAATTGCAACTTTACAAGCCTTATAAGGTTTTGCCTTTGATGAAATATCATAAATTTCTCTAAATTCATCTGCAACTTTTGTTATATAATCTATAAATTTTGGAAATTTGTAAGCAAGAGATAAGTATCCGCCATATCCAATCCTATCAAGAGGATTTCTCAATAAAGCACGTCTTGCCTTTACCCAATTATCTTTTGCTTCAATTGATGGGTCATTTCCTTCATAAAATTCATCTGGGAAAAAGTATGGTAAAAATCTTCCCTCTGTCATAGGAACATCTATGTCTGAAATTATTCTTAAAGTTGCTCCATCTCCGACTGAGCCAACCACTCCATCAAGTCCTATATTTTTAAAATATTTTCCATAAGGCTCTGTTCCAATCCAATGATCTCCCAAAAACATTATTGCTTTTTTACCATATTTATGAACAAGATCAACTAATTTTTTTGCCTTATTAGAAACAAATCTTTGTTGAAAATCAATGTAATCTAAATATTTTTTGCTTGGTATCCTGTAATTACTATTATAAAAACCTTGGTCAACAAAATCTTCACTTGTTAATCTATAACCATATTCTTTTTCAAAGGCAATCATAGCCTCTGGGGAAACACTGTTTGAATATCCAAACCAATCTACATATTTTTCCTTAGCATCTTCATTAAAGAAAAGTGAAAATTGATAGAAGAATGTAGTAAATCTTACTACATTTGTTTTTGGATTTTCTTGTAACCATTTTTCTAAATTTTTTTCTACAAATTCGCTAGATTTTTCATATCTAACATCAAAAGGAATATGATGAGCAACTTCATCTCCCCAATCATTTGTTATGTGATTGTACATTTGAACTGGATCCCAAATTCCATAAGCCAAAAAGTTTACTGTATAAACATGATAAGGAATTGTTTTTACACTAACTATATCTTTTTCTTTATCAATTTCCCAATTTGAAGGATCAACTACTTCGCCTGTGCTTCTATCATAAACTTGCCACCACTTTTTTGGATCATAATCATAATCAGCTATTAATTGTTTTTTGTAATAGCCTTTTAGAAAATCTATTTTTGTAATATCGCTAGTTGCTGTTACAAAATCACTTATCAAGAAAAATCTAGATCTTTCAAAAGGAACAGTTTCTGCAAATTCGTTGTGACCACGAGTTGGAAAGAAGTTTGTATATATGTCAACTCCTTCTATATCTTTAATCTCATCTGGAAGATATGTTCCATCAGAATCTCTTATTGCATCTGCTCCAAGCTTTTCAAGCATCTCGCAAGTTTCATCATAAAAATTATCTTCACTTGGAAGAGTCAATCTTCCTCTTTTTTTATCTATCATCCCTTATCTCCTCCTACCATCATTCCTTCAGTAAGTTGTTTTTGAACTAAAATATAAATTATTAATGTTGGTATCATTACAATTACTAGACCTGCGTAAAGTCTTCCATAATTTGCTGCTCCTCTTGCTGCTTGTTGAAGATTTATTAATCCAACTGGCAAGGTTCTTTTTGATGGATCAGTCATAAGAGTTAGGGCTAAAATATATTCATTCCAAAACATCAAAAAATTAAACAAAATAACTGTAATAACTGCTGGCCTTGCCATAGGTATCATTATATCCATCATAGTTCTATAATAACCAGCCCCATCAATATAAGCTGCCTCTTCATAAGATTTAGAAATTGATGAGAAAAAGTTTGTCAAAAGATAAACTGTAAATGGAACTGCTGTTGACGCATATATTAATGCAAGGACAAATCTATTATTTAATAAAGCTAATGGAATAGATTTTGAAACATCTCTTAACATCAAAAATATTGGTATAACGATGTATGACAAGTTTATAAATAAACCTGCTTTTATATATGAAGTTACGAATCTTCTTCCTTTAAATTGCATTCTTGCTAAAATATATGAAAATGGAAGTGATATAAGCAAAAGCAAAGCCAAAGCAATTGCTGTAACTATCAAAGAATTTAAAAAATAATCTCCCATATTAGCAGCGGCCCACGCATCTTTAAAGTTATTTAAGTAAAAACTCATAGGCAAGGCCCAAGGGTTGCCATAAAATTCTGGATTTGTTTTTATTGATGCCATAAAAACCCAAAAAACTGGGACTAAAATTGATAAGGCAAAAATAACCAAACACAAATAAATAAATATATTAAAAAGTTTTGATTTTTTCTTCATTTTTTTCTCCTAGTATTGCATGATATCTCTTTTTGTCAATCTATGAATTATTGCTGAAAGAATAAAAGAGAATAAGAACACGACAACACCAATAGCAAGTCCATAACCAAAAGATGAATTGGTGTAGGCTTGTTCATATTGATAATTTAATAGGGTAAGACTTGCACCATCAGGTCCTCCGCCTGTCAAAGCTTTTATAATTTGGAAAGCTATGTTAATATTTGAAATTACATAAAATGTTAATGTAGTTCTAATTGTTTGCCATGTAAGTGGTAAGGTAATATCAAAAAATTGACGAATTTTTCCAGCTCCATCGAGGTTTGCTGCCTCATATAAATGTTCAGGAATTTGACTCATGGTTGACATATACATTACCATATAATATCCAATCGCTTGCCAAATCATTGCAAAGCCAATTGAATAAACAACATACATCCTATCTCCTAAAAAAGGAACATTAGTATGATTACCATTAAATAATCTCATAAATCCATTTATAAGACCTTGATCCATTCCATAAATTGCTGCAAAAATTGATGCAATAACTGCTATAGAAAGAATGTTTGGTATATAAAATATAATCCTAAAGAAATTTTGGCCTGCTATTTTTTCTCTTGATAAAATTGATGCGAAAATAATTGCCAAAAACATAGTTACAATTGTAACTATTACTATTAAAAATATTGTATTTTGAAAAGACCTAATAAAATTACTATCAGAAAATAATAATTTAAAATTAGCTAGACCAACAAAAGTTTTATTTCCAGATAAGCCCCCCGTTTTAAACAAAGACTCATAAAATACATTTATGGTAGGATAAACCATAAAGATAGTATAAAGTATCAATGAAGGTAATAATCCGAATACTATAAATCTTTTTTTCTCCTTACTATTTCTCATAATATCTCCTTATAAAAAAAGGGCTGTTGCAAATTTTTTAATGGCAACAACCCAATATTTCTAATTATTTTTCAGCTTTTACAGCTTCTGATATTTTTTGTGCTGCAGATACTACATCTTTTTGCCAATCTTTTACAGATTTATCTTTATTTGCTACTGAGTTTATAGCATCAAATAATTCTTTTGACATATCTACACCTTCAACTGCTGGAGCTGCTGCCCATCCACCTAGAGCTGCTTTTACATCATCGCCATAGATTGAATAGAATAATTTTTGATTTTCATCAGTTATCATATTTTCAACATCGTTGATTGGTTGAACTGCTCCACCGTTTTCTATAAACGCTTTTGCTGCTTCGTCTGAGTACAAGTAAGCAAGAAATTCTTTAGCAAGTTCTGGTTCTTTTGCAGTTTGTGTTATAAATATTTGTTCAAACCAAGAATATGCATATCTTTCGCCGTCTTTCATTGAAGGAAGTGGCATAAAGCCCCATTCAAATCCATCAGCAACGCCTTTTGCATCTTTCATTTCTTCAACTACCCAAGTTCCGTTTGGCATAAATAATGCTTCGTTTTTCATAACTTGTAGTTGGTTTTGTGTAAATGATTCGTTGTTAGCTTGAGCTACTGTATTTGGATTTAAGTATTCCAAAATTTTTCCTACTGTTTCAAAATATGGTGTAGCTTCATTTTCCCAAGCTTTTGCATCGTAGTTCATCAACTTATCAAATAATTCATTTCCACCAATGTTGTAGAACATTGCAAATGAGAATGTGTCAAAATATCCTGTTGTAGGATATGTAAATAATGAAATTTTATCTTTTTTAGCTTCTTCACCAAGTGCTAAGAATTCATCCATTGTTTTTGGAAGTTCATATTTTCCGCCACCATCTTTAAACATTGCTTTGTTATACCAAAGTCCTGTTGGTGAATAGAATAATGGAGCAAGGTATGTTTTGCCGTCGCCGTAAGGATTTGTTACAGCAGTATCTGTAAATCCTGGAATTATTTTTTCTCCTACAGTTTTTTCTTCTCCTGGAACTTTTTTGTCCAAAACATCGCTTATATCCATAAGCATTTTTTCTTTAATCATTGTTTCTGTAAGACCTGATTCTTGTCCAATATTATTATAAATTACGTCAGGAGCATTTCCTGCTTGGATTTCTGGTCTTATTACTTCGTGAATATTTTTTTCAAATTTTGCTTCTACTTTTGCGCCTGTCTTTTTTTCAAAGTTAGCTATAACTTTTTTCCAGCCTTTTGTTCCATATCCGCCGTCAAGACCTGCTAGTGTTAATGTCTTACCTTCGAAAGCCTTTTCAGAATTATCTGAACTTTTTTCAGTTTCTGATGACTTGTTTGACGCTGCATTATTGCTAGTATCGTTTGCTTTATTATTTCCACAAGATGTAAGTGCAAATACTGCTAACAATGCCACCAAAGTTGTTTTCCATTTTTTCATATTTTCCTCCTCGTATATGGTAATTACCTATATTGTTATTATAATTAATAACTTTCAAAAAGTCAAGAATTTTTAGAAACATTTTCAAGGCTTATAACGTGAAAATACTTTCAATTTTTTCTTTTAAAAATACCGTTTTCTAGGAAATAATTTCAAAATTTATTTTTTTATTTTAAATTTGAGTAAAAAAATAGAGTTCGATAAATAAACTAATCTTTTTTTATCAAACTCTTGTGTTTTTTATAAATCATAGAATCCTTTTTCATATTTTTTTAAAGAAGATTTATATAAAAAAATTATAGAAATTATTATTAAGCTTATTACAAATAAAAATCCCAAGTAAATATTTGTAATATTATAAATTAAATACGCAAAAACTCCTACTATTGTCATTGTTATTCCACTAATTACATAATAGCCTATGTTTTGTGATGAGCCTTTTGTAAGATCTCTTTCTTTTTGCCAATGAATGTTGACTGAATTTGCATCCATCAAAAGTCCCAAAAAAGATGAAAGAAGACTTTCAAGTGTAAAGCCCAAAAATATCGCTAGGCTTACGGGGATATTTATTTTAATTATAAATTTCACTACCAAACAAAAGAAAATATTTATAATTAAATTTACAAAATTTATTGATAGGGCTCTTCCCAAAATATTTTCTTTTGGGCTTATTGGCAAGGTTAGGGTTTGGTACAAGCTTTCTCCTTCTCTTGAAAGGGAAGAATTTATTGCCAAGTCGTTTGCTGATATAAAAAATCTAAAAGCAAATGCTCCAAGAATTATAAATAAATATATTTCTACATTTGAAAAATCAAGTTTTTTTATAAAATCAAACATTTCAATTGTCCCAAATCCCCATATACATGTAAAAATAATCACAGATGAAATAATTGGAAACAAATATACCGGACTTTTTATAATAGTTTTAAAATCTTTTTTAAAAATTGCTATTATAACCGATGATTTTTTGCTTGATATTTTTATATTTTTCTTGTGAATTTTTCTTTTTTCATTTCCTAACAGAGAATCAAAATATATTTTTGATGCAAGCTTTGCCAAAATATATAGGATTAAAAAAGTGTATATATAAAGAAGGAAATCATAAACAATAAAATCTATTCCACTTCCTCCTAAACTTTTTCCATAAATTCTTGTATGGAAAAATAAAAGTGACAACTTATCTTTATGAGCAAGAAAAAATTTTGTTACTAGCTTAATTATATTTTCGTCGCCATTTTTCCTATAAGAATAAAAATATATAAATCCCAAAATCAAAAGCAAAAATCCGTATCCAATAAATTTCAAACTGGTTTTGTAAAATCTTATGTTTGAATACCTCATAATTACCATTATAAAAATAGAAATTATGGCAACTGATGTTACAAATATTGGAAATGAATTTATTATCAAGCCAAAAAATTTAATAAAGGAAAATCCCATATTAAATAAATAAACCAAAATCATCAAAATATAAAAATAAAATATTTCAAATTTGGATAAGACTATGGCAAGAAATTTTGACAAATAAATTTCTTCATCTTTTATTGGCATAGTCATCAAAATATTTGTGTCCTTGCTTTTTGAATAATCAGAAATCAAATCAACCGCCGATAAAATTATTGTAAAAATACTTATGATTAGACTGGCAGATAAAAAATAGGAATATTCATCATTTTTACTTAAATACGAAAACGCCAACAAGGAAAATGTTGCAAGTCCCATAACAGTATAAAATCCATACATCAAAAGTATGTATAAAATCCTCAGTGTATAATCATTTGGAAGGCCATAAACTTTTGTTCCTGGCAAATATTGGGCGATTTCTTCCTTAAAATTTTTCCTAAAAAGAATTTTTAATCTTTTATTTTTCATCTGTAAGCTCCAAAAATAATTCTTCTAGGGATTTATTTTCATTAAGATTTGCTCTCATTTCTGAAAGCGAACCTACTGCTACAATTTTTCCTTTGGAAATTATAGCAAGTCTATCACAAATATTTTCTGCAACTTCCATTATATGAGTTGAAAAGAAAACCATCTTACCCTCATCTTTTCTTTCTTTCATTATTTTTTTAAGATTAAAAGAAGATTTTGGATCAAGACCAACCATTGGCTCATCTAAAATCAGAAGATCTGGATTATGGATAAGAGATGCAATTATGGCAAGTTTTTGCTTCATTCCATGAGAATAAGAAGAAATTAAATCAGCCATAGCCTCTCTTATATCAAAATAATCAAGATAGGTATTGAGCCTTTCATCTCTAGTTTTTTCATCAATTCCATAAATATCTGCCACAAAATTTATGTATTCAACTCCTGTAAATTTATCAAATAAATCCGGATTATCGGCAAGATAGGAAAATTTATTTTTGTATGAAATAGGATCATCTTCTAATTTTAATCCATCAATACTTATATCTCCTTTTGTTTTTTTGATAAGACCTACAATTGCCTTTATAGTTGTAGATTTTCCAGCACCATTTGGCCCCAAAAATCCAAAAATTTCTCCATTTTTCACTTCAAAAGAAATATCATCAACGGCAAGCTTGCCATTATTGTATTTTTTTGTAAAATTTTTAACTTCTAACATAAAATCTCCTTTATCTTAAAGCCTATAAAATATTTACCCAACTTCCAAACAAAAAAATCTCACAGAATTTTCCGTGAGATTTTTAAAAATTTATTTAATTTGCGTCACCAATTTTAACAACTGGCTTTTCGTATTCGCCGTGAACCTTTACAGGATCAACTGTTAGACGAGCAATATTGAAGGCGTGGTCTCCAATTCTTTCTACTGTTGATGCAATATCGACAAAAACTGAACTTGCAACTGTAGATAATTTTTCGCCTTCGGTAAGTCTTCTATAATGAGATCTTCTTAAATTTTGTTCTAATAAATCCAAGTTTGCCTCATCTTCTCTAAGTGTTTCGTACAAGGCTGAATCTTCAGATTCAAAAACTTCAATGGCATTTACATAGTTATGAATTACAAGCTCATAAATACTATTTAAATCAGCCAAGGCCTCATCATTATATTTTTCTCCCGCTTCATTTATTTCATCAAAATATTCTCCAAGATTTTGAGCAAGGTCTGAAACTCTTTCTACATTTATTTGCACTTGCAAATAATTGTGTATATCAGCCTCAAGCTCGCTAACTAAATTTGATTTTGAAATATCTAAGATATATTTTTGAATTTTTGTATCCATTTCATTTACCAAAGCCTCAGCTTGATTGGCAGTTGATAAATCATTTTTATCTCTTGAATTTAAATATTTTTGAGTTGATTTTATAGTTTCAAGAGCAATTTTACTTTCTTTTATGATGGCAGTTTTTGCTTGATCAAGAGCAGCTGCTGGGAATGTATTTATTAGACTTTCTTCAAGCTCAATATCTGAAACGTCAGAGAAAATTGAATCTTTGCCAGGAATAATTTTATGAAGTATTGTTGATACTTGCTTAATAATTGGAACAAATAAAATCATACCCACAAAGTTAAATGAAAAATGTCCCAAGGCAATAGTCATCATTGGATTTAAGGAAAATTTATCAGAAACAAAAGAAATAAATCCTCCATAAGGTACTAATAATACCAAAAATATTGCCGAAATTATAACATTAAACAAAACATGGAATAAGCTTGTTCTTTTTGCAGACAAAGAGCCACCCAAAGATGCAAGAATTCCAGTTATACAAGTTCCAATATTTGCTCCAAATAAAAATCCTAAAGAAAGATTTAATCCAATAGCTCCAGACGCATACAAAGATTGAACAATACCAATAAAAGCAGATGAAGATTGGATAATAGCAGTAAGAACTGCTCCAACCAAAACAGCAATTATAGGATTTTTGCCAAGATTTGTAACTATATCTTCAAAGCCTGGAATATTTTTAAGCTCAGCAAGGCTATCTCCCATCATTTTTAGACCAATAAATAAAAGTCCAAAACCAATTAAAATTTCTCCAATATATTTGCCCTTTCTCTTTTTTGAAAATAAAAAAACAATAACTCCAATAAGGCAAATAAAATAAGATAAATAATCTAAATTAAAACCAATCAAAACAGCTGTAACAGTTGTACCAATATTAGCACCCAAAATTACACCGATTGCTTGCTCAAGGCTCATCACACCTGCCCTAACAAAAGAAATAGCTATAACGGTAGTTGCTGATGATGATTGAATTAATCCCGTAATAACAATTCCAACTAGAACTCCCTTAATAGGATTTGACGTATACTTTTCTACATATCCCCTAAGTTTTGGTCCAGCAAAATTTGTAAGAGAATCCCCCATCAAATTAATACCGAACAAAAATATTGCAAGTCCCCCTGCAATAAGGTTCCATTGCAAAGACGATAAAGTCGATAATTGCATAATTCCTCCAAATAATTTTTTTAAGATAAAAGATTTTTCAAAAATCTCACCTAGTTATAATATTATCATAAAAAATATAAAACAACAATTGAAAAATAAATATTTCAAACAAAAAAACAAATTAAAATCAGACAAATATTTTCCTGGTTTAAAAATTTTTTTAAATAATTCAAATTTATTTTAAAAGTAAAAAATTTTTCAAAAATAAATATAATTGACAGCTAATGATTATTAGCCTATAATGGAATTAAGAAATATTTCTTAGGAGGTCTAATGAATACAAAAGAAAAAATTTTGTCAAAATCCTTGGATTTATTTTCCAAATATGGATATTCAGATATGTCTATGGAAAATCTTGCAAAAGAAGTTGGCATAAAAGCTCCTTCTATTTACAAACATTTCAAATCAAAAAAAGATATTTTTGATACTATCGTAAAAGATGCAATGATTAGAATAGACAATCAAATTGATGCTGTGGATGATTACAAAATAATAAAAAATAATCAAAAAACATTAAATATAGAAAAATTATCTATAGATATTTTTAAATACTTACTTCACGATCCCTTTGTTTCAAAAGTCAGGAAAATGTTATCTATAGAAATGTACAAAAATCCGCAAGCCATGCAATTTTATGTAGAAAAATTTATCCATAATCCAATGACAAAACAACAAGAAATTATAAATTATTACGGGCTAAGCAAATTTGCTGATTTGAAAGTTTTATCAACAATCTTTTATTCTCCGATTTTACTTGCAGTAAAATTATACGATGCAAATCCAGAAAAAGAAGATGAACTTATAGAACTATTAAAAAAATCCTACGAACAATTAGAAAAAATTATTATATGAAAATTTATTTTTAATATTTCAATTACTAAAAGGAGGAATTATGAATTTAAATAATAAAGTCAAAACATACGGTGTAGAAAAAACTTTAAAATATGTTCACAAAGATCCAGAAAAAAATTTAAAAAAAGCAATTGATTTAGCAAAAAAAATTTCGCCAAATGATTATAGAACACAAATAGAAACAATAGATAAAGTAATAAAAGATCCAGAAGATGTTTACCATAAATACATATTAAATATGCTAAACACAATAGACCCCGAAGTATTCGACAAAACAATTATAAATTTTCTATTAAATTCAGTCTTGTTCAGTGAAGATTTGAAAAAAGAAAGTAGAAAAAAATATAAGTGTAATATTCCTTGGACAATTCTTCTAGATCCTACAACAGCCTGCAATTTGAAATGCAAGGGTTGCTGGGCAGCAGAATATGGAAATAGCCTAAATTTATCCTACGAACAAATTGATGATATAATTTGTCAAGGAAAAGAAATTGGAATCTATTTTTACATTTTTACAGGCGGAGAACCACTTATAAGAAAAAAAGATATAATAAAAATTTGCGAAAAACACAATGACTGTGAATTTTTGATTTTTACAAATTCAACCCTAATCGATGAAGAATTTATTGGCGAAATGCTTAGACTTAAAAATATAGTTCCAGCAATCTCAGTAGAAGGAGAAGAATTTACAACCGATGCAAGAAGAGGAGATGGAGTTTATAATAAAGTTATAGAAAAAATGAATTTATTAAAAGAAAACAAACTTCCATTTGGAATATCATGTTGCTACACTTCCCAAAATTATAAATCAATAATTAGCGAAGAATTTGTAGACGAAATGATAGAAAGAGGCGCATTATTTGCTTGGTACTTCCACTTTATGCCAGTAGGAAAAGGCACAGGAAAAGAACTCTTGCCAAAACCTGACCAAAGAAAACACGTCTACCATCAATTAAGGAAATTTAGGAAAACAAAACCACTATTTTTCTTAGATTTTCAAAATGATGCAGAATATATCGGAGGTTGCATTGCAGGAGGAAGAAATTACCTTCACATAAATGCAAACGGCGATTTAGAACCATGCGTATTTATCCATTATTCAGACTCAAATATAAAAGAAAAAACCCTAGTAGAAAGTCTACAATCCCCATTATTTATGGCATATCACGACGGACAACCATTTAACGAAAATATGCTAAGACCATGTCCAATGCTAGAAAATCCAAATTTATTAAGAGATATGGTAAAAAAATCAATGGCAAAATCAACAGATATATTAGAAAAAGAAAACGTAGACGACTTATGCGACAAATGCGAAGACTACGCAGAAGATTGGAAGCCAGTAGCAGAAGAGTTGTGGAATAATTAAACTCTAAAAAAATTCGATTTAGCAAAACTTATTTAAAAATAATAATAAAAAAAGTGCCTTAATGGCACTTTTTAATTTAAAATAAACTAATCATATAATCATAAATCACTAACTAACTTATCACTTTTTAAATTTATATAATTATCAATATTTTTTTTATGCTTTTCAAGAATTTTATTAATATTTAAAATTTTTTCTTTATCAATTACAGACTTATCATAATCGACATTCCTGAATCCGTATGACTTTATTTCTTTAAGTATTTCTTTATAAGTTACTAAAAAATAATCAATTAATCTTACATATTTAATATTATTATAAAAATTAAAAAAAGCAATTTCTTTTTCTAAAATATGGCTAAGTCTTTTAGTTTTATTTTCTATTTCTAATCTTAAATTTTCTAATTCCTTTTTTTAAGATAAGAATATAAAAAATCAAAATATTCTTTATCTATCATACTTTTAAATTTTTTAAATTTTACCAATTCAAAAATTTTTTTAAAAATAAATATAAAAAGTGGACCTAAAATAGCTACTATTAAAGCTTGTAAAAAATCATGAAAATTAAAATAATTCATCAAACAAATCATCCTGACTATCAAGATGGGTAACAAAACCAATAGGAATCTTGCCATTTGTTGCATCAATAATCTCCCTTGCCCCATCTTTTTCAAAAGCCCCGCAAAGCTCAATTACATCAGCAATCCCAATTAAAGATTTAGCAACCACTTTAGCCTCATCCAAATTTCTAACACCAATAATTTCAGCATTATCATTTTTTCCAATAGCCTTTCTATCAATACTAGAATCAAAAGGTCCCATAATTAAATAAACAAATTTCATTTTTTTCTCCTTATCTTTCAATATCATACCATCTAGTTTAGTAAATAAATAATGAAATGAGCTGACCCAATCCATTTACATTCTAGATTTTGGGATTAGATTATATCATCTTTTTCATTTATATTTTATTTTAAATTTTTCAAATAGATGAAACAATTCATCCTGCAACCTATCAGTTTGAAAATCACAATTTTTATACTATTCGAAATTTTACCTCATAATCAATAAAAATGTTATCTTCTTTAGTATTAGTATATATTAATATATTTTTTATTGAAATCTATACATATCTACATTCATGTGCAGGCTATAATATTTAACATTATTATAAATAAAAAATCCCCCCCTTACTTGGGTGTCTAGTAAGGAGGGCACATATCAAAGATTTTTAGGTCTTAAAGTTATAAGCTTTTAGTATAAAAGCTTATCTATACGCTAGATTAACCAGCTGAGATAAATAGATTATTATTTCATAGAGAAGTTTGTTATCTAACCCAAATAATCGTATTATCCTCATTAAACGGAAAATCGTTAAAACGCAATATTTCTTTTTCATTTTCAATATATGCGCACTTTAGAATTTTATATTCATTGTTGCGTATTTTCTTATAATAATCAAACCCTTCTCTGCAAAATCCATATGAAAGTCCCTTTGATAAATTTACATTAATATCGACTGAATATTTATCTTCCCATATAATCCAACTTTCTCCATTTTTAGGATAAAAAATTCTTATTGTATCAACTCCATTTTTCTCTTCAAATAATTTAAAATAATTTCGATATAATTCCTCACGGTCACTAATTATCCTATTAAGTTCCTCAACATCATAACTATCACAATCTATTGATAGTTTGTTTTTTTCAAGCCACTTATCAAGCACTGCTGTTCCCAAAGAAATTGAAAAATCATTTTCCTTATCAAACTTACATAATTCCATTGCCAAAGTCAACACAAATTTTCTGTAAATATTATTGTAATTTTTATCAAATAAATGTTTTTTCAAATTCAAAACAGATAATCGACTAAATACGTATTTTACGATTTCTTCATCTATCCCTTCAGTAGCATTAATAGTTTCTTGAACAACATCATTCCATGAAACATCCTTATTGCGCTCACTTATATAATTTTCAAGTTTTGATTTTAAAATATCCGTAATTTGACCAACTGCACAATCAATAACTTGTGAAACAATACTCTTTAACATTATTTTTACTTCTCCTGTACATAAATCATTTTTAATTATGCTATACAATAGCAGTATCTTCAAGCAACTAATATAATTCTTTAAACCATGTCCAAACAACCTCCCACAAAAACGACAGAAGGCTTTTAAACAATTTACCTAAATTCAACAACTCCATTTTGAACCTGCTTTTTCAGCTTTTTATTATCAAAATAGTACCATTTCGAGAATTTTGCTAAGTCAAAATAGCCAAATAATGTGTTTTTAACAGTTTTACAGCAGTAACATATTTTCTCTTGTCATTACCATTTTTCTTTTCCAAACGTACGATATATCTCAAATCATTCAAAATACTAGATTCTAATTTTTATAATATCATTACATCCACTAATTATAGGACATTTTCAAATATTTAGTCTCGTTCCAGTTCCAGTACCGGAAAATGAATAAATTTTTTGTACCAAATTTGTTCACTTAACCTTATCCATTAAATCCATTACTCTAGCTTTTATATTTTCTAATTCAATTGACAATTGTTGTTTAGCTATTTTTGTTATTATTGAAGTATGACCAACTGCATCTCTAACAGGTTTATATATGTCAGATGATCTACTTAGCGCAGGATCTTTATTTTTATCTGATGCCTTATCAATAAAATTTGACAAATATTTCATATCAAGATAGTAGATATCATCCATTGATTCTCTTATATCATAACTAATGTTTGCTATTCCCTTATTCTCTTCTTCTCTTTTCTTCCATTTACTAGCTTCTCTGGTAGCTTCTTTAGATAACTCCATTTTATTATAAACTATATATTTTCTTAAGAGATTTTCAGCTATAAAACATTCCACATACGATGGAATATTATATTCCGATTCAGTAGATAAAGATTTAACCCAATCTTCAACAAGTTGATTTTTATTAACTTTTTTATAATCACTATTATGTCTATGAGTTTCTTTCATTTCCTTGATAGTTGTATTAAATAATTCCTGAGCTTTTCTCTTCTTAGGTGTAATCTTCATATTATCGGGATCACCATCATCTCCTTTTTCACGCCTTAAATCATCCCAATCATTCATTATATTTTTAAATAATCTTTCAACTTCATTGAGGAATAGTTTATAATTTTGATTATCAGAAATAATTCCTTCTCTACTACTTGTAAATATATCCTTTGTATCACCTGAATCCAAATCATCAAAATGAATTTGACCATACACATAATTTTCAACGATTCTAGATGTTGGGATATGTCTCAGTATGTCTTTTTCCCTTAGTCTTCCATTTACAAAAAGATCAATCGTTACCTTTTCTTGTGTGCCACGAATTTTAAGTTTTGATGGTTTGTTAACCGATGCAATATAACCTTTAAAATTAATATTTGATTTTAATATTTTTTTCTCAATATCTGAAGATAATTGATTAATAAATGGATCCTCTATATCATTTATTATCCAAATAAACTGGGTATCTTCTGCTAAGCTCTTCAACATTTTCTCATCAATTTTTTCGCCATTAACATATATATTAAAATTTTCATCTAATAACGAAAATCTAAAATATAATGCTACTGATTTTTTAATATAATCAACAGTATTAGTTATTCCTTCGTTAACATTTTCGAAAAAAATATAAGTTCCTTTTTCTAATTTATTTATTGATGTTAAAACATCAGATGTAAGGTTCTCAAGTACATATTCCTGTGAATTTAAATCATCGTTAATCGCTTCATCTAAGCTAGAATTATCAATAACACCTCCTACAAAATCAGTTTCTTTTGTTTTAGATGCTACGTGGATTCGCTGAGCACAAGATAATAAAGCCAATTTTCCTATGCCTTTTCTTCCTATAAAAGGTCTCCCACTTTCCGTCTTATAATCACCATTTTTCCTCTTTGAATAACCAATTTTTAAAAATTTATTTTGAAAATCCATGTATGTCATTCCAATGCCATCATCTATAATTTCCATAGAATTATTATTTTTATTGATATTTATCCACACATTTTTAGAATCTGCATCCCATGAATTTGATATAGCTTCACCTAATATTGTTATAATATTTCTATATAAATTTCTACCTAAGTGGTTTAATACGCTTAATGAAATGTTAAAAGTAAAATTATTTTTCATTTGATTTACTCACTTTCTTTTTCATAACTTGATCTTATACTCAAGCCTATAATTTCTCCTAATCTGGGTGGAACAGCGTTCCCTATGTGTCTAGCTATATTTTTTAATATAACCTTGCTACCTTTTGGAACAAATGAATATGAATTAGGAAAAGTTTGTAATATTGATCCCTCTCTAAGTGTTAATGCTCTATCTTGCTCTGGGTGACCAAATCTTCCAGTTCCATATCCTATAAATTGTGTTGTAATAGTCGGTGATACTTCATCCCATTTCATTCTACCATAAACAGAAGAATAAGAACGACCAGTTTCTTTTTTATGGCAATTTAATATTAAATTTTGCGGCCAATCTCTCCAAGTTCCACCAGGAACAGAGTGTTGAATTCTCTGTAGATTTATTTGTGATAGGGCAGATGTTACGTGCAAACTATCATCATTGTTAATTTCACCAGCTCCAATTTTAGGCAAATTATATATTGCATCTCTAACTGTAACAGGAATTTTATGAGTAGGTTGAATAAACTTAATCTTCATGTCTCTTGAAGCTATGAGCAATAATCTTTTCCTTCGTTGAGGAACACCATAATCTGCAGCGTTAACAATTTTATAATCAATATTATAATTACAATTTTTTAATGTATCTATAAAGTCATTAAAGACTACTTCTTTTATTAACTCAGGTACATTTTCCATAGAAACTATATCAGGTTTAACTTCATTAATTAAACGTCCAAATTGATAAAGTAAGCTCCAATCCTTGTGTTTTTTTCTATTATTTTTATCTTTTTGATGCATAGAAAAAGGCTGACACGGAGCACATCCAGCTAATATTTTTATATCATATCCAAAAAATAATTCTTCTATCTCTTTAGCAGTTATATCTTCTATGTTCTTATTAATAAATTTTGCGTTATTATTATGTGTATATGAATATTCACATGTTTTATCTAAATCAAATCCGGCAATTACATTAATACCAGATTTTTCAAGACCGCATGTTAATCCTCCTATACCGCAAAATAAATCAATAGCTCCATATCTCATAAATACCTCCTTATTTTTAAAAACACACTTATATTTATAGTATTTAATAAGGAATTATTACTTCCACTTACAATCTATAGAAATAATAGTAGTAGGCATACCTATTATTTGTATATCAAACTTTAGACTTGTTTCTACTTTTGTTGCTGCATTGTGTATTCTAAAGCTAAATTGCCAACCTCTATCAAGGTATAGTTCCAAAGTATTTTTGCTTCCTGGTCTAAATTCTAAGCTTACAATTCTTGTTGGTAACGAAGCTATTGGTAACTTGACACTTCTTTTGCGTTTTATGCCTTCTTTATTCAAAGTACCTCTTAGGTTATAGCTTTGAACTTGTGTCATTTGTTTACTGTCAATACCAATTACTTTATAAAAATCAAACTCTCCAAGAAGATACTCAACCATTAATTTTGGGATGTCTTTCCCATAAACATTATTTTGCCTATCTATTTCATCCTTAAAAGCATTTAGAAGTGGTAAATAAACATCAGCTTCTTTGCTAGGAAGATCTCTCCATTTTGATCCTTTTGCCTTTTCATCTTCTAAATAATCAAAAATAGGCTTTATATCTTCCCAATATTTATCAGAGCATTTTATACCGTACCATTTTTCTCCAAAATCTAATCCTTTAGATAATCTACTGTGCTTAACCGCAAAATGATTATGCTTTACACTTAGCCCAATCTCCCATTCTATGCCTTTTCTAATGATTAAAACATCCCTTACATCTCCAGCTTTACCATTTTCATCAGTTTGGATTTTTAGTTCTAATTCATCATCACCATCATCAAGTATTAATGGCTCAAGTTCTAAAATTGTATTAGTTCCTGCTAATGCACTAACTTTATACATATCTTTCTCTGATTCTTCTAAAGTATTCCATGATCTTTCAGCAGCTTTGTAGCTTGAGTTTTTTTCTATTTTTGAAACTCGGTATTTTGATATTTCCTCATGTAGAGTGTTTAGATACGCAAATTCGTAAGCTCTTCCTTTATTATTACTTTTATTACTCATATAAACACCTCTAAATCATCTGCAATTGTTTTGGATAAGAAAATACATTAGGTTCATTCAAAGCTAAATTAATAGCTTTTGCCATCTCATATGCCAAATTTACTGGAACAGCATTTCCTATCATCTTATAGGCATCATTTAGATTTGTATAATAGAATTTAAAATCATCTGGAAATCCTTGTATCCTTGCACATTCTCTAACAGATAGTCTTCTATATAACTCTTCCTTACCTGGTTCAAATATTTGCTTATTCTTATCTTTTTTAATCATTTTAGGAGCTTGAGGATGCAATTGACATTGTCTACCAGAAGCCTGAACAGTAAATGCTTGTTCATCCCAATCGCGCACTCTATTTCTGCTCATAAATATTGGAGAGTATGCTCCTATAAAATATTCATGATTTGAGAAATTACAATTATCACCATTAGTTTTGTTCTTTTCTAAAGCTGGAATTGCGTTATCTTTTAAGTCATAAATGGCGTCTCTAAATGTCAACTTATAATCGTATGGTTTAGGAGGTAAATCAAAACTAATATTCAAATCTTTTCTAAATCCTACATAAAAGATTCTTTTTCTATCTTGTGGTACTCCATAGTCACTTGCATTTAATAAATGTATAAATACATCATATCCAGCTTCTTCAAACTGTGAAACTATATTTTCTACTGCAGAGTTGTGTCTTTTTGCCATCATTCCTTTTACATTTTCAGCAAGGAAAAATTTAGGTTTCTTATCTTTTAAAATTCTGATATATTGATAAAATAGTTGTCCTCTAGGATCATTAATTCCTTTAAGTGAGCCTGCTTCACTCCATGATTGACAAGGTGGTCCACCTATTATCCCATCACATTCTGGAAATTCATCTGAAGGTATTTTACATATATCGCCTTTTATCAATTTTGCTTCATGGTTTTTTTCATATGTTTCCCAAATAGTTTTGTCAAATTCATTGGCTGCCACTATCTCATAACCCGCCTTTTGAAATCCTAAATCTAGTCCACCTGCTCCTGAAAACAAGCTAATCAATTCCATCATTTATCTCCTCTGTTTCAAACTCTACACATTCCATCACATCTGATATATCACAATTCAATGTATTACAAATTCTTAAAAGCACATCTGTAGTAACATTTTGTCCATTTTTTATTTTATAAAATGTACTTTTACTTACTTGTGCGTCATCCATAAGTTCAGTACTTTTCATTTCTAAGTCTATAAGTTTTTTAAACAATTTTTTATAACTAAATTTCAACATGAGATATTCGAAACAACTCCCTATATTTATCTATATTGTCTTAATTATACCATTAAACCCATTCTTTTAACAGGCTTTTATTCTCTTATCTCGAACCAATTAGATAATTATTTTCTTAATAACATGGAATGTATGTCCCATATTTCTTTTGCCAATTTTTCTATTTTTTCTCTCATATAATCAATATCTTTCTTATAAATAACACCCCTTGTATTAGTTGCTTTTGCAATCTGGCTTATGTTATTTGTTGCATTTTAAAGTAGCCATTGTAGGTTTCTAAATGGTTCTAGGTCTACAATATAAATTTCTTTTTTCCAACACATATTTTCTAGGAAAATGGGGCATTGTTTTACAATTTGCAAGTTATGTATTCTTTTTCTTCATCTGCTAAATTTATTTTAATTGATTTTTTAAATTTATTTTATACTGGATGTTGCTTTTAATTGTACAACCTATCAAACAAAATCAAAACTACCAGCTAAGCTGGTAGTTTGCACAGCGCCTATAAGGCGCGAATACCGGCACGCCCCTATTGGGGCTGTCGAATATTCCACCACATACACCACTATCACAACTACTGCTTAAGCAGTTTTTTTATTTGTTTTTATTTACTGACTCTCCCGTAAACGGGTCATAGTATTCTTTTATACTTATTTGGTCAGTGTAATAGTCCTCTTTTAATTGATTTTGTATATATTCTTTTATTTTCTTTTCATTTCTTCCCACCGTATCTACATAATATCCTCTACACCAAAAATGTCTATTTCCATATTTATATTTTAGGTTGGCGTGTCTATCGAATATTATCAGCGAACTTTTTCCTTTTAAATATCCCATTATTTGTGATACTGAACATTTTGGTGGGATTTCTACCAACATGTGGACATGGTCTGGGCATAGCTCTGCTTCTATTATTTTTATTCTTTTTCTTGAACACAGTTCTCTAAGTATACTTTCCTATATCTTTTCTTAATTGTCTATATATTACTTGTCTTTTAAATTTTGGTGCGAAAACTATATGATATTTGCCTAGCTTGTATGCGATAAAGTATTTTTATCCATGATTACCACCTTGTTTAATTGTGCATGTGACTATCACAATTATACTTTAAGGAGGTTTTCTTGGTGCTTGAAGCTAAAGCTAGATTTCTCCACCTGCATAGCAGGTGGTTTTTTGTTTCACTCTCTTTTGTTCGCTCAACTCACTTAAGTGGACAACAAAATAAAAAAGACCATAACACTTAAGTTATGATCTAATTTTTTGCCAAATGTAAACCACTTGGAACTATTATTCAATTTATTCTTTTTGACAAATGTTCCCATTTTAATCCCAGTTACAGTTTTTAATCTTCTGTAACCATTGATTTTACAAAGTTTTTTGTTTTTTTGCTACTATTCCCATTCTTCTTTTCCAAAAGTACAATATATCCCAAACCATTCAAAATACTAGATTCTATTTTTTAGAGTATCACCAAATCCACCTAATTATAGGACGTTTTCAAATTTTTAGTCCCGTCCCAGTCCCAGTACCGGTACTAAAATTTATTTTTTATGCAATAATCTCTAACTTCATTAACCCAATTTTCATACCAATACCATTGTCTAGAAACCCATACACCAAAATTATATTTAGGATTTCTTCCATCACGTGATTTCCATAACTGTGTATGATAATGCATAGAAAACTTTGAAAACCCTTCATTTTTCATTAAATTAACTATTTCACTAGGAAGATATTTCTTTTTTTCTACACTTTTTAACAATACTCGTTCAAAATCTTTTGCATCAGTACTATTTGCTGGTACGAATTCAATTGCCCTATCAGCTTGATTAGCCCTATTTACGGAAACAGGTACGTATACTATTTTATAGGAATAGGATAAAGATTTTAACTCCTCGTCGTCTAAATCAGATTCAAACTCTGTTATAAAATTTCTAACATTAATAGGAATATTAATATTGGCTTCATTTCTTAATAATTCTTCTTGATCTGGTGATATAGGGGAGAACTGTATTGCTAAGCTTAAATTATCCCTTATACTATGCTTTTTACCAAACATTTTAGTTAATTCTTTATTATAGTTTAAAGCACAGGCTTGTAATTTAGCTCCAATATATTCATCAATATTGTCTGTCTTCTGATGCTCAATCTCATGTCTTATACCTATTAAAAACTTTAAATTATTAACTGTCCCTTTATCTAGAGGAGATTTCTTCTCATTAATACATCTTTCAAGTTCCCAGTGCTTATATGCTCCATTTTTCGTTCTGTCATATCTTTTTTGCTTTCCGTTCATTTTATAGTATCTATAATCAATTTTACGTTTTCTATAATAGGCATGCATTAAGTAAGTCCATGAAATAATGGCAGTTATGATGAACATTTCAGACTTAAACTTAATTGAAGGATTGTTATAAATTTGTACAGCTGAAATCATTGCCTCTTTTGATTTATCTAATAATTCATTTGAGATTGATCTGCCCATAAAACCTCCAATATAATTATAGTCCTAATACTTCTTTATTCATGATACTAATAGCTTCTTGTTCTTGTTTATAAGCCTGATATCGTAATTCGTTTGCTTCATCTATCAAGTTTAAAATTGACATATTTATTTTATTGTCTTTAAAAATAGGAATAACAACATCTCCAAGTTGTTCCTCTGTGATTTCATTTACAACGGATCCATATATTTGTCTTTTTATTAATTCTTTTCCATATTCAGATGATAACCATATAAAATTCAAACCATGATACGATTCTTTAGATAAGATTCTAATAACGTGATCACTAGATACCCAATTTTCCCAATGTTTTGGTGCCATCATAACTTTCCCTACAGTTCCACTTCTAGTTACCAAGATATCATTTCTTTTAATTGTAATATCACTAATTAATTTATCCGAATAATGTTTTACAGATAAGAACTTCTTGCCACTAGGATCAAGTTGACCTATTTCCTTCCCACCTAAAAATATTTTTCCATTTCCCTTTTCTACATATACTCTTTTAAATCTTCCTGGCAAGATTATTTTTTCAGTAATTTTTTCACTATTTAATTTTATTAAATTAGCATTTTTGCTTGAATATTTTTCAATCACATCTACTAAAGGGAGATGATAATTTCCTTCAAGTCTTCCATTTAAATCGCTTAGCTTAGTTGAAAAGGAATTAATATCTTTACTATAAGAAAAAGCTTCTTTCTTTAATTCTTCAATTGGAGGTAACTCTAGCTCATCAATCATAATTTTAGTTGCTTCATCAATAAGTTTATTTGATTCATCTCTTTTAGCATATGATTGTAGAATTAAATCGTCAATTTTTTTCTTAATCATATCTGGAGGGTTAGGAATAGGCATGTTTTTTAATGCTTCTGGTTCAATTTCTAATATTACTGATCCAAATTTCTCTGCATGCAATAAATTTTGTGCAATATCGGTTTTAAGATAGGCATATACATATCCAGGAAATTTATCAATAACTAACCTTATTGCATGTTCACTAACTAAATATTTTGCTAATGACTTATTTACAAAAGTTACATTACCTATAGTTCCAGATCGAGATATCAAAATTATTTCTTCACTCAAAGAAAGCTGTTTAACCATAGGATTATCGGGAGAAACATATTTTATTGGTTTAGGATAAATATCTAACATTTCTGAACTTCCAAGAAACCCTATAGACGTACTATCTATATCGCTTAAATAATTTCTTTTTGCACGTGGTCCATAGTAGCACTCATTAAACCCAATATTATCTGTTCCTAAAGTTATTACTTCATATTTACTATTGTTTAATAGCTGTAATGCATGATCTCTATCTATATTAAATGTTGATGCTTCTAGTCGTTTATCTCTAGTTAAAATATCGCTCAAAGAAACACTAGACCAGTTAATATCATCCTTAGGTACTTCAACTATTTCTATTAATTCTTTTTCTAATTTTTTAGCTGCTGAATTTACCATGATATTCCCTCATTAATCTTCCATTTTCTAAAAATATCTGGTACGAGAATCGTTTGATCATCAACAATTTTCTCTCTATTTTCCATTTGGGCTGTTTTATCTCCTGCTGATGTTTCATCTAATCTATAAACATTTTGTTTTTCAGGAACCATTATCTCGTTTCCTTCATTATCTCTTTTAAAAAGGGTGTTTCCTCTTTTATCATGACCAATTTTGTCAACTATTGCCATATAAATGTTGTAATCAGCCATTTGTCCAGTAGATTCTTCTTTGGATATTTCTTCTTTTGTTTTCTTTTGTAAGATTAACACTGATGTTTGAGTACCATTTCTTGGTTGGAATGTATCTTCGTGTAAATCAATACTTGCAATAATCTTTGTATTTTTTATTAGCCACTCTCTTATATAGCCAGTGCCTGGAGAACCCAACAGAGCATCAGGAAGAACTATGCCCATTCTGCCACCTGGTTTTAAAAATTGATAGCATCTTTCTATAAATAATATTTCAGGGGAAACAGATGATTGATACCTATCAGTCATTGTCCATTTACCTGTTTTTTTATTCTGATTCCATATTCTGGCAAGTTCAAATTGAGATAATATAGCATGATCTTTTATTGGGATCTTACTACCAAATGGTGGGTTGGTTACAATTACATCAAAAAATCCTATATCATAGTGATTTATAATTGATTTTTTATCAATTTGTAGAGCTGATGCTAATCTTGTTTTAAAATCATCTGTCCATTCATGAGGAGGTAAGAGGGAATTTGTTTGAAGAATATTTCCGCTGCCATCATTATTCATAACCATGTTCATCTTTGTCGCTTTTACTAAATCTGGATTAATATCAAATCCATAATAGTTATTTTTTGCCATATCAGAAATTTTATCTTGGAAAGCTTTCTTTTCATAATCATTCCAGTTTTCTTTATCTTTTCCAATATCTTTTGTGAATTCTGACCTTAATTGCTTCATAGCATGAGTCATAGCAGTTACAACAAATCCTCCCGTTCCACAAGATGAATCCAAAACTTTCTCATCAATAGTAGGATTTATCATTTCAACAACCATCTGCATTATATTTCTGGGTGTAAAAAATTCACCACGATCCCCTCTAAGGTAAGCACCAACTATTTCTTCATATGCTTTTCCCTTAATATCTATTCTTGTATTTAAAAGACTATACTTTTGTAATTCGCTCACTATATAGGATAATGTCCTGGGATGTAATTTTATGCTATCATTCGGTTCAAAGATCTTTGCATTTTTCTTTTCTTTTTTTACTCTTTCAAATATCTTTTCTATCCTATTTTTAATGGTTAGTTGACCATCACCATTAGATCTTTCTTCACTTGTTGCATAAAATTCTAATGGTTTGGGAATGTCCCTCTCATCTTCAATTTTACAAAAAATAACTTTTAAAAGTTCAAAAAAAGCAGGTTGTTTTTGCATTCCTTCATTTACATAAATATGGTTATGACATGTTTTGAATGTGAATAACAAATTATCATCTGATGCGTTTTTTAAAGTTGTTCTTTTAGGTCTATTAATATCATCTAAGCTTCCATCAGCTGATGGAATGTCATTATAGTCCATAAATTGTATAGATCCAGAATCATCTATATATTTTTTGAATACAAACTTTTCTTTACTATTTGTCCACATGCCCCATTCTGCATTGGAACAAGCTGACATATATGATTTTAATTGAGCGACCCCATATTTAGAGTTACTAGCTTCAATTTTTTCACTTTTACATTCAATAATAATTTTTATATTTTCTTGTATTTTATCAACTTTTTCATCAGGAAATATAACTATGTCTGCTCTCTTTTTACCAGAACCAATTTGAACTGTATATTCAATGCTTATTTGATCTCGATTATATTTATGTTCGTTTATTAGTCTTTTTTCAATAGTTTGACGTACATATTCTTCTGGCGTATCTTTTCTAAATTTTCCATCTATATAATCACATACCTTACCTTCAGGTATGACTATTACTTTTGATTCCATTTAAAGTTCTCCTTTATTTCTTTGCAATTTAATAAGATCGCCAACTTCGACATTTAGCGCTATACAAATTCTTGCTAATACGTCAAGATCTATTCGTTTTACTTTATTATTTGCATATGAGTTTAATTGACTTCTTTGTAAATTAGCATTTTCTTCAAGCCAATTCTTGCTAATATTTTTTTCATTAAGTACTTCATTTATCGTAAATATAATTTCATTGCTCATTATTTGACCCCCATATAAATATATATATTATATCAAATAAAATAAGTTTCTACAACTGTACATATAGACAGCTCTATAAACTTATACAGCTCATTTCTTTCTTAATAATAGGGAATGTATATCCCATATTTCTTTTGCCAATTTTTCTATT
>NZ_KV821193.1:90387-90719 GCF_001815585.1 Anaerococcus sp. HMSC075B03
AAAAGATTGAATTAAATGTCTAGCCAAAACGGTACCTTTAGTATCATTATCTTCTCGAGTTTTCAAAAATTGAATATGGGCAGTAGATGGATGACAGTTAAATGAGGATACCAACATTTTCTCATCGGTTTTTTCACTCTTAGTAATGTAGTCTATTGCTAAATTTAGAGTTGATTTTATAGGATGTATTTTTGTAATTGCCATACTAATCACCAGAACTTTCTTTTGATTTATTAAGAAGTAGGGAATGGATCTGCCATATTTCTCTTGATAATTTTTCTATCTGATTATTCATTGATTCAATTTCATTTTTGTAAATAACACCAGTTGTA
>NZ_KV821193.1:90819-91078 GCF_001815585.1 Anaerococcus sp. HMSC075B03
CAATTTTTCTATTTTTTCTCTCATATAATCTATATCTTTCTTATAAATTACTCCCGTTGTATTAGTAGCTTTTGCGATCTGGTTTATGTTATTTGTTGCATTTGAAAGTAGCCATTGGAGATCTCTAAATGGTTCTAGGTCTACAACATATATCTCTTTTTCTAATACACATTTTCTAAGAAAGTGGGACATAGTTTTGCAGTTTGCAAGTCTCATTTTCTTTTCAAAGATTTCTTTTTCTTCATCTGTTAAATATATT
>NZ_KV821193.1:91178-100555 GCF_001815585.1 Anaerococcus sp. HMSC075B03
TCTTAGGGTTCTCCCTAACAAGGTAAAAATCGTAAAATTATATAGCCTTAAAGGCTATTGATTTTTTGATTTTTTCGTAAGTGGGTACTCACTTACTGTGCTTGCTATTAAAGTTATAAGCGTCAAGCGCGTATTAAGTTTTATTAATTATACCGCATTTAAAGAAATTAATAAAGAAGTATAAAGGGCGTTCAAGCAAATATCTTAAATAAGATTACTAAATTTTAAAATCCTTCATGTATTGAAATTAATTATCAAATGAGTTACAATAAAACTGACGGTAGCGTCGGAATTATTTATTGACAGGAGATAAAGTTTTGAATGATAAAAAATTGAAAGTTGGAGAAAAAAGGAAGTTAGAAATTCTGGAAGCGGCAAAAAAATGTTTCTTAGAAAAGGGTTTCCAAAATACAACTATGGAAGATGTTATAGAAAAAGTAAGTTTAAGTAAAGGTGGTGTTTACTATCATTATGGATCAACCTACGAAATGATTTATGATTTTATGAAATTAGGTATCAAATATAGAGGAGAAAAAAGCAAAACTATCGACACATCTAAGTTAACGACTTTAGACGCAATTACTGAGATGATGATGGAAAGAATTTATGATGAAAATGAATTTAAAAGCATCTATGCAATTTTTTTGAAACTACAAAATGAAGATAAAAGATTGTGTGAAATGTTTGAAAATTTAAAAGAAACAAACACAGAAATTTTATCGTCTGCTTTTCCTCCAAACGATAAGCTCTCATCTATTTTTGAAGATGAGTTTTTAGTGACCTTTGTAAATACTTTGATTTTAGGATATGAAAGTTTAAATCAAAAAGAAATTTTTATTGAAAATAAAGAAACAATCAAAAAGATGTTAGAAGAATATTTGAAAAATAAATTTCCTGAATTATTAGGCTGATCTTAAATTATGGTATAAAAATGAATACAAAAAAGACATTTTTAAAAAAATTTTATGAGCTAATAATGACATTATTAATTGTTAGTGTTTTATCATTTGTTTTAATGAAATTATCTCCCGTCGATCCAGCCACTGCATATGCTAAAAGACATATCGGAAGTCCATCACCTGAGCAAATTGAAGAAGTAAGAATAAGATTTGGTTTTGACAAACCTATATATAAGCAATATTTTAACTGGATTAAAAATCTTTTTTCTCTAGACTTAGGACAGTCTTTAAGCAATGGTAAACCAGTCTGGGATAATATAATGTTGGCTTTGCCAAAAACTTTATCTGTTGTTTTCTTTTCCGCAATATTGCAGGTAATTTTAGTATTATCTTTGGGATGTATTACTTTCTTATGGAAGAGCAAGATAATCAATAAGCTTATAAATCTTTTATGCCTTATTGGTGTTTCAATTCCTAGCTTTTATATTGCTATTATCTTACTTGATATATTTGCAGTAAAGTGGGATTTGCTATCAGTAGCAGGTAATATTGGCATTACAAACTATCTACTTCCTGCAATAACTTTAGGGATATTTGGGGCTTCTTTTTATTATCCACTATTTAAAGACGCTTTAGATAAAGAAAATGGCGAATATTATATTATGTTTTTTAGAGCTAATGGTCTAAAGGAATTTACTTTGTTCGTGAAACATATATTGCCAAACTCGATAGTAAAGTTAATCCCAAATTTCTTTCAGAGCATTGGGCTTATGATTGCAAATGTGGCAATAGTGGAGGGAGTTTTTTCTATTCCAGGATTTGGATATTTGATTGTAAATTCTGTAATAAATCGTGATGCAACGATGATTCATGGTTTGGTTTTCTTTTTAGCATTATTTATTGCCCTTGCGAATATAACATCCGATTTGATAAACGAACTTTTGATAAAGGAAAGGGGAGATTAATGAAAATAAATAAAAGGACAGTATTTGCTTTCCTAGTGATTTTATTTATGTTCTTTGGAAGTTTTTTTGCCCCTAATGATCCCTTAGAAGTTAATCTTCCCATTAGATTTGCAAATCCAAGTTCTAAGTATCCTTTGGGAAATGATAGCATGGGTAGGTGCGTTTTATCGAGAATACTGTACGGGGGAAAAACTACATTATTTATGGTTATGACTGCATCAATTATTGTTTTTACTTTAGGTTTGCTTTTAGGAACTCTTACATCAAAGGTTACCATGAAAAAGAATGTAATAGTAGATTCGATTATTAATGCTGTAACGGCTATACCACCAATTGCTTATTTAATCATATTTATAGCATCTTGGGGAAATGGAATAAAAACTACATTAATTGCTTTGGTTGTTTCATATATTTTGAGATTTTTAAGGCTTGTTAGAACTCAAATAAATATTGAATACGATAAGGCTTATTGCACCTGTATGATTTCACTTGGTGCTTCAAAGACTAGGCTAGTTCTAGTTCATATACTACCCAATATATCATTAGATTTAGTTCATTATATTTGCTTGTCCTGTGCGGATATGATTTTAGCCATTACTGGTTTTTCATTTATAGGAATTGGACTTGGAGAAAATGTTGTGGAGTGGGGTTCTATGATTTTAGAAGCAAGAGATTCAATATTTATTAAACCAGAACTCATAATTTACCCAATTTTTGCAGTTTTTATTACTACAATGTCCTTTAATATTATTGCAAAAGAAGCAAATAGAAGGTGAAGATATGATTTTGGTTAATCAATTACAAGTTACAGATAAAAAAGGAAACAGTCTTTTAAATAATATTTCCCTTAGTATTCCTATGGCGAAAATTATTGGTCTCACTGGTCCAAGTGGTGCTGGGAAGACTACATTAATAAACGCAATACTCGGGATTTTATCAGAGGACTTGAAAGTAAGTTCTGGGAATATTACTATAGATGATTTCGATATATTGGAAAAAGATAATATCAATAGCAACAATAGAAACATCGCTTTTATTCCTCAACTTCCCATGATTTCTTTTGACAAAAGAAAAAAGATAAAAAGTCAAATGATTGAAATTTATATTGCTAATCTTAATATAAATAAATCAGAAGCATTAAGTATAGCAAAAGATAAGCTCAAAAGCGTAAATCTTGAATATGAAAGAGTTTTAGATTCATATCCAACTGAACTTTCAGGAGGCATGATTCAGCGTGTGATATTAGCAATTTCTATGGGGCTAAATACTGATTATATAATTGCTGATGAACCAACATCAGCATTAGATAATTATAACTCATCATTATTTTTTGAATTGATTAAAGCAAATTTCAAAGGCAAAGGAATTTTATTAATAACACACGATGCCGAAATTCTTAAAAAATATAGCGACTTTATCTATGTGATAGAAAATGGGTGTGTTATAGAAAAGGGGAGTAGTAAAGATATATTTGAAAGTCCTAAAGAGGAATGGACAAGAAAATTTGTTGAATGTAGTCAGAAGATATTAGATTCTGGAGGTGAATGGGAGTGGACGAAATAGCTATGAGTAACGGTAGTCTTTCTTTTGAAACAGTAAAGGGGACATTTAAAGCTCTAGATCAAATTTCCTTTTCACTTAAAAGGGGAGATAACTTAAGTTTAATTGGTGAAAGCGGATCTGGTAAAAGCACCATTGCAAAAGCATTAATAGGATTAGAAAGAATAGATGAAGGATCTATATTCTATGATTCTGTAGATATCTCAAAATTAAAATTAAAAAAAATAAGAAAATATAGAAAAAATATCCAGTCTGTTTTCCAGGATACATCTGGTACTTTAAATCCTGGTATAAGCACTTTTAAAAATTTGGAAGAAGGGCTTATTAATTTAACAAACTTGTCGAAAAAGGAAAGAAAGGAAAAGGTGTTATTATTTTGCGAGGATTTACATTTAAAAAAGGAAATATTAGATGTGCCCGTTCACCAACTATCTGGAGGCGAGCAAAGAAGATTGTCGCTCATAAGAGCCCTTATGGTTAATCCTGATTTTTTAATACTAGATGAGGTTACGGCTGGGCTTGACTTATTGACGATTGAAAAAGTACTAAACTTACTTTTTTATTATCAATCTAAGCATAGTATTTCTTATATTTTTATCACTCATGATATAAATCAAGCAAAACAGATTTCAGATTATATCATAGAGATAAAGAAAGGAAAAATATTGAGAGAAGGAAAATTGCAAAGGAGATAGAAATGATCAAACTTAGAAAAAATATGATGGTTTTATTGGCACTTGTATTTAGTTTTTCAATTTTACTAGGAGGTTGCCAAAAGAATCAAGAAAAAGCACAAGAAAATTCAAATGTAGCAAGTGAAAACACAAAAGATGAAAGCAAGAAGGTTTTAACCTTATGTACTGCTAAAGAACTGACAAACCTTACGACTTTAACAATGAATAAGGAAAATAATATGGCTTGTGGTTTAATTTACGAAACCCTAGTAGCTTATGAAAACGGTGAAATTGTACCAAAACTTGCTGAAAGCTTTGAATATAAAGATGATGGCAAAACTTTAGTCTTTAAATTAAAGGACGGGGTAAAGTTTTCAGATGGTGAAGATTTTAATGCTGATGCAGTAAAAAAGATATTAGATTTTGATAAGTCAAACCCTAATTTTGCAGGCATTAGGGCTGTTGCAGAGATAAAATCAACAGAAGTTATTGATGATAATACGATTGCTATTCACTATGAAAATCCGTCTAAATTTTATATAAATGGTTTTTGTTTCCAAAATGTATTGGGGATGCCATCTCCAAAGTCATTTACTGAGGGAAACTTTGAGACATTTAACGAAAATATAGGAACAGGTCCTTATGTATATGAAGAATTTAAATCTGGAGAATATACAAAATTTGTTAGAAATGAAAATTATCATGGGGAAAAACCTTATTATGATGAAGTTATTGTCAAATATATTCCTGATGCTTCCTCAAGACTTCAAGCCTTAAATAAGGGGGAAATAGATTTAATTTATGGAGCAGATTTAATAAATTATGATGACTTCAAAAAAGGTTCTGAAATTAAGAATGTTACTGGAGAAGTCAATAAAAATAGGACTTTGACTAAGAATCTAATTTTGAATCCAAGTAAAAAAGAATTAGAAGATTTAAATGTTCGCCAAGCAATTAATTATGCAATTAACAAAAAAGACATTGTCGACAGTTTAACATACTCACATGAAGATGTAGCTGAAACTTTATTCCCTAAAGATGTAGATTATTGTGATGCAAATTATCCAACTAATTATAGTTATGCTCCTGAAAAGGCAAATAGCTTGCTAGATGAAGCGGGTTGGAAACTCAATAAAGATACAGGAATTAGAGAAAAGGATGGAAGTCCATTAAAGCTTCAATATGTTTACTGGTCAGATTTAGTACTTGCTAAGGAAACTGCACTTGCAATAAAGACGCAATTAAAAGAAGTAGGTATAGATGTTGACCTAGTTGAAAAAGATCAAATGTCATGGTGGACAGATGGTATAAAGGGAGAATTCCATTTGACAACCTGGAATACAGAGGGTTCTTATACTGAACCTCATAAGTTCTTACAAGAATCAATCACTGAAATGGATCCACATTTGATGCCGTTAAAAGCACTTTCTGATTCAAACATATATATTGATGCAATAAAGAAGGCTTCCACTTCTACAAACGAAGGGGAGATTAAAGATAATATACAAAAAGCTATAGTATATTCAAACGAAAACGCTATGGATTTGCCTCTTTCTTATTCAAAAGAAATGATTTTGTATAGAAATGACAAAATTGGTGGATATGACTTTACAAGTACACCACAATTTTTCAATATTTACAGTGTAAAAGCTAAATGAGAATAGGTTAATAAATTGAATTTAAGGCAGGTCTATCTATAAAGTAGTGAATGGATAGACCTATCTTATTATTACGAGGATTTATTAAGGAGGGGATTTGATGGATCTAATAAAACAATATGTAAAAAAGAGAAAAGGCTCATATTTTATGTCAATCTTACTGGCAATAATTGGAGTAGTGGCTGGTCTTTTTTCTTATATTTTTATGGCGAAAATTATTGTGAATTTGATTAATGGAATAAGGGATATGAGCTTATACACTCCACTTTGCATAAGTATTTTAATAACATTTGTTATTAAAGAAGTGGCAGCAGGAATATCAACAACTATATCTCATACTGCAACCTTTAATTCATTAGGAGAAATTAGAAATGATATTTCCAAAAAATTATTTAAGATGCCATTGGGAGATGTATTATCAAGAACATCTGGAGAATTAAAAAATATTATAGTTGAGCAAGTTGATTCTATGGAAACTTCACTTGCCCACTTAGTGCCAGAATTTACGGCAAATTTAGTAGGACCTGTTTTATTATTTATTTATATGTTTACCTTAGATTGGCGATTGACCTTGCTATCACTAATTCCATTTGTGGTGGGAATGGCTACAATGATGTCTGTTATGAATGCTCATTATAAGGAAATGTTTGGAAAGTCAGTTGCCATTGGTCAACATATGAATAATTCCATTGTTGAGTATATAAATGGGATAGAAGTAATAAAGACCTTTAATCAAAGCGAATCATCTTATAAAAAATATTCTGATGCAGTTTATGATAATGCAAGCTTTTATTATAATTGGATGGGCGAATCTATGAATAGGGTTGCCATAGGTAGATTACTTTCTCCTATGGGAATTATTACAATCATACCCTTTGGGATTTTATTTTATATAAATGGAAGTATTGATTTAGGAAATTTAATTACCTTAATCGTCTTATCCTTTGCTACGGTTTCTAGCGTTCTAAAAATCATGAACTATATGGATGATATGTCAAGAATATCAACTATAACTTCTGAAATAGGAAAAATTTTAGATTCAAGAGAGTTAGAAAATATTGACAAGGGAGAAAAAATAGAATCCTATAATATAGAACTTCAAGACGTAGACTTCTCTTACGATGGAAAAAACAAGGTTATAGATAATCTTTCTATGGAAATAAAAGAATCTTCTGTTTCAGCCCTCGTTGGTCCTTCTGGGTCAGGCAAGTCCACAATAGCAAAACTTATTGCTGGATTTTGGAATGTAGATAAGGGATCTATTAAAATTGGCGGAGTAGAAACAAAAGATGTGTCGCTCGAAAACTTGTCTTCACTTATTTCTTTTGTATTCCAAGACAATTTCCTCTTTGATATGACTATAAAGGAAAATATTAGGCTTGGAAATAAGAATGCCTCTGACGAAGAAATTATAGATGTATGTAAAAAATCTGCCTGCCATGATTTTATTATGAATCTATCTAATGGTTATGATACAAGAGTTGGTGAAGGTGGAGGTCATCTGTCTGGAGGAGAAAGGCAAAGAATATCTATTGCTCGTGCCATGCTAAAGAATGCACCAATCGTAATTTTAGATGAAGCAACTTCTTATATAGATCCTGAAAATGAAGCTCTCATACAAAACGCCTTGGCAAATCTAGTTAAGGGTAAAACTTTAATCATAATTGCTCATAGGTTAAAGACAATTGTTGATGCAGATAGAATATTTGTTATTAAAGATGGCAAATTAAATTCTTATGGTACTCATGAAGAACTATTAAAGTCATCAGAACTTTATAAGGAAATGTACTCTGCAAATTTAAGGGGTGATGAAAATGCTTAATGTGTTTAAAAAAATATGGAATTTTTCAAAAGAAGAACAGGTATATATTAAGAAATCTATTCTCGCTGGATTTTTGCACGCAGTATTTAATGCCCTTGAGTTTGGAGCAATTTACTATATGCTAGTAAATATATTTTCTAAAACTTTAGACTATAAAACTATCTTTGTTTGTCTTGGAATATTAGTTATATCCCTTGTTGGAAAGATAATGACACAAAAATCATCACAAATGGCACAAACACACGCTGGATATTTTATGGCAGCTCATAAGAGGATAGAAATAGGAGAAAAAATAAAAAGAGTTCCTATGGGTTTCTTTTCAAGCTTTTCACTAGGAAGATTAACTACTATTGCTACATCTTCACTTTCCCAAGCAGAAATGTGGGTGCCTATGCTTTTGGTTCTTGTACTTGGTGGAGTTTTAAATACTTTAGTCTTTGTCCTTGGAACTTTAATTTTTAACGTAAAGGTAGGATTGGTTGCTGTAGCAGGTGTGGTAGTATTTTTCATCGTTACATCAATGATGGAGAAAAAATCATCAGCTAATGCAGACAAAATGACAGAAACACAAACAAGACTTACAAAAGAAGTATTAGCAACTTTACAAGGAATGCAGGTTATAAAATCCTATAATCTTGGTGGAGAAAATAACAGAGCTTTAAGAAAGTCTATAAAAGATACATCAAATATACTTTTAGATTTAGAAATATCTGTAGCACCTTACACAGTTATCCAAAGAATTGTAATGGGAATAACAACAGTAGCTATGGTCTATGTATCATTAAAATTAAATTTATCTGGTGAACTTCCACTTGCTGAAACAATTCTTATGATTATGGCATCCTTTATTATCTTTGAAGGCTTAATCGGGGCAGGATCAAACATGGCAATCCTAAGAGCTTGCGAAAATGCCATAGATTCAGTTGGTTTTATAGACTCAATGCCTGATATGAGAGAAGGAAGTATTACAGAGCCTATAAAAAATCATGATATAGTCTTTAAAAATGTAAGCTTTTCTTATGATGATAGACCAATTTTAAAAAATGTATCAGCAGAGATAAAAGAAAATACCATGACTGCCATAGTTGGTCCATCTGGATCTGGTAAGACCACATTTTGTAATCTAATAGCGAGATTTTGGGATGTAAATTCTGGAGAAATTTTAATTGGTGGAAAGAATATTAAGGATTATAAGATAGAAAACCTTATGAATTCAATTTCCATGGTATTTCAAGACGTCTATCTCTTCGAAGACACTATTGAAAACAATATAAAATTTGGAAAACAAAATGCAAGCCATGAAGAGGTTGTAGAAGCTGCAAAGAAGGCGAGGTGCCATGAATTTATAGAAGCTTTACCAGAAGGATATGACACTATTATTGGGGAAGGTGGAGCAAGCCTATCTGGTGGAGAAAAACAAAGAATCTCAATTGCAAGAGCTATGTTAAAAGATGCGGACATCATAATCTTTGATGAAGCCACAGCAAGTATAGATCCAGAAAATGAAGATAAACTTAAAGAAGCAATAGAATCATTAACAAAAAACAAAACAGTAATTATGATTGCCCACAGACTAAAAACCATAAGAAATGCAGACCAGATTTTAGTCTTAAAAGATGGAGAAATAGTAGAACGTGGAAATCACGAAGAACTGATTAAAAATAATGGACTTTATTCTGACTTGATTAATGCAAAAGCTAAGGCGGAATCATGGAAATTAAATAATTGATAGGAAGAAATATTAAAATCTTTAAACAGTAAAATTTAGATTAGAGGATTTATGCCTAGTAGCATAAGTC
>NZ_KV821193.1:100655-140618 GCF_001815585.1 Anaerococcus sp. HMSC075B03
TGGGTACTCACTTACTGTGCTTGCTATTAATAACAAGTCATTAATTTGATTTTCCATAATTTTTCAAATAGGAATTAATAAGTGTAACTGTAACTTATAAAATAAAAACTTCCAAAATTAGGCGAGCTTGTTTTAAGAGTCTGTAACAACCCCTTATTATCAAGCCATTAATTTATGTAATCCTAATTTAAGAAGATTTATAACAATGGGTTACAGGTTACAAAGTTACATTTGTATCTTTACTTGATTGGCAGTATCTATTTCTAATTGATTTTCTTTTTCCCATTCTTCTGGCAATAAATTCTTGTCAACTTCTATAAAGTCAGTTTTGTATTCTTCTTTCTTTTCATAATATAGTTTTACTGGAATTGAGACTCCACTTGGTGATATTCTCTTAGTCTTTGATGACCTAACTGGAATCCATTCTTGGAAATAATTATCCATAATCTCTGAAAAAGATTTTGACTTTATTTGGTATCCTTGCATGGTTAATTCTTTGAAACATGTTGTATTAGGATCTGCACTTTTGGGCTTATATTCTTCTAAGAAATACCTAATATCTTCCACATCTGGATTAAGATATTTGAACTTTTCTTGTTCCTTATACAAGTCTTTTAAAAGATTTTTTGGTATAGTCCATGCGTGTGTTTTGTTTTTAAAGATTTCATATCCTAAAGCTAGAGCCTGATTAAAATCTTCTCTTATAAGAGATATATATTCTTTATCCGAGAGTTTTTCCTTATTATTTTTATCTGGATATATAGTCCTTACTCTTTTATTTGGGTTGCATTCCACAGGCAAATATCTTCTTTCTCCAGTATGATCATTAAGAAAAGTTCTTTCGTTTAATGTCCCTATGAAGATACAAGTTCTAGGCACATCTGTTGCATATTTTTCGTAGGGTATTCTTATCCTATCACTTAATTTTGATAAAAAAGATTTAGCTTCATTAGCCGATTTTGCATTTCTTAAAGCAACAAATTCTTCGATTTCAACGACAGTTTTACCCATAAGGTTCATGACAGCATCCTTACCTTGAATGTTTTCTATTGTGCAAAACCAATCATCTGTTATGGACAAATATCTTGCAAAAGTCGATTTGCCTATACCTTGTCCCCCAACTAAAACAATCATCTCATCAAACTTAGCTCCTGGATTAAAAATTCTTTTTATCATGCCCAATATCATATGTTCCATTATCCAATTGTTAAGCTCTGTATCATCTGCTCCCAAATACTTTGGTAATAGTTTTCTAATGGCATTTTTATCTCCATTCCATTTTAAATTTTGAAGATATTGCTTTGGCGGACTCACTTCATATTGGTGAGCTACAAAACGAATAGCTTCCCACATTTTATTGGCATTATAATTAATTCCAAAGTGTTTTTCTATCTCTAAGCCTAATCTATTATTTAAAGAATCATCCCAAAGTCGTATTTGATTTTCCTTTATATTTCTTTCTCCGATAATTTTCCCCTGGAATTTTATTTCATTAGTAAATTTATCAAAGAATATTTGTCCATCAATGATTTTTTGATTTTGACAATATTTTGGATTTAAAATAGCTGTTACAATATTTCCAGTAATTTGTCTAACCGTCCCCTTATCCGTAGTTTGTAAGTCTAAAAAGGCGTAAGTCTGATCTATTTCTGGGAATTTTAATTTAATATCTGTCATAAGCCTTACTCCTCTTCTTTTTACAACCATCTAATCTCTTTATTGTTTTATATTTATTTTCCATTTTATCCTCCTGTCTGGTATAAATAAGACTCCTGTGGTAAAATGAACTTGTCTAGAGAACACTTCTCACAGGAGTGTATGCCTTTACTCTTTGTAGTAGGGGCTTTTTTCTTTTTTGATTTCTTCATATATTTCTAATATATAGATCAAAATACCAGCTTCATCGTCATCTAGTTTTCCAAACTTTTTAATAGCTTTTGCTAGTTGAAATATTTCCTTGGCTATATTGTCAGAAAGTCTGTAATCACTTACTAACTTAACTTCATGATTTAATAACATTTGTAGAAAATAATCTTGTTTTTTAAGTCCACTTATTTCTATCTTTTTGTTTATTAGATCATATTCTTCTTCAGATACTCTAAAGTTTAAAATGCGATTTCTTTTTCTATTTTTGTCTTTATTTCTCGTTTTTATAGAAATTTCATCTAATGAATGTCTTCTAAACATCTTTCTCGTCCTCTTCTAATAAATCTTTCCAGTCATTTGCCTTATTATTTCTTACTTGAGTTAAAGACAGAGCCATTTCTTTTTGCTTGCTAGGGAAAAGATGAGCATATCTATAGGTGATGTCAATCGATTCATGTCCAACCCTATCAGCTATTGCAGTTGCAGAAAATCCAAGTTCAATCAAGAGAGAAACGTGAGAATGCCTTAAATCATGTATTCTAATTCTTTTTACTTGAGATTTCTTAGATCCCCTATCCATTTCATGGTGGAGGTAGCTCTTAGAAAAATTAAATATTAAGTCTTTTGGTTTTAACTTATAAAAACTTTCAATATACTCTTTAATCTCATCCGTTAAAAATTCAGGCATAACTATTGTCCTGATACTTTTTTTAGTCTTAGGAGCAGTTATTACATTTTTCCCATCAATCCTTTGTAAAGATTCATCAATTTTTAATGTATGCCTTTCAAAATCAAATTTCTCTTTTGTTAAGGCTAATAATTCTCCCATTCTAAGACCACACCAATATAAAAGTTCAAAAGCATAGAATGATTCGGGTTTATCTTTTATAGCTTCTATAAATCTTTCATATTCATCTTGAGTCCAAAATAGCATTTCATCAGCTTCTTTTTCTCCCATAGAACCAACATCACGAGCAACATTAGTTTTTAAATTGTAGTACCTACAAGCATGATTTAAGATACTAGATAACTGGGCATGAATAGTTCTCAAATAAGTAGGAGAGTATTTTTTTCCATTCTTATCCTTAATCTTCATAAGCTCATTTTGCCATTGAATGATGGTTACGTTATTAATCTCATTAAGCATTAAATCACCAATATAGGGAAGTATTTTTTGATTTACAATTGCTTCTTTTGTCCTCCAAGTATTTTCTCTTATTCTTGGTTTTCTATCCCTCTTATAAAGTTCAAAAAACTCCCTAAAGCTCATCTCAATTGATTCAGAATGTTGATTTAAGAATTCTTGTTCCCATTTTAAAGCTTCTTTTTTCGTTGAAAATCCACGTTTTTTCTTAGTTAATTTTTCTCCTTTCCAGTTTGTATAATTAAATTTACAAAACCAAGTCTTGTTCCCGCTTTCATCTCTAAATGCTGGCACTTTAAACCTCCTTTGCATTTGTTGGTTTATAGCAATACTTTTCCATAAAGTATTCTCTATTTACCTTTCCTCTTTGCACACGATAACCTAATTTAAGTAGATCTTGATTCATGTCGTTTATAATCTGATATGCTGTTGTCCTACTTACATCAAGAAATTCTTGTACATCTTTTGCATTCATAAAAATACCTTTCATAATGTCCTCCTTTTATAGTTTGTAAGGTTCTACATCCTCAAAAAAGGCGAGCATTAATTTATATGTCTTACAACTTCCGTTCAATATCGAACGGTATGTATATATAGTAACAGTTCATATTTGTTCTGTCAAGTTTTTTCTATTTATTTTTTTCTGAAAAATTCAGATACTTGCAAATATTTACAACAGAACAGTTTTGTTGAGCTTTTGTTCGTTTTGTGATAAAATATTTATAGTTATTGTGAAATAAGGAGGAGTTAGTTTGATTTCTGGAGAAAAATTAAAAAAGTTAAGACTTATGAGAAACTTAACTCAAAAAGAACTTGCAATTAAGTCTGGTTTGACAGATGCTGCCATAAGAAATTATGAACTTGGAAATAGATCTCCAAGTAAAGAACAATTACAAAAAATATCTGAAGCACTTGATTGTGACATATCAGCATTAATTAATCATGAGCCTAATTCTATTTTTGAAATAATGCATATAATATTTGATTATGAAAAAGACATGAAGTTTAGACCTTTAGCAGGTGATGGAGAAATTAATGGACTTTTATCAAATGATGTAGACTTCAATAATTTTCTTATAGAATGGAATGAGATGAGAAAAAAGCATTACAACGATGAGATAACAGACGAGGAATTTGAAGATTGGAAGTTATCTTATCCTAAAAAATCAAGATTTTTAAAATAAAAATAATAAATCTAGAATATAAGATAAAAAACATGAAAACTTTACAATTTATAGGAAAGGTAATTTAAAATAGTGAATAAAATAGAAAAGAACAAGCTTACAATACCAATCTATCTTAATACTAAAATAGTTTTTGATATGTTAGCTACAATTGAGGATGGCTTTGCCGATGTTAAAAATGTTCAAACTTCAAAAAATAAAAATCAAGTGAATGATGTAGAAACAAATATAGGAACTAACAATCTATTTGCGCTTTTGAATATAGGAGTTAGTGGAAAACATAAAGGTACATCAGATAATGGAGAAACTATTATTGAAGAAAGAACACACACTCCAGTTTCTTTATTCCAGCAACTAAAGGAACAATTAGATAATGCAAAGTTTATAAATCGTGATATTGACAACTTAAATATTGGAGATTTTGTAGAAGTTCAAGGGACTCTAAAAAACAATCCAGTTATTGATATGTTATCAGGATTCAAAGAAATTATAACTTTAGCAAACTTATTTACTGATAACAAGCCTAAAAATAATAAAAACAGAAAAGAAAATGTGTTGACAGATAAAAGGCTAAACTCCCAAATAGATGGTTTAATTAAAGGGCTTCAAGCAGATGGAAAAAAAGATATAATTTGTGAAGCAGATAAAATTAATATAATCCTTCCAACAGATGAAAATTACTTTTTAAATAATAATATGAGTGAAGTTACCGATGGAAACTATAAAATATTAGGAAAGGTTATTAAAGTTTGTATGGATGATGGGGAGATAAGCCTACTTAGAAATACAGTTTTTTCTAAGCTCCAATTAGATAAAATGAAAGAATTTCAAGAATTTTTTTCTGATCCATCTTTAGCTCAATTCGTTGGTGAAGGCGGAATTAAAACTGTAATAAGTGCACCTGTTATAATGGTAATACCTATTGCAATATACATTTAGCTTTAAAAATTTTAATTAAATGAAATTATATTAATTTGACTCTTCTCTAAAGAAAAGAATCATTAAATTTAACGCAAAAAGACCGCAGCTTGAAACTACGGTCTAGTTTTTATCTGAATGTAAACCACTTAGAACTATTGTTCAATTTTTTCTTTTTGAGTTGCAATATTATTTGAAAAAGTAGATATTTTGCATCCCATATATGGCTTGTATTTAAATATTTATTAAAAATTTTTATTACTAATACCAAATGTGATGAGTTATTTTATTTTAATGCTACAAATAAAATCTATTTTATGAGCATGTTGAACGAAAAGATTATTTAATTAAATTTTTTCTGGCTATTGACACGCAGTAATCAAAATATAGACCCAAATTAGAACTTTTACACTTTTTATTTAACTTTTCTGCAAACTCTTCTGCCATATGGATATCTAAATCTCCTTTATTAGTCGGAAAAATTTTAATATAACCTTTAACCTTTTCTTTTTTGTTTATATTTATGCCTAAATCATGTATAGTTTTTTCTAAATTAGGGTCATTATATATAGGCACAATATATTCATACAACATATGTCCATTAAACATAGACTTATTTTTAAACTGTTCAGCTTTTTCTTGAGTGCAGTCATCTAAATCCATAATAATGAAGAGCTTAAAATTAACTAACCTTTTATTCTTAGAATCGTATGATATATCATATTTTTCAGAAAAATCTTTTAAACTCATATTAAATTTTGTAGAATTTAGTTCTTGCAAGACACTATTTACTTGTATGCTATGTCTTCCTCTATCTTTAGCATGTATTTCATGTTTTATTTTAAGGTTTGATTTCACAGAACTACACATTAATAATTCAGACTTTCCATGAACAATTGACATGACATTTAATTTTGTAGGTTTTCTTTTCATAATTATAACCTACTCTATTTTAAATCTTCCCTAAACTGATCAACCAGCTCATTAAAATCCAAATATCCAACATTAGGAATTCCAGAATAATCACCTCTAAGATATTTCAATCTTATATTATTATTTTTTTGAGTCCTAAAATCAAAATTATCAATTGGCAAAATACTTTTTCTTCCCAAAGCATCGCTGACTAATATATAAATATTCTCTTGAGGTAACATTTCCATCAAATACGTACTATGTGTAGTTGCAATAAATTGCACATTTTCAATGTTGTTAAAGGCGTCAAATAAAGATGATATAACTTCATATATTAGTAAATCATGAATTCCATTCTCCATTTCATCAATAATAACAGTATTTCCTAATATGGCTAAAAAAATAAACTTTATGACATCTAACAGTTGCTGAGTTCCTGTAGATTCAAGATTAAAAGGTATTGATTTTACATCATCATCTATGAGTTTTGAAAAATATAATTCGTATCTAAATTTATTATCAATAGGTGTAAAAACATAAAAAACTTTTTTTACATCAGAGTATAACTGTGTAAAAACTTCATTCAAAAATTTTTCCATTGATAATAATTCCTTATTATTTTTTTCGGTTATTGTACCCTCTTCAAGATTCGACAAAATTTTTGTAGGTATTGCCATCCTTCCAATACTTGATTTTGCATTTTTACATTGCAATGAGATTTTCTTCATCCAGTTAAAAACATCTATAAGATTAGGGCTTAAAGAATTATTAATAAAGTCATTATTTTTAATTTGAATCTCATTAAAAATAATACTCATGAATGTGTTTTTACCCCAATATTTTTCTATATTATCTTTTAATTCTTTTTTATAAGAAGGTGTTGTTATCATTGAAGGACTAATAATTATATTATTAGCATCTATTTTGAAAAGTCTACCAACTCTCTCATTTACTAGATACTTTAATTCTTCAAATATAACTGACTCATCATCAAATTTCAACTCGTAAGAACCCTCTAACCCATTTATATTGAAGCCTATTTTAACTTCCATATTACCTTCTGAATTTATGGTTTTGTTCTCTTGTATCAGACTCCTCATATCAAAAAAAGAATCCTTAATAATATGATCTAAAACTTCTTTTTTTATTTCATCATTTTCAATATCAGATAAAAGTTCAGGTACATTTTTATCATAAATTTTTCGTAACTTAATATTATTAGATAGTGTTAATAAGCTTTTTTCTAAAAACAAAATCGATGATATCAAATTTGTCTTACCTGCCCCATTTTCACCATATATAAATATCATTTTTTTTGGCTTTTTATTTTCCCCTCTTAAATCTATCTTTACATCAGTCAAAGATTTGAAATTCTTAAGTTCAATATATGATAACATAGTTAATCCTCCTATCTGTTATAAATTATAACATTTTTTCGTATTATTTCAAAGTTTTTTTAGCTTAGTTTTGATAGTGACATTCATGAATTTTCATGATATACCACTATACACATTATATATTTAAGAACAGGTAAATAATTTAAATATTTATTATAAAAAATTTGTAAAAACTTCTTATATTTTTATTATACATTCCATGATTTTCTCAATTTAATTTTTTCTATACTATAAGTTGTAAAATTAAATTCGACACAAAAAAGACCGCAGTGTGAAGCTACGGTCTAATTTTTGTCCAAATGTAAACCACTTGGAACTATTATTCAATTTATTCTTTTTTACTTCCAGTACCATTTGAGTACCAGTATCCATTTTTCATTCTCTTTATAGCTTGTAATTAAGCCATTTTAGAAAATTTTGCTACTATTCCCATTCAATTGTTCCCGGTGGTTTTGAGGTTATATCGTAGACTATTCTTCCTACTCCTTTTACTTCGTTTATCATTCTATTTGATAGGGTTTGTTGGAGTTCGTATGGCATATCGAAAGCTTCTACTGTCATTGCGTCTTTGCTTGATACTGCTCTTACTACTACTACGTAGTCGTAAGATCTTTCATCACCTTTTACTCCTACTGTTCTTAGCGGAGTAAATACTGTGAAATATTGCCAAATATCTCTGTTTAATCCTGCATTTTTTACTTCTTCTCTTAAAATTGCATCAGTTTCTCTAACTATTTCTAATTTTTCTTCTGTTATATCTCCCAACACTCTTATTGCAAGTCCTGGTCCTGGGAATGGTTGTCTCCATACCATTTCTTCTGGAACCCCTATGCTTTCTCCAAGTGCTCTTACTTCGTCTTTGAAAAGTTCTCTTAGTGGTTCTACTACTCCTTCAAAGAGCATATCTTCTGGAAGTCCACCTACATTATGATGGGATTTTATTACTGAACCTTTTCCTTTTCCGCTTTCTATTACGTCTGGATAAATTGTTCCTTGTACTAAATATTTTGCATCGCCAAATTTTTTGGCTTCTCTTTCAAATACTTCTATGAAATGATTTCCTATTATTTTTCTTTTTTCTTCTGGCTCTTCTACGCCTTTTAGTAAATCAAGAAATTCTTTTGAAGCATCAACCATTTTTACGTTTAGTCCAATTTTTTTGTATTGTTCCATAACGGATTTTGCTTCGTCTTTTCTTAATAAACCGTGGTCTACAAATATGCATTGAAGATCATTTCCTATTGCTTTGTGTACAAGTGTTGCAGCTATCGTTGAATCTACTCCACCAGATAGTCCGCAAATCATTTTTTCTCCAGCGTATTTTTCTTTTATATTTTCTATGGTTTCTTTGGCTAAATCTTTCATTATCCAAGTTTTTTTTGCTTTACAAATATTTAAAACGAAATTTTCTAATATTTGAAATCCGTATTCTGAATGGGCAACTTCTGGATGAAATTGTACGGCATAGATATTTTTTTCTTCGTTTTCAAATCCTGCTATTGGACAGTTCAATGTCCAAGCAGTTTTTTTGAATCCATCTGCAATTTTTGTTACTTGATCTCTGTGATTCATCCAAATTATTGATTCTTGCGCTACATTTTCATATAAATTTGATCTTTGGTCAACAAATAAAGGAGTTTTTCCGTATTCTCCTTTTTCTGCTTCACTTATTTCTCCATCAAAATGGAAAGCAAGAGCTTGCATACCATAGCAAATCCCAAGAACTGGCACGTTTAAATTTAAAATTTCTGGATTTAATTTTAGACTATCGTCACTGTGAATTGATTGTGGGCCGCCTGTCAAAATTATTCCGTCCAAATTTTCAAGATCGAGAGTTTTTAAGTCAACATCGCAATCATGTAGTGTTGCATAAACTCCCATTTCTCTTATTCTTCTTACAATAAGTTGGTTATATTGGCCACCAAAGTCCAATACCATAATTTCGGATTTTTTTTCCATCTATCCCTCCTATATTTCTCCAAATATTGCAAAATATTTCATATAATCAAGATTATCCATCTTGTAGTAGCTATACTTTATATCTTCATCATACTTTTTAAAGTGTAAATTTTCTATAATAGATTTAAAAGCTCCATTATTTTTTTCTGCTTTTAAATAAATTTCTTTTTTCTCGCCAAGGGTAAAGAAATAATCTATGACTGCCTCTAGAGCCTCTCTTCCATATCCCCTATTTCTTAGCGATTTATTTATAATTATAAAAAGACCTACTCCATCGTCTTTATCAAAGGCTTTAACAACTCCTATTGAATCGTTCATTCCTTTTTTTACAATATGCCAAAAATTATAATCTTCTTTTTCTTTATAATATTTTGCAGTTTTTTCAATTAATTCTTCTTTTGTTTCTAAATTTGTAAAATAAAAAAATTTTGGATCTTTTATAAATTCTAGATTTTTTTCTAAATCTTCCTTTTCAAATTTTCTAATAATAAGTCGTCTTGATAAAATAAGTTTGGTATTTTCCATAATCCTCCTCCACATAAAAAATAAGCTGCAAAAGCAGCATATTTTTTAAGAAAAATTCTTTTTGTAATATTCTAGAACATCCGTGGCTGTTTGTTCTATTGTATTTAATGTTACATCAAAAACTTTACAATCCAAATCTTCAAAAACTCCCTTTGCGTATTTTAATTCTCTATTGATTCTTTCCTTATCAAAATATTCGCTTTTTGATTTTAAGCCAAGGCCTTTTGACCTATCTTCTCTAATTTTTGATAATTTATCAGGATCAATAGTAAGACCTATAATTCTTTTTGGATCAATTTCGAAAACTTCTTCTGGAAGTCTTATTTCTGGAACTAAAGGAAGATTAAAAACTTTATAATCTTTTGTTGCAAGAAGCATAGTCACAGGTGTTTTTGATGTTCTTGAAACTCCAAGTAGTAAAATATCTGCCTCTTTTATTCCTCTTGGATCTTTGCCATCGTCATATTTTACGGCAAATTCTATGGATTCTATCATTGAAAAATAATCATCAGATAATTTTCTTGTGAGTTTTTTTTCTCTTAGAGCTTTTTGCCCTGTAACTTCTTCAAAAAGTGAAAGAGCTGGCCCTAATATATCTATAACTTTTATATTTTCTTTTTTAGCTTTTTGTTTCAAATATTCTTCAAGTTTTTTCTCAGCTATAGTTTGGATTATTATTGAATCTTCAGGAATTTTTTCAACAATTTTGTTAATTTTTTTTTCGCTATCAATATTAAATTTTCTATTAACTTCAAATTTTACATTCGGAAAATGAGTTATTACTGATTTTACAAATGTTTCTGCTGTTGCTCCAGTGGAATCACTGATTATATAAACATTCAATACATCACAATCCATGCTATCACCTATTTAACTAAATCTTTTATATTAAATATTCTAGAAATATTTGTTGCTAGTTTATTTAATAGTGCCAACCTATTATTTTTCAACTGTTCATCTTCAACCATTATCATTGTATTATCCAAATATTCGTTACCAAGGTCCATAGTAGATGCAATTTCTTCTAGGGCTTTTGTGTATAATTTTTGGCTTAAATATTTTTCGCAATCCAAATTTTCTATAAAATCGTAGTATTGTTTTTCTAAACCTTGGTCAAGCATTTCTACATTTACTTCTGTATTTTCAAAATCCTTGGTAAAATTATTGATTCTTGTAAAATAATTTAGAATTTCTTCGCTATTTTCTTTTTCTACAAATTCTTCAACAGATTTTACTTTTTCTATAACTGATAAAATATTTGTTTCTCCAGTAGCAAGAACTGCATTTACAAAATCATATCTGTAGCCCTTGTCTATGAGCATATTTTTAAGTCTATCAATGAAAAATTCTACTATTTTTTCTAAAGTTTTATCATAATCAAAAGAAATTTCATTTTTCTCTGTATAAACAAAGAGGGCATCTTTGATTAAATCTTTCAAATCAACATCAATTTTATTATCTGCAATTATATTTATAACTCCAATTGCTGATCTTCTAAGCCCAAACGGATCTTGACTTCCTGTTACATAATTTTCTATTATATAAAGTCCAGCTATTGTATCAATTTTATCAGCGATTGATAAAACAATTCCTGCAACTGATTTTGGTAGTGAATCTTCTGAGCTTCTAGGCTTATAGGCTTCTTCGATTGCATTTGCAACTTGGCTGTTTTCGCCTGAATTTGTCGCATAAATTCTTCCCATTGTTCCTTGAAGTTCTGTAAATTCTATAACCATTTTTGTTACAAGATCTGCCTTTGAAAGATAGGCTGCTCTTAATAAATTATCTGAAACATCTTCTCCAAGTTTAAATTCATCAAGATAATTTTTTGATAGAGAAATAAGTCTTTCAGTTTTTTGATAAACTGAACCAAGTCCTTCAAAAAATGTCAATCTATTAAGCTCTTCCACATAGTCTTCTAATTTTTTATTATTATCTATATCATAGAAAAATTTTGCATCTTCAAGCCTTGCAGTAAGAACTTTTTTATTTCCACTTATTACATTTTCTTTGGCAAAATCATCCCCATTTCTTACAAGCAAGAAATATGGCATTAATTTTTCATTATCATCTACAATAGGAAAATATCTTTGATGATCTTTCATTGGTGTTACAATTACTTCTTTTGGTAATTTTAAATATTCTTGATCAAGCTCTCCCATCAAAACTGTAGGATATTCGACGATATTTATAACTTCTTCAAGTAAATCTTCGTCTTTTAAAAATTTTCCACCAATTTCTTTGGCATAGCGATTAAGACCTCTTAAAATTATTTCTCTTCTTTCTTTGTAAGAAAGAATTACATAATTTTCTCTAAGTAATTCTATATAATTTTCAATTTTTTCTACAAGAATTTCACTTTTTCCTAAAACTCTGTGACCTTTTGTTGTATTTGATACTTTAATTCCCTCAGCATCAAATTCCAAAATTTCATCATCTAATAAGGATAGAAAATATCTGATTGGTCTTGCAAATCTAATTGATCTTCCTCCCCACCTCATAGATCTTGGGAAGTTTAATGATTTTACAAGCTCATATACATTTTTTTGTAAAACTTCTTTTATTGAAGGACTTTCTTCTTTTTTTTCTACATAAATATATTCTTCGCCCTTAAAATCTTTAATAATTACATCAGAAACTTCTGCTTTTTGTCCTCTCAAAAATCCCAAAAGCGCTTTTGATGGATTGCCTTCATTATCATAGGCAATTTTTTTGGAAGGACCTTTTACACTTATAAGTTCATTTGATTTATTTTCTTCAAGTCCATCAAGTAAAATTGCAAATCTTCTTGGAGTGGATTCTACTTTTATTTCTTCTACGCTTAATTTATTTTCTTCAATTAATTTTTTGAATTTTTCTTCAAGCTGTTTTTTTGTTGAATTTATATAAGCTGAAGGAAATTCTTCAACTCCTATTTCTAATAAATATTTGCTCATTACTTATCCTTTCTTAAAAGTGGATATCCTAGTTCTTCTCTTTTTTCAATATAAGATTTTGCAACCTTACTAGAAATATCTCTTACTCTTTTAATATAGTGACTTCTTTCTGATGCAGAAATTGCACCCATTGCATCCAAAGTATTAAAAGTGTGGGATGATTTTAATACATTATCATAAGCTGGATACACAAGACCTTTGTCAATTAATCTGTTTGCTTCTGATTCATAAATTTCAAATAATTTTTCCAAAACTTCGCTATCAGCATCTTCAAATGAATATTTTGAATTTTCATATTCTGGCAATTGGAAAACATCTGAATATTTTAAATCTTTTGACCACTTAATATCAAAAACATTATCTACATTTTGTAAATACATACAAACTCTTTCAAGGCCCATGGTTATTTCTCCACTTTCAAGCTCGCAGTTTATTCCGCCTACTTGTTGAAAATAAGTAAATTGGGTTATTTCCATTCCATCAAGCCAAACTTCCCATCCAAGTCCCCAAGCTCCAAGGGTTGGTGATTGCCAGTTGTCTTCTACAAATCTTATGTCGTGTTCTTTTGGATTAATTCCAATTACCTCAAGACTTTTTAAATATAAATCTTGAATATTTTCTGGAGTTGGTTTAAGTAAAACTTGTAGTTGATGATGTTGGTATAATCTATTTGGATTTTCTCCATACCTACCATCAGCTGGTCTTCTTGATGGTTCTACATAAACAACTTTCCAAGGTTCTTTTCCCAAAGATCTCAAAAAAGTATGAGGATTCATTGTTCCTGCACCTTTTTCCAAATCATAAGGAAGCATGATTGATGCACCTTGTTCTTCCCAATATTTTATTAATTTTAGCATTAAATCTTCAAAATACATTTTTTCTCCTATTATTTGACTAATTTCATTACCCAATCAAGTGAGCTAAATTTTCTAATTTCCAAACATTTCAATACATAGCTTACTATCAAATTTATAATTTTTTCCTTTTCAATATTTAAATTAATCTTTGAAACCTCATCAGTTGGCGTATAGATTAATTTTAAAATATACAAATATTCTTCTCTTGTAAGATATACTATATCCTTTTTTATTTTCTTGCAAGATGAACAAACTATGCCCCCATCTTTTATAGAAAAATAAGCATCACTAGGATTAATTTTTGATCCACACAAGGAACATTCTTTTAAATTTGGTTTAAAACCTGAAAAAGATATATACTTTAATAAAAAGCAAAGAAAAATATTTAAATAATTTTCACTTGCTTTTTCAAAACTGTCAAAAGTCTTGTCCAACAAATTGTAAACTAAGTCTTTTTGGTCATAATCAATTGTTTTTAATAACAAATCACAAATTGCCGATTTGTATATTATTATATCAAAATTTTTATTTGATTTCGAATAAGATTTTAATAATGACGCATCTCTTATTCCAAAAAATTTTTCTCCAGACTTATAAAGATTGTATGAGGCTTTTACAAATCTTTGAGTTGAAGAAAGATTTGAATTTTTTTTATTTAAAACTCCCTTAGCAATTATGGAAATTTTTCCCATATCTTTTGAAAAAATTTCTATGATTTTGCTTGACTCTTTGTAGGAAAATTCTCTTAAAACAAATCCTTCTACATTTGAATTATCACTTGTAACCAAACCTATCCACCAATTTTTGTTTTTTACGCCAATCTTTTTCGACCTTAACCCACAATTTCAAATTAATTTTGCTATCCATAAAAACTTCAATTTCGCATCTTGCTTCCATGCCGATTTTTTTAATTTTACTACCGTTTTTTCCTATTACTATTTCCTTGTGACTTGGTCTTTCCAAAATAAGACTTGCGTATATGTCATATAAATTTTTGTCTTCTCTTTTTTTGAATTGGTCAATTCTTACAAAAATTCCGTGAGGGATTTCATTTGATAAATTTTTCAAAGCTTTTTCCCTGATAATTTCTGACACAATAAATCTTTCGTTTTTGTCAGTTATCATATCAGATGGATAATAAAGTGGGCCTTCTGGCAATATTTCTTTTACTGTTTCTATATATTTTCCAATATTTTCATCGTTTAAAGCTGAAATTGGAATTATATAATCAAAAGTATTTAATCCTATGTAAGTTCTTTTAATTTGTTCAATTTCTCCTTCTTCTAAAAGATCACATTTATTTATAAGAAGAATTTTTGGAGCATTTACTTTTTCTAAAATTTCCAAAATCATCTTATCAAGTCTTCCAATTGTTAGAGAATTGTCAACAATAAATGTCACTATATCAGAATCTTTTAGGCTATCTTCTGAAACTTCTAGCAAATGTTCTTGAAGTTTATTTCTTGGTGTTTGAATGCCCGGTGTGTCTAGAAAAATTATTTGTGAATTTTCGTCATTATATATTATTTTTATTTCATCTCTTGTAGTTTGGGGTTTGTTTGAAATTATTGAAATTTTTTCTCCCAATATTTTTTCCATCAAAGTAGATTTTCCTACATTTGCCCTTCCTACTACCGATACAAAACCTGATTTCATTTTTCCTCCAAATCTTTTTTTGAAAAGTTATATGGAAGAATATCATCAAGTCCATATATCTTATAATCATCAACTGAGTTGGCTATTACAATTTTTGAATCCGAATCTAAAAACTCTGCCATAAATTGCCTGCAAACTCCGCAAGGATAAGTCATATTACTATCTCCTGTAATAATTATTGTATCAATTTCTTTATCGCCTGCGCTTATTGCTCCTGCAAGTGCAGATCTTTCCGCACAAATTGTCACTGAATAAGCTGCATTTTCTATATTTACTCCCTTGTAAATATTTCCTTTTTTTGTCAAAACTAGGCTTGACACCCTAAATTTTGAATAAGGCGAATAAGAATTTTTTTTATTTTCTATAGCAATTTGTATTAATTCTTTTAAATCTTTTTTCATGAAAATACTCCAAATATTAATAAAGCTGTCGCCGTTCCCAAAATCGCTCCTCTTATAATTTCTGGAAGAGAATGGATATTTGCCTCAAAACGACTTTCTGCAACTATAATTGCAAGACCATAAAATACAAAAATCAAAAATCCTTCATCAATTCTCATTGAGCCAATTGTTGCAAGGCAAAAGGCAATTGATGTGTGTCCTGAAACAAATCCACCATGAAAAGCTGTTCCGTGGCCCTTGTAAAAAATTCCTTTAAAAAATATGGTAGAAATTATGACAATTGATACAGTTATAAGAGCAAGATGGGATGGTCTTCTTGAAATTCTTAGTACAACTGATGATGAAAAATTTGCAACCTTATCAAAAAATACCAAATAAGCAATAAAAAGTGTGTTCATAGCTGATACAAAAGTTGCCGCTGCTGACAAGTCCTTGCTGGCTTTTGCTTCTTTTGATTTTTTTCCTCCACCACCAAGATTTACAGCTTGTTCCAAAGAAGTATTTAATAGCTCACAGGAAATTACAAAGGCAATTGAAAAAACCAAAAACATCATCTCTACTCTTGAAACATTTAAAAACAAAGAAATAAATAAAACAAGAATAGATGTTAGCACATGAAATTTCATATTTTTTTCATTATTTATAGCAAAAACCAAACCCTCAAAGGCATAATCAAATCCTTTTACAAATTTTTCTCCTGGACTTTTTGCTTTTGGAATATATTTTTCTGCCTCATCTTCTTTTTTCTTTTCTTCCTTTAATTCTTTTTTTACTTGGTCTTTTATTTCTTCAATTAATTGTTTTTCATCTTTCATTTGAATACTCCAAGATTTTTCATCACTTCTTTTTCCTTAGCTCTCATGATTTTTTTATCATCATCTTCTATATGGTCATAGCCCAAAAGATGAAGAATTGAATGGCAAGTTAAATACATTACTTCTCTTTCAAAAGAATGTCCCAAATCATCTGCTTGCTTTCTTGCAACATCAAGACAAATTACAACATCGCCAAGCATAAGATAGGGTTTTTCCAATATATTTTCCCTATCTTCATTAAAAAAATCTTCAATTGGAAAAGATAGGACATCAGTTACCCTGTCAATTGACCTAAAATCTTTATTTAATTGTCTTATTTTTTCCTCATCAACAAAAGAAAGTGATATTTCACATTTTTTCTCATCAATATCTTCAAGCTTTAAAACTTCTCTAATAACTTTTTCAAGATATTTTTCAATGTTTACTTCTTCTTTTGTTTCATTATTTATTATTAAATTCATTTTTTTCTTTTTCCTTATCTGCCTTATCATAAGCTTCAATTATTCTTTGAACTAAAGGATGTCTTACTACATCGATTGAAGTAAATTCCATAAATTCTATTCCTCTAACATTTCTAAGAATTCTTGAGGCAGATTTCAAACCAGAATTTTTACCACGAGGAAGGTCAATTTGAGTTATATCTCCAGTTATAATAGCTTTTGATCCATAGCCAAGTCTTGTCAAAAACATCTTCATTTGCTCGAAAGTTGTATTTTGCGCTTCATCTAAAATTACAAAAGAATTATCAAGAGTTCTTCCCCTCATGTAAGCAAGAGGTGCAACTTCTATTACGCCTTTTTCAACTAAATTTTGATAAGTTTCAAAACCAAAAATTTCAAAAAGTGCATCGTAAAGAGGTCTTAAATATGGATCAACTTTATCTTGCAAATCTCCTGGCAAAAATCCCAAACTTTCTCCCGCTTCAACGGCAGGTCTTGTAAGAATAATTCTATTTACCTCATTATTTTTAAAAGCTCTTATCGCCATTGCAACAGCCAAATAAGTTTTTCCAGTTCCAGCAGGCCCAATTCCAAAAACCACATCATTATTTTCAATCATATTTACATAAGATTTTTGTCCCAAAGTTTTTGGCTTAATTGGTTTGCCATTTGCTGTTGTAACAATAACTTTATCAAGAGAAGATTTTATAACTTCCTTGTTTTCAGAAACAAGCATATCAGAAAAATATTTTAATTTTTGATAGTCAATATTTCCTTCTTTTTTTATTACTTGAATAATTTCTTCAATAAGTTTTTTTACAAGATTTAAATTAACCTCTTCTCCATTTAAACTTATATTTCCATTTTCAGTTTTAATTTTTACATCAAATCTGTTTTCAATATATTTTCTATTTTTATCAAAATTACCGAATAAACCCATAGTTATTTCGGTATTATTTATTTCTATAATCTCCTTAATTTTAATCACTCCTTTAGTTTATTATACCATCTTAGTTGCAAAAGAAAAAAGATGAGAAACTCATCTTTTTGCTTTTGGCTTTCCTATTATTTCTGAATAGATAATCGCCTTTTTTAATTCATTTTTTTCTAATTTTATTTTTTTATTTTCTTTCCAATAATCTTCGATTTGATTTTTTGAAATTTGTTCGGTTTTTTTGTATGATTTTTTTTCACTTACTTTTTTTTCATTGTAAGCTTGTAGATTTCTTCTTTCAAATCTTTGGTAATCATTTGTGTATGTTTTTTTGTTATCGGATTTATTTTTTGTATCTTTTGCAAGTGATGACATAGCTTGTCCAAATGTCATCTTCTTTTTTAATTTTTTTTGCTTTTTTAGATTATTATTTTCTTCTTTTTTTAATTCTTTTAACCAAGTATCAAAATCTGGTGTATCTTTCCCTTCTTCTTTATTATTTTCTTTGTCAAGTAGATAAATAAATTTATAAAACTTGGTTTTTAAATTATCTTTTGCCATTAAATTTCATCTCTGCTATCAGTTTCTGATATTTTATTTCTCATTTGAGTGTCGGCGTTTATATTTTTCATATTATAATAATCTAAAACTCCAAGATTTCCACTTTCTAGTGCTCTTGCAATTGCTAGTGGAACTTTTGATTGGGCTTCTACTACTTTCGCTCTGTTTTCTTGTTCAAGCGCTATAGCTTGGGCACGTCTTTCTTCGGCTTTTGCTTGGGCTATATTTTTATCAGCTTCTGCTTGATCTCTTTGTAATTCTGCTCCAACGTTACGTCCTATATCTACATCTGCAATATCTATTGAAAGAATTTCAAAAGCTGTCCCACTATCAAGTCCTTTCATTAGAACTGTTTGTGAAATATTATCTGGATTTTCTAAAACTTCTGCGTGTGTGTCTGATGAACCAACTGTTGTTACAATTCCTTCGCCTACTCTTGCGATAATTGTTTCTTCGCCAGCTCCTCCTACAAGTCTTTCAATATTTGCTCTTACTGTAACTTTTGCAATAACTTTGACTTCAATTCCGTTTTTTGCAACGGCTGCTATGGTTGGTGTATTTATTACTTTTGGATTTACAGAAACTTGAACGGCTTCAAAAACATTTCTTCCCGCAAGATTCATTGCTGCTGCTTGTTGAAAATTCAAATCTATATTTGCTCTTTCTGCTGCAATCAAGGCATCTACAACTTGGTTTACATCTCCTCCTGAAAGAAAATGACTTTCCAAATCAGAACTTGAAATTTGAATTCCTGCTTGATGAGATTTAATCAAAGCATAAACTATATGACTTGGATTAATTCTTCTAAATCTCATTGCAACAAGTGAGCCCATTGAAACTGGCACTCCAGATGATCTTGCTGTAATCCACAAACCAATTGGCACAAGTGTCAAAAATACTATTAAAAAAATTACTACTAAAGCTGGTATTATTATCGGCATTATATATCCTCCTTAACATAAATATGTCCATCTTTTATTTCTACAACTTCTATTCCTACATCTTTTTTGATGAAATCTCCATAAGTTTTTCCATCATAAATTTTTCCATCAATTGTAATTCTTCCTGTAGGTCTTAAAATACTTATCGTTTTTCCTTTTTTTCCTAAAAGATATGTATAATCTTTTTTGGAATTATATCCTCTTTCCTTAGTTTGAGTATTAACTAGAACAGCCTTGTCAAATAAATTTGCTGAAAATCCTAATCTTACAAAAATTGTTACACTCAAAAAAATTGATGCAGCAGTAATTAGTAAAATCAAAATTCCAAATAGGGAATTATCAAAACTATCCATTAGCGAATATGTCGTTAAAATAATACCCGAAATTCCCATAATACCAAAACCAGGTACAAATAGCTCAATAGCAAGTAACAAAATGCCCGATATAAAAGCTATTATTGTCATCATATCTGCTTCGCCCCTGTCAAGATTTGACTTGTAAAAATATATAAATAAAGCTATTGCTATAAGAGTAAATAAAATTTTTTTATCAGTAAAAATTATAGCAACTATACATATAAATGCAAGCGTAAATGACAGAGCCAATAAAATATCCCCTAACATACTTCTCCTTTCTATAATAAATATTACATTATTTTTATACCCAAATTAAAAATAAAAAAGGAGAAATAATTTTCTCCTTATATACTAATTTATTAAATTTTTTAAAATTAATTTTCATCTAATAATTCTTTTAATCTTCCTGTTAATTTATATGGAACTTTTTTTAATTCTTCTATATTTTTCACGCCAACTAGAGCCATAAATATTTTTATTTTTGTATTTAATTCTTTAAGATATTTGATTGCGTAATCATAATCGCCTCTGAGTAGAAATGACAAAACTTCTCCAGAAATTGCACACATATCTGCACCAATTATTAGAGATTTGCAAACATCACTCGAATTTCTTATTCCACCGCTTGCTATTAAGAAAAAATCATCAGACAAACTTCTTACATCAAGAATTGATTTCGCTGTAGGTATTCCCCATGAATAAAATTCTGAATAATCTTTGTCAAATATTCTCATATCTTCGATTTCTATAAAATTTGTGCCACCTTTTCCTGCAACGTCAATATATTTTACGCCAATATCTAAAAGTTTTTGACCTACTTCTTTGCTCATTCCAAAGCCAACTTCTTTTACAATCAAAGGCACTGAAATATTTTTACTAATATTTGCCAAATTTTCAAAGTTTTTAGAAAAATCTCTTTCACCTTCATCCATTACTAGCTCTTGGGCAATATTTAAGTGAGCTTGCATAGCAGATGCTCCTATTAAATCTTTTGCAAATTCAAAATTTTCGATTTTATTTTCCCAACCGAGATTTCCAATTTTTATTACATTCTTATCTTTTAATAGGGAAAAAGACTCTCTTGAATCTTTATCTTTTATGGCTATGGATTCGCTTCCAACAGCCATTGGTATATTTAATTCTCTACAAATATTTGATAAATCTTCGTTTATATCTTCACTTATTTCAGTTCCACCTGTCATTGCATTTACCATCACAGGCATTGAAATTTTATTTCCCATAAATTCTATTGATGTATCAATTTCATCAAAATTTACATTGCTTAGGGCATTGTGTTCCACATAAACGTTGTTTAATAATGTTTTTGACTTAAATTCACTTCTAAGATAATTTTCAATATGTTCGTCTTTTCTTTCTCTTCTTTTCTCGTCCATTTTTCCACCTATTAATTATCTTCATTAAGGTTATTCACATCTTCATCGAAATAATTTTCATCTTCTGTATTTTCTTCGTCTTCTTGGTTCAAATCTTCATAATCCTCATCCAAATATTCTTCGTCTTCTTCATTACTATTTGAATTTTGATAATCTTCATTTGAATTTTCATTATCGTTAGTGTAAGTATAGTTTTGATATTCCCAATAAGAACTATCTTCTTTTTTCCAAGATTTTAATTTATATTTTGAAAAAACTTTATCAACTATCTTCCAAGTTTCTTCGTAATTAGGAATATAATAGCTTACTCCATCAATATATTGTGGATTTCCTGGAACAGTATAAGTTTTACATTTTTCTGAAGAAAAGTTAGACATTTTGCTAGCAAAATCAATCATAGTTGCCAAAGGCAAATTTGTTTTTACATCTTTAAAATATGATTCAACCAAGGAAGTCATATTTATTGTTTTTGATTTTTTTACCAATTCATTTATGATTCCTTTCATAAATTCTTGTTGAGCATTAACTCTACCAAGATCAGCATTTTGGTAAATTTTTCTAGCTCTCAAATAAGTTAATACATCTTGTCCGTTCATTTTATTCATTCCCGGTCTTATATGTGTATTTCCTTCATCAAGTCTTACTCCTTCAGGAACTTTGTAATTTACTCCTCCAATTTCATCAACTATATTAACAACAGCCTCAAAATTTATTTCTGCATAATAGTCAATATCAAGACCCAAAAAATCTCTTAAAGTTTTTAACGTAAGTTCAATTCCACCATAAGCATGAGCGTGATTTACTTTTGTAAATTCATCCCTAACCTTTACTCTAGAATCTCTAGGAATTGATAAAATATCAACTTTTCCCGTTTCAGAATTTATTTTACAAAGCATAATTGTATCTGTCCTTGTAGGCTCAGGATTTTCTTTATTTTGACTTGCATCAACTCCAACCAAAAGCACAAGAATTTCGTTATCAACCTTTTTTCCCTTATTATTTTCAGCAGCCTCAGCCCCATAATTATCTATATTTTTTTTATCCTGTAATTTATTTAAATAGGCATTTGAAGAAAAAAATACAAATAATGCCACCATAATCGTTATTAAAAATCTTTTAAATCTCATAATATCTCCTTCTCATCTTGTAATTATAGCATAAAAAAAGACTTAATAAAAATAAGAAATTTCAAAAAAATATGATATAATCAAAATATGATTAAGCTAATAACAATTGATATAGACGGAACCTTGCTTACAAATACAAGACGTCTTCCAAAAAAAAATAAAGAAATGATATTAAAAGCAAAAAAATTAGGAGCACATATAGCTCTAGTAAGTGGCAGACCATTTTCTGGAATTCTTCCTTATGTCAAAGAACTCGACCTAGAACACGAAGGTCATTTTTCAATTTCCCAAAATGGATCTTATATTTTTGACAACTACACTAAGGAAGTAATTACAGGAGTTTTTCAAAAACCAAAAGATTTAATTAATCTTGATAAGGCTTTAAAAAATTTTAAAGTTCAAATTTCAGCCATGGATGATGATAGTTTTTATACAAGACATAAAAATCCAAATATTTTGACAAGATTTGATTCTTTTATTACAAAATTAAAATTACAAAAAATTTCCTACGATGATTTTGACGAAGATAAAAATTTTGGTAGATTTTTGGTTATGGGATGGCCTTGGAATATAGAAAAAGTAATGGACAATATGCCAAGTTTTGTAAACGAAAATTATTACTATGCAAAAACTGCTCCAGTTTTAATTGAAGTTATGAACAAAAACGCAAACAAGGGAAATGCCATAAAATTAATGAGCGAAAAACTTAGTTTCAAAATTGATGAAATTATGGCAATAGGAAATGAAATGAATGATATTCCAATGCTAGATATGGCAGGATTTTCCGTTGCAATGGAAAACGCCAACGATTATCTAAAACCTCACGCAGACTATATAACTTTATCAAATAATAAAGCAGGAGTTGGAGAAGCTATAGAAAAATTAATAGAAAATAATTTTGAAAAATTTTAAAAATTTAAATAAAAAAGCATTCCTAGATTTTTTCTAAGAATGCTTTTTGTTTTCTTTAAGTTTTTTGTATTTTAGGTATGCGTTTGCGCCCATTAATATGCTTGCTAATAAAATTATCCACCAATATTTCTTTTCACTTATATATTGAATTACGGTAAGAATTATTAAAAGCACAAAAGTTATTGCACTTGTTATAAATTCCAAAATCCTATAATCTTTGAAAAAATTATTATTTGACATCTTTATCTATCACTTCGTCCAAAGTTTTCCAAGATAAAAGTGCGCATTTTACTCTTTGTGGCATATTTGAAATATTTTGGAAAGCTGCTGCATCTCCAATTTTTTCCAAATCTTCATCACTTATATCTTCTCTTTTTATCATGCCAATATAAATTTTTGCCATCTCTTTGGCTTCATCAATTGTTTTTCCTACAATTTCATCGCACATTACAGAAGTTGCAGCTTGGCTTATTGCACAACCGTGTCCTGTAAAAGCTGCCTCTGTTATTACATTTCCATCATGTTTTAATTCCAAAACAATTTCATCTCCACATGAAGGATTGTGGCCTGGCTCTTTTATATCTGGATTTTCTAAATTTCTTTTATTTTTTTGATTTCTAGAATTTTCAAGAATTACTTGAGTATAAACATCGTTTAAGTCCATTAAAGTCCCATCACCTTTCTTACATTTTTAAGCTCTTTTGCAAAATATTCTACTTCTTCTTTAGTATTATATATGGCAAATGATACTCTGCAAGTTGAAGATACATCAAGGTAAGTATGAAGTGGCATTGCACAATGGTGGCCGCTTCTTACAGCAATTCCTTTCATATCCAAAATTGTTGCAACATCGTGTGGATGAATATCATCAAAAGTAAAAGCTACAACTGATCCTGTATTTCTTTTTTCTGGGAAAAATACTTTTATATTATCAATGTCTTTAATCAAATCATAGGCATATCTTGCAAGTTTATTTTCGTGTTCATAAATATTTTCTACACCAATTTCATTCATAAAATCAATGGCTGCAGAAAGACCTACAACTCCACCTACATCTTGAGTTCCTGCTTCAAATTTTTGGGCAGGTTTTGCAAAAGTAGATTCTTGTTCATAAACATATTCAATCATATCGCCACCAAGATTATATGGTTTTAATTTTTCAAGCAAATCATATTTTCCATACAAAATTCCGATTCCCATTGGTCCATACATTTTATGTCCTGAAAAAGCAAGAAAATCGCAATTCAAATCTTTTACATCAATTTTTTTGTGAGGAGCAAGTTGGCAAGCATCTACTATTGAAATTGCTCCAACTTCATGAGCAAGTTTTGTAATTAATTTTTGATCAGTCATCTCTCCTGTCACATTTGATGAGGCTGTGATTGAAACAATTTTTGTTTTTTCCGTGATTTTTTCCTTTAATTCGTCATAATTTAGAGAATAATCATCATTTAAATAAACATATTTTAAAATCGCCCCAGTTTCCTTGCAAACTCTTTGCCAAGGAACTAAATTTGCGTGGTGTTCTAAAATTGAAATTATAATTTCATCGCCTTTTTTTAAATTTTCACAAGCGTAAGAATAGGCAATAAGATTTAAAGATTCTGTTGCATTTCTTGTATAAATTATTTCTTCGCTTCTTTCAGCATTTATGAAATCTTTAACTTTTTCTCTGGTATTTTCAAAAGCCTCTGTCGCCTTCCATGATAAAAAGTGAGCACCTCTGTGAGGATTTGCATTTGAATATTTATAATAATCAGCTTGAGCATTTATAACTGAAATCGGATTTTGGCTAGTTGCCGCAGAATCTAGATAAATAACTTTTTTCCCAGTATTTTTTTCGTCCAAAAATGGAAATTCTTTTCTTATTTTTTCTATATCCATCTAATCCCTCGTATTCATTGTGTGAACTTTGTATCTTACTTTTTCTCTCAATTCTTCGTGGTCAATTTTATCAATTGTTGGAGCAAAATTTGCTTCAAGCATCAAGCTTTCTGCTTTTCTTTTAGAAAATCCTCTGCTCATTATATAAAATAACATCGCCTTATCAAATCTTCCAACGCTTGCAGCGTGTTCTCCTGCTACATCTTTTTCTTCATTTAATAAAACGGGAGCAGACCTGTTTATTGCATCTGGACTTAACATTACTGCATAATCTCCAATTTTTCCATCAGCGTGTTCGCAACCTCTTTTAAGGTCAACAACACCCTTCCATCTTTTTTCGGCTTTTCCTTTAAGGGCACCATTAAACATACAATTTGATTTTGTTATTTTTGCCTTGTGATCGTTAAAAGCTCCGATGTCTAGAAAATCTTCGTTTTGTTTGAAATAAACTCCATTTTCTTCAAGATTTGATTCTTCTCCATCAAGGAAATTTTTAATATTTACATAAGACTTATCTGAGCCAAGTTCAATATAAGAAATATCAAAATTTGCCCTGTCGCCTATAATTGATGAAATTTGTTGTAGATTAAGAGAATTTTTTAATAAATCTACTACAACAACCAATTTTACAAAAGAATCTTCTTCAAGATTTACTCTTATCAAAGAATTTAGGTAAGAAGATTCTCCTTTTGTTTGAGAAAAATTAATTAAAAATGAAGATTTTGATCCTTTTTTTGCATTTATATCAATTTTATTAACCAATTGATTTGAATTTTCGTCAAGATTTAAATTTATAAATTCTAAATCTTTTTCTCCATCAATATCCCTATAAATATCTAAATTATTAAAATTTTTATTTTCTATCAAAAAATCTTTTGAAAGTCCGTAATTTTTTTCACTAAAAATTTCATCTAAAGATTTGTTTTTTTCATTTGAACTTTTAAAATTTTTATAAGCTTTTTTTTCATTTAAGCTTGGAGCTTTTTTGCTATAATTTAGCTTGGTGTATGACCAAGTAGGCTCTCTCATTACATTTACTTTTTCCATCAGCCATTTGCTCCTTCCAATTCCATATCAATCAAATTATTCATCTCAACTGCATATTCCAAAGGCAATTCTTTTGCAACCGGCTCTGCAAATCCTCTTACTATCATAGATTTTGCTTCGTTTTCTGGAATTCCCCTACTCATTAGATAAAAAATTTGTTTTTGGTCAAGGGAACCAATTTTCGCCTCGTGACCGCAATCAACTTCATCATTTCTAATATCAAGAGTTGGTATTGTATCTGATTTTGACTCACGTGATAACATCAAGTTTTCACAATCAACAGTTGACTTTGATCCCTTAGCATTTTTGCCAATTTTTACATAAGATCTTGTCATAGATTTTCCATTTCCTTGAGTAATGGATTTTGTAAGAGCAGTTGAGTAAGTGTTTGGCGCGTTATGAATCATTGAACAGCCATTATCAATATATTGACCGTTTGATGCATAGGTTATTCCTGTATATTCTGCTCTTGCTCCTTCGCCATTTAAAATTGTGGTTGGATAAAGCATTGAAACTTTTGAACCAAAAGATCCAGAAATCCATTCAACTTGACCATTTTCTTCAACGATCGCTCTTTTTGTATTAAGGTTGTACATATTTCTTGACCAGTTTTCTATTGTAGAAAATCTTACTTCAGCATCTTTGTGAACAAAAATTTCTACGCTTCCTGCGTGAAGATTTACAACATTATATCTTGGTGCAGAACATCCTTCTATAAAATGAACTTTTGCTCCTTCTTCTGCAATAATCATTGTGTGTTCAAATTGCCCAGCTCCTGGAGCATTCAATCTATAATAAGATTGGAGAGGAATATCTACATTTACTCCCTTTGGAACATAAATTAAAGAACCACCAGACCAAACTGCACCGTGAAGGGCTGCATATTTGTGAAGTGTTGGAGGAATTGCTCTTTGAAAATATTTATGAACAATTTCTTCATGTTCTCTCAAAGCTGTATCAAAATCTGTAAAAATTACTCCTTGATCTGACAAATGTTTTTGAATTGAATGATAAACTTCCTCGCTGTCATATTGAGCTCCAACTCCTGCAAGAGATTCTTGCTCAGCTTGAGGAATTCCAAGCCTATCAAAAGTATCTTTTATCTCTTCTGGCAAAGCATCCCAATTACTTTTTTTGTCAGTTTTTGGCTTAACATAAGTTGTTATATCTGCCATATTTAATTCAGAAAGATCTGGTCCCCATGATGGATTTTCTGTTTTTTCAAAAATCAAAAGAGATTGAAGTCTTCTTTTTAGCATCCATTCTGGTTCATTTTTCTTTTTTGATAATTCTTCAACTATTTTTTTATTCAAACCCTTGTCGGAAATATCTGAGTATTCAAATTTGTCAATGACATCATAAATACCCCTATCAATATCCTTAAAGGATGATTCATCAAATTTTTTTTCTGTCATATTAAACCCACTCATATCCTTCTTTTTCAATTTTTTCCATTAGGCTTGCATCAGATGTTTCTTTGATTACTCCATCTTTTAAAACGTGAACATAATCAACATCAATGTTTTCTAATAATTCATTGTGGTGAGTTACAACTATTACAGCATTATCTTCGTTTAAATAATTTTTTATTCCTTCGCTTACAATTCTTACCGCATCAACATCAAGTCCTGAATCAGTTTCGTCAAGCATAGCAAGTTTTGGATTTAAAATTTTTAATTGCAAAATTTCAGATTTTTTTCTTTCTCCACCAGAAAATCCTACATTTACATATCTGTTTGCATATTCTTCAGATAATTTTAAATCGTCCATTTCTTTTTTTAGTTCTTTATTAAATCCTAAAATTGAAGGTTTTTTTCCTGTAACTTCTTCTTTTGCTTGCTTTAGAAAATCTCTAAGTTTTACACCATTAATCGCATCAGGAGATTGGAAAGACATAAAAATTCCTGCCTTTGCTCTTTTGTCAGTTGTTAAATCTGTTATATCTTCTCCTTCAAAAAATATTTTTCCTTCTGTTACATCGTAAACTGGATTTGCCATTACAGCGTTCATGAATGTAGATTTTCCTGAACCATTTGATCCCATTATTACATGAACTTCTCCAGCATTAACTTTTAAATTTATTCCTTTTAATATTTCAGTATCTCCAACTGAAACATGTAAATTTTCAACTTTTAATAATTCTTTCATTTCTTACCTCTTTTTTCCTAACTTTTGAGAAAATAAATTTATATACATTTAAAGTATACTGCTTTAGTACGGATTGTCAAAACTTGAAATCCTAACATTTTTATATGAAATTTTAAAAAATAATTTTTAAATTTTTTTATCCTTACAAAATAATTAATTTTAAAAATTTTCTCAAATAAAAAACACTTTTTCTATCAAAAGTGTTCTCTAAATAAGTATTGATTTTTATTTTTAAGTAAATTTAAGTTGCTAATAATTAGATAATTTATTTTCTACCAAATCAACTAAACTTTTTACAGCTTCTTCTTCGTCATCGCCTTGAGCCTTTATTATAATTTCTTCGCCTTTTCCGGCACTCATAGACAAAACTGACATAATTGATTTTGCATTATAAACTCTTCCATCTTTTTCTACATTTATATCGCACGCATGCTTGACAGCTTCTCTAATAAATATAGAAGCAGGCCTTGCGTGTAAACCGATTTCATTTACAAGCGTAACTTTTTCCTCGTACATATTACCTCCATTAATTGTTGATAAATAAAATTCTATAACTATTATTTTTTTTAACTATAATCCTTAAATCTTAAATCTATTATACACGTTTTCCTATCATAATACAATACTTGTATTTTTGAAAATAATAGTTAAAAAAATATTAAATTTTTAGAAAATGATTTCCTTTTCTGTAAATATTATAGCACGAAAAAATTTTTTAACAAGGATTTTAATTATCTTACTTAGCAAAATAAAAAAAGAGGTGCAAACCTCTCTGACTGTTGACAAAATAGAAACTTTTCCCATTCGACCAGATAAACAATCGTTTATTTCGATTGTTTATCCCTATTAATCTTATGCAACTAGTGGAGAAATCTCATGAGATCTCTCCACTCCTTCCAGTCGGTCGAGATGGCGTGTAGAGTAATTTTATTTTTAAATTAATAATGAATTACTAAACTGACTTTGTCTACCCTATGAAAAGCTACAAATCTCTTTTTATTTTAATTCTTTTAAAAGCTCTATTAAGAATTTATAATTATTTTCTGTTGATTTTATATTTACTCTTTCTTCTGGGCTGTGGGCGCCTTCTATTTCTGGGCCGAATGATACCATTTGGGTTTGGTTCATATCTTGCTTTAACAAACCACACTCAAGCCCACCGTGGGTTGTTAAAACTTCTGGTTTTTCTCCATTTAATTTTTCCCAAACATTTTTCATTATTTCCAAAAGTTCGCTGTCCTCTCTTTCCCAGCCTGGATATTCATTTGATGTTTCTACTTTTGCTCCAAACATTTCTACTTGTTTTTTTATAACATCTCGTCTAAATCTTTTTGCTGATGTTACTTCGCTTCTTGCAAGAATTACAAAACTTATTTTTTTATCATCTTCTTCAATTAAACCAAGATTTGAACTTGTAACTAAATTTCCAGCATATTTTTTTACAGGACCGTCTGCAACAACCATTGTTGCATTTACAATTTTTTCTGACAAATCTCTTGTTAAAACTTCTCCATCAAATTTAGATTCTTTTATATTTATTTCGCCTTTTGGATCTGAATTTTTGTATTCGTGGATAATTTCATCTTTTATTATTTCTAGATTTTTTATTGCTTTTTTTGCATCATCTACTTCTACTATCGCAAATGCTTCTGATGGAATTGCATTTCTTTTTACTCCACCTGAAATTTTTCCAATCCTATATGAATCTAATCCATCAATTATTCTAACAAGTCCCTTGATTGCGTTTAATTTGTACTTATCAATTTCCATACCAGAATGTCCACCTTGGAAATTTTTAAGCTCAATTGAAATAAATTCTCCGTCTGATTTTTCGTATTCTTTTTCAAAAGAATATTTTATATCCATTCCACCAGCACATCCAATTGTAAGAATTCCTTCTTCTTCGCTGTCGATATTTAATAAATATTTTGGATCATTTAATTTTTTTGTATCTAAATTATTAACTCCAACCATAGATGTTTCTTCGCCTGTTGTTATCAAAACAGAAATTGGACCGTGTGAAATTTTTTCATCATCCAAAATTGCAAGAGCGTAAGCTACTGCTATTCCATCATCTGCTCCAAGAGTAGTCTTGTTTGCTCTAAGCCATTCTCCATCTATTACAAGCTCAATTGGATCTTTAGAAAAATCGTGGTCTGAACCATTTTCTTTTACACAAACCATATCCATGTGTCCTTGAAGTAAAACTTCTGGATAATTTTCAAAGCCCTTGCTTGCTTCTTTCTTTATATATACATTAAAAAAATCATCTTGCCAATATTCTAAATTTCTTTTTTTTGCAAAATCTACCAAAAAATTTGAAATTTCTTTTTCATTTCCGCTTTCTCTTGGTATATTTGAAATTTCTTTAAACCAATGAAAAACTTCTTTTGGTTGTAAATCTTTATAATCCATATTCCCCCCCTATTTTTATTTTTTTAAATATTATACTTTTATTTGTAGAAATAAAAACACGAAAATTTTCAAAAGAAAATAATAAATATTAATTTATTTTTCAATAAAATCTTCTTTTATTTGCTCTAATTTCCAATATGTAGTAAAATTTTTATATAAAATTAGAGTGGGGAGATATATGATTAATACTTATTTATTATGCGGTGGACCTTCAAGTGAGCATGAAATAGCTCTTAGAAGTGCCCTTAATATTTCAAAAAATTTAGACAAAAACAAATACAATTTAAAAATTGTTTATATTGATAAAAAAGGTAGATTTTCAAAAGTTTTCGATTTTATAAATACAGACGATGAATTTGAACTTGTAAAAGAATGCAAAGAAAATATTTTAGAATCAATTTCTGATTTTCTTTTAGAATTAAAAGATAAGGATAAAGAAAATACAATTATAATTCCTTGTGTTCATGGAACTTATGGAGAAGATGGAACTATCCAAGGATTTTTGGATGCAATTGACACAGCTTATATTGGAAATGGACTTTTGTCATCTTCTGTTTGTATGGACAAGGTTACTGCAAATGACATTTTCGAAAAAAATAAATTAAAACAAGCAAGATACCTTTATGCTAACGAAGAATCTTTTGACCTTGATTTTGCAAAAAAATGCGAAGAATATATTAAGTTTCCAATGATTGTAAAACCATCAGCAAATGGTTCATCAGTTGGAGTAAACAAGGCTGAAAACATAGACGACCTTTTAAAATTTGGAAAAGAATCTTTAAAATATGATGAAAAAATCTTAGTTGAAGAGGCAATAATTGGTCAAGAAGTAGAAATTGCCATAATCGGCGATAATAAATTAATTGCATCAAAACCTGGAGCTTATGTAACTGACCATATTTTCCTTGACTATGATGCAAAATATTTTGATAAATCTACAAAAGAAATGCTTCCTTATCCAATGGATGAAAAGCTTGAAAAAGATTTATTAGAATTTGCAAAAAAATGCTACAAAGCTTGTGGCTGCCAAGGATTTGCAAGAGTTGATATATTTTTAAAAGATAATGAATTTTACATCAACGAAATAAACACCTTTCCTGGCTTTACCCCAACTTCATTTTTTGCAAGACTTTGCAAAATTAGTTTTGACCTAGAATTTTCACAAATTCTTGATATGCTAATTGAAGAAGGTTTTAAAAGTTTTCAAAAAAGGAGATTTAAATGATTGAAAGAACTTTAGAAGAAATTGCACAAATGCTTGGTGGAGAAATTTCAAACCCAAAGTATTCTAAAACAAAAATCAAAGGAATTTCAATTGATTCTAGAACAATCAAAAAAGATAATCTCTATATACCAATAGTTGGAGAAAAATTTGATGGAAGAATTTTTATAGAAGAATGTGAGAACTCCGGAGCTGTTGCCTTTTTGATTGACGAAAATTACAAAATTCCAAAGTCAATTTCAATTCCCTTTGTAAAAGTTTCTGATACAAAAAAAGCCTTGCAAGATTTGGCAAGAGCATACAGACAAGAACTTGATATAAAAATAATTGCAATCACAGGTTCAAATGGCAAGACAACCAGCAAAAATTTGATTCATTCGGTTTTATCAGAAAAATATAAGGTAGAAAAAACTCAAGGAAATTTGAATAATGAAATTGGAGTTCCTTTGACTCTTTTGGATTTTTCAGACAAAACACAAATCGGCGTAGTCGAAATGGGCACAGAAGATTTTGGAGAAATTTCTCTCCTTTCAAATATCGCAAAACCAGATATGGCAATGATTACAAATATTGGCGATGCTCATCTTTTAAAATTAAAATCAAGAGAAGGAATTGCCAAAGCAAAACTTGAAATTCTTGAAGGCCTAAAAGCTGATGGAATTTTTATCTATAATGGCGATGATGAAATATTAAAAAAAGTTCTTCCTTCCTACACAATAAAACAAAAAACAATAAGTTTTGGCGAGGAAGATGGAGTGGATTTTAAAGTATGTCCAAAAGAATTTTCAAGCACTTACACAAAATTTTCATACGAAAACGAAGATTATTTAGTTCCTTTGCTAGGCACTCATCAAGTTTATAACGGGGCTTTGGCAGTTCTTATTGGAAAATTATTTAATCTTTCTTATGAAGAAATTGATAATGGTCTAGCCAAGGTATCAAATAATGCAAACAGAAATGAATTAATAGAAAGAAATGGCTTTGACATTCTTGACGATGCCTACAAATCAAATCCCCAATCTTTAAAACAAGGACTTGAGCTTGCAGGATTTTTGGATGGATATTTAAATAAAATTGTAGTTTTGGGAGATATGCTTGAGCTTGGCGATGGAGAAAAAAATCTTCATTACAAATCAGGACTTGATATAGATCCAAAAAAAATAAATTATTGCCTATTCTATGGTCCACTTTGCAAAGAAATGTACAAGGCAAGTCTTGAAAATTTCCCAGAAAACAGAAGTTTTTATTTTGAAAATAAAAATGACCTAATAGATAAGTTGAAATTTTTAATAACAAAATCAACTTTAGTTTTTGTAAAAGGTTCTAGAGGACTTCACATGGAAGAAGTCATAGAAGCAATTTATGATTTAAGAGTATAAAAAATAAAAATAGAAAAGATTAATTATTTGGAGGAATTATGATATATACAGTTACCCTAAATCCATCTGTGGATGTAATTTTAGAAGTAAAAAACCTGAATATTGGCGATAAAAACCATGTGTCTGATGAATTTACCCTTCCAGGAGGCAAGGCTCTTAATGTTTCTAGAGTTTTATCACAATTAAAAATCCCTACAATTGCAACTGGATTTACAGGTGGTCATCAAGGAAGATTTATAGAAGACTGGCTTGATAAAGAAAATATCATGACAGATTTTGTCAATATCGAAGAAGAAAATAGAACAAATATAAAATTATTACTAGATAACGAGGAAACAACAATAAATTCAAAAGGTCCAAACATAAGCCACTACGAAGTAGATGAACTTTTGTATTATTTATCAAGAGTTGGCGAAGGCGATACAATTGTTATGGGAGGATCAGTCCCACCAATGGAAGAAAAATCTGACAAAGATATTTATTCTAGAATGGTTTCAATAGCAAAAGCAAACAAAGCGCAATTTATAGCAGACATACCAGCAGAATATTTGCCAGACGTTATAAAAGAAGGACCAATTCTAGTAAAACCAAACATAGAAGATTTGATGGAAATTTTTGGAACAAAAATTGAAACAATAGAAGATATGGACAAATACGGCAAAAAAATTATAGAAATGGGAGCACAAAACGCCATAGTTTCATACGGCAAAAAAGGCTCAATGTTTTTTAGCCAAAATGGACATTCATATATATCCGAAGAAATTCACATAAATGAAGTAGTAAATTCTGTAGCCTGTCGTGATTCAATGATAGGAGGATTTATAGGAACTTTGGTAAGATCAAGCGATTATCTTGAAGCATACAAAGTTGCCGTAGCAGCAGCAACAGCAACAGCAGAAGTCCTAGACCTACCAACAAGAGAAGAAATCGAAAAAATAATACCAAAAGTAGTAATAAACCAATTTTCTTAAACAAAAGTGTTGGCATAAACCAACACTTTTATTATAAAAAAATTTTTTATTAAAGGAGAACAAACAAAAAGGAGAAATAATGAATAAAAAAACTATAAGTATAATGCTAGCTTATGTAGGCGTATTAACCGGAGCAGGACTTGCAAGCGGTCAAGAGCTAATGCAATATTTTATTTCCTTTGGAATATCAGGGCTATTTGGACTTATAGCCATAGGAATTTTGCACGTTTTAGTTGGAGGAATAATTCTTCAACTTGGCTCTCACTATTTAGCAGAAAGTCATATCGATGTCATCGAAGAAGTTTCAAGCAAATATTTGACAAAATTTATGGATTTTGCCCTAATAATTAATTGCTTTTTGATGGGTTTCGTAATGATAGCAGGTGCAGGCTCAAATTTAAACCAACAATTTGGATTTAAACCATGGGTTGGCTCACTAATTTGTACCCTACTAGTAATTTTTATTGGAATGTTAGATTTCGATAAAGTAACAAAAGTAATCGGTGCCTTTACACCACTAATAATTATTTTTGCTATCCTTGGAGCAATTTATACTTTTATAACCATAAAACCAGATTGGCAAAGTCTAAATCAAATTGGACAAAGTGTAAAATCCCCACTTCCAAACATAGGCTTATCCACACTAAATTATTTTGGCTTGTGCATGATTAGCGGAATCTCCATGGCATTTGTCCTAGGAGGAAGCAAAACCGATTCAGCCGAAGCAGGACTTGGAGGAATGCTTGGAGGATTGATGGTAGCAATCCTTACAGCACTAGTAGGCCTTACCCTATTTTTTACCCTACCAATGATAAAAGATTCTGACATACCAATGCAAATTGTTTTAGAAAATATCCACCCTGTTTTGGGACTTATGATGTCTTTAATTATTTTTGGAATGATTTTTAACACAGCCATTTCCCTATTTTATTCAGCAGCAAGAAGATTTTCCGATACAGAAAATAAATTTAGAAGAAATTTAATAATATTTACCCTAATGGGCTTTGGGCTTTCATTTTTAGGATTTAAAAAATTAATGTCAATCCTCTATCCAATACTTGGATATTTAGGAATGATACTTACAATTATCCTAGTAGTTGCCTGGTTTAACGAAAGAGAAGAAATCAAACACGAAATGAGAAGAAGATTTGCAATATCTGTTCTTACAAAAAGAAAACTAGATGACGACGAAGAATTTGGAAAAATGGAAAAAGAAAAACTAGAGAGATTAGCAGAAAATTCCATAATTGACAACAAAGAAATAAAACAAGCCGTTCACGAAGAAGTGAAAGAAGAATTAGAAGAAGAAAATAGCGAAGAATAATAAAATTTAGACTGGATAAGGGCATAAATTTCCTTTTCCAGTCTATTTATTTTGCCATATTTTAAAAAGAGATCCCTCCATGCACTCCACTTCGTTTCGTTTAGTCGGCATGGGTAATTTCTTAATTTAATTTTATTACTAAAGAATTATTTTATTTTTTAAATTTCTTACACCAATTTTCAAAAATAAAAAAGCTTACTAATCAAAGTAAGCTTATTTTTATATTCCCATGATTAATTTTGCAATTTGGAAATAGCATATTAATCCTATTGAATCTACTATTGTCGTTATTAGTGGACTTGCCATTATTGCTGGGTCAAAGCCTAATTTTTTTGCTCCCATTGGAAGTAGGGCTCCTACAACTTTTGCTATAATTATTATTACAAAAATTGTTATTCCTACTATGGCTGCAACTTCCATAGCTACTCCGTCAAATAATAGGCATTTTAAAAATGCTAAAAATGACATTATAACTCCTACTATAACTCCAACTTCAAATTCTTTAAATACTACTTTATACCAATCTTCAAGCTCTACATCTCCTGTTGCCATTCCACGTATTACAAGAGTTGATGATTGGCTTCCTGCGTTTCCGCCGGAGTCTGTTAGCATTGGTATAAACATATTTAGGGCAATTATTGATTCTATTACCCTTTGACTTGATTTTAAAATTGTTGATGTAAATGATGCCGAAACCATCAAAAACATTAGCCAAGGCAATCTGTTTTTTGCAAGTTTTAAGGCTGATGTGCTTGAATATTCTTCTTCATCCGGTGTTGTACCAGCCATTCTTTGGAAATCCTCAGTTGTTTCAAGTTCCATTATATCCATAATATCATCAACTGTAATTATTCCAATAAGCCTTCTTTCGCTATCAACAACTGGCAAAGCTGTAAAACCATATCTTCTAAAAGTTTTTGCTACATCTTCTTGATCTTCGTAAGCTTCCACGCTTATTACATCTTCATACATCAAATCTTTAACTTTTGTATCTAATGAGCTTGTTACAATCAACCTTAGTGAAACATATCCCAATAAAGATTTTGTAGTATTTGTTACATAGCAAGTGTAAATAGTTTCTTTTGTTGAACCTACTTTTTTTATCCTGTCCAAAACTTCTTGGCAGGTCATTTCTGGATTTACTTCTACAAATTCTGTTGTCATCAAACTTCCAGCAGAATCTTCTGGAAATTGTAAAAATTGATTTACTCTTTTTCTCATTTCAGAATCAGAATTTCTCAAAATTCTTTTTACAACAGTTGCAGGCATTTCCTCAAGCGTATCAATTACATCGTCGAAATTTAAAGCTTTCACAATAGCATCAAGCTCAGGATCTGTAATAGAAGTCAAAAGTCTGTGCTTGCCATCTTGTTTCAATTCAGCAAACACCTCAGCAGCATCATCTTTTCTCAAAAGCCTATAAACAATCAAACTTTCTTCATTGTCAAGCTCAGACATAAATTCTTCTATATCTACGGGGTTAGTTCTTCTCAAAGAATCCTTTAAAGCCGGAATATCTTTTTTTTCTAAAAGATTATTTAGTTCTTCAATCCTTTGCTCGCTGTTATAGCTGTTCATAATATCACCCCTTAATTTCTTCTAATAATGTATCCAAAGCCTTATTAAATTGAGTATCCTTGTCAAGATTTTCTATATCCAAAGCTCCATTTTCACTTTTATCTTCAACTTCTACATCAGGTTTTACACCAATTTTGTGAATTTTAGTTTTGTTTGGTGTGAAATATTCGCTAATAGTAATTTTTACGCCAGACCCATCATCAAGAGGGAAAAGTTTTTGAACAATGCCCTTACCAAAAGAAGTTTTCCCAACAATTTTTGCTCTTTTTCTATCCTTAAAAGCTCCAGCCAAAATTTCAGACGCAGAAGCAGAATTTTCATTTATAAGAACAGTCATAGGAGTTTTGTCCATTTCCTTGTCGCTTTTTTCAACAATTTCTTTGCCTTTTTTGTCAACAGTTGAAACAATTACACCCTCATCCAAAAAAGTATCACAGATAGCAAGACACACATCAAGCCCACCGCCAGGATTATTTCTAAGATCCATAACAATACCATCAACCTTAGCATCCTTCAAAGCCTTTAGCTCCTTGCCAAATTCTTCCTTAGTAACATCCTCAAATTGTTTAATTTTAATATAGCCGATTTTTTTGTCATCTTTTTCAACAACTTTGCTTTCAACAGTATCAACCTTCACATCGGCTCTTTCAACATCAATATCTTTTTCCTCAGCCTTGCCCTCAGCATTTTTTCTAAGGACAGTAATCTTTACCTTTTCTCCAACATTTCCCCTAATTTTTGACACAGCCTCTTCCAATTGGTCAGAAGAATAAGAAACACCATCAACCTTGGTAATATAATCGCCAACATTGATGCCAGCCTTTTTTGCAGGAGATTCATCAAAAACAGAAATCGCCTTGATATATCCCTCATCACTAGCTTGAACAGCTACACCAATGCCCGCATACTTTCCATTAACATCTTCCATAAGCTTGTCAAATTCTTCCTTTGTATAATAAGCAGTATAAGGATCGCCCAAATTTTCAAACATACCCTTCAAAGAACCATCATACAATTGCTTATCCTCATAATCAAAAAGGAAATTCTCATCAATCAATTCCTTCATAGCTTCCATAGAAGCCATGTGCTTTTGATTTTGTTCAGAAATCATACGATTATCATTAGAAGAATTCTTTCCGAGAGTAAAACCCGTAAAGCCAGTCCCTATAATCAATAAAAAGGCCAATAAAACCTTACCAATCTTTTTCATAATACCTCCAATTAAAATTTAAAAACCAAAATATGATTTTTATTGAAATTAAATACCTATCAGTATTCTTATATTTTAACATATATAGACCTTTTTTTAAATAAAAGAAAAAGGCAAAAAAAGAATAAATCAATAAAAACAAAAATTGATTTATTCAAAATTAACATCAAAAATTAAAACCAAAATATTTCTCAACAAAATCTTCCTGAATACCAGACTTTACACTATTTTTTACACCAATCCCCTTAATCATTTCAATCAATTTCAAAGCCAAAAAAACACTAGCACCAGCGCCCCTTGACGTAAAAATATTTCCATCCACAACAATAAGCTCATCACTTTTAATTTTTCCAACATTCAAAAGGCTTTTTTCCACACTAGGATGACAAACAAGATTCCTATCACTAACAATACCTGCCCTATCAAGAACACTAGGCCCTGCACAAATAGCACAAATGATTTTTTTCTCCTCATCAAATTTTTTTACAATATCAATAACCCTTTTATCGTCCCTAAGATTTTTCGCCCCCAAACTACCACCAGGAATATAAATCCCATCATAAAAATCCAAATCAATATCATCAATAAGCCTATCCGCCTTGACAATAATATCGTGAGAGCCAACAACAAACAAATCATTGCCAACAGAAACCATATCAACAAAAATATCAGCCCTTCTAAAATAATCAACCAAAGTCAAAGCCTCAATTTCCTCAAAACCATCCGCTAAAAAAACTAAAAATCTATCCATAATTTCCTCCATAAGTCTATTATACCCACACCCAAAAATCCCAATAAAAAAAATGAAGACCCGAAGGTCTTCATTAAAAATTATTTTTTATTTTCGAAAAAATTAATTTTAATCATTTTTTCTTTTTTTAGAAGCGAATAATCCGCTTACGGCTGTTGCCAATGTTGCTAAAATAGTTGCAGAAGAACCTACACCTGTTTTAACATTTTTGCCTGTATTAGAGCTATTAACTCTATTTATGCTTCCACTAGCACCAGCATTTGCTTTTTGAATTACTAAATCATTTCCTTTAATGATGTCAACTGAACCATCTGGATAAGTTATAGTAGCAGTTCCATCTTTTCCAATCTCAACTTTTGTTCCTTGTGGGAATTTATCTTTATTAGCGTCTTCGATTGCTTTTTTAACCTTATCTTTTTCTTCATCAGTTAAGTTGTTCTTATCCTTAACTTCAGTTTTTGAAGGAACAGTTGGGTTAGTCTTGTCTGCTATTGTTTTATCAGGATTTGTTGCTTTTTTATCAGTTACTGTCTTTTCAGCTGGTAGTGTATTTGTTGATCCGTCTGGATATGTTAATGTCGCATTTCCCTTGTCATCAACTGTTACGTCTTTTGCTTCTGGGTTTGCTTTCTTAACTTCTTCTACTACTTTTGCTTTTTCTTCTTCAGTTAATTTATCTTTGTTTTCTACTTCTGTCTTAACTGGATCTTTAGCTGGGTTCTTTTCAGCATCTGTTTTTGCTTTTTCTGTTACAGTTTGCTCAGGAGTCAAAGTATTGATTGATCCATCTGGATAAGTT